>CAYQEG010000006.1:12374-89389 GCA_964416435.1 uncultured Rickettsiales bacterium
CGTGACGAGGCTGAAGGTGCCGCCGATCGCCGAGCTGCGCGCCGAGTGGTTCGGGTCGCTGTTGACGAGGTGGCGAATCTGGGGGCCGAGGGACAGCGGCGAGAACCCGCGGATCGAGTTGATGCCGCCGCTGCGGTACCGCTCCGTGAACGGCACCAGCGTGCCGTCCAGGCTGGTGATCCAGCCGAGGCTGAAGTTGGCCCGGGCCACCACCAGGGGGGTGCCGAGCGGGTAGTAGCCGCGCAGGTTGAGCTGCAGCCGGGCGAACCGGAAGTCGCCGCCGAGGATGTTCAGGACCTGCTCTTCGTTGATCCGGAAGCCGCCCGCCAGCTCCGCCGACGTCGTGAAGTACCAGCCCTTGGTGGGCGCGATGCGGTTGTCCCGCTTGTCGATGATCAGGCTGGCGGTGAGGCTCGACTTGGTGCCGGACCGGTACAGCTGGCCGCCGTACGCCTGTTTCTGGGCGGGCCGGAGCGCCGTCAGGCCGACCGTCTCGACGCCGTAGCGCAGCGAGAACTGGGCGTCGTCGTTGCCCTTGTCCAGGTAGTGGCCGAACGCGATGTTCATGCCGCGGCTGAACTCGCTGAGCAGGTACGTCCGGTTGATCGCGAAGACGGACAGCGACGCCGTCCACCGGCTGTCCAGGAAGTACGGGTCGAAGATCTGGAAGCTGATGTTCTGCTGGCTGTTCTCGCCGCGGAAGAACCCGCGCTCCCGCAGGTTGCGGCCGAGGCTGAGGTTGGCCGACAGGGCCATCGTGTAGCCGAGCCCCAGGAAGTTGGCCCGGCTCACGTTGGCGGTGAACACGAAGCTCTCCACCGAGCTGAAGCCGGCGCCCAGGGAGAAGGTGCCGGTCGGCTTCTCCGTCACGTCGATCGCGAGGTCGAGGGTGTCCCCCTCCTCGCCCCGCGGCGTGGTGATCTTGATGTCCTCGAAGTAGCCCAGCCGCTCCAACCGACGCCGGGTCCGCTCGATCTCGCTGCCCCGGAAGACGGAGCCCTCGATCATCGCCACTTCGCGTCGGATCGTCTTGTCCCAGGTCGCCAGGTTGCCCGTGATGACGACGTCTTCCAGGTAGATGACGTTGCCCTTCTGCACGTCGAAGACGAGGTCGATGACCTTGCGCTCGCGGTCCTGGCGGGGCAGCGGGATGACGTTGGCGAAGGCGTACCCCTCGGAGCTGTAGCGGTCGACGAGGCGCTGGACGTCCTCGGCCACCTGGATGCGGTTGTAGACCTCGCCCGGCGTGGTCCTCACCCCCTCCATCAGCTCTTCGAACGGCACGACGTGGCCGTCATCGCGCACGTCCAGGGGGTCACCCTGGATCTGCACGGTGCCGACCCGGTACTGCTCACCCTCGTCGACGTGGATCGTCGCGTAGACCCAGCGCTTGTCGGGGCTGAGGAAGACCTCGGGCTGGCTGACCTGCACGTCGACGTAGCCGAACGCGCTGTACAGGTAGGCGATGATCTCGGTGTCGGTCTCGAGGACCTCGCGGCGGTAGGTCCCCGCCTGCCCGATGCCGGGGAGGATGCCGGCGCCCTTGGTCTGCAGGCGCTGCTTGAGGTAGGCGTCGGTCAGGTTCTCGTTGCCGACGATGTCGATCTGCTTGACGAGGACCTTGCGTCCCTCGCGGACCGTGTACTTGACGGTCACCTCGTTGTTGGAGCCGCCCTCCAGCGTGGTCTCCACCTCGACGAGGAAGAAGCCCTTGTCCAGGTAGAGCTCCTCGATCTTGCGCGCCGTCGATCGGACCTTGGCTTCGTCCAGGATCGAGAACGGCTTGATCGTCATCACCTCCTTGATGTCGTCGGTGGTGACCTTCTTGTTGCCCTCGAGGATGACCTCGCGGACCGCCGGCTTCTCCCGGACCTTGACGATCAGGATGACGCCGCCATCGGGCGCGTCCTCGGCCTCGACGCGAACGTCCTTGAAGTAGCGCAGGCGGTAGATGTCCCGGATCGCCCGCTGGACCGACTCGACGCGCAGGATGTCTCCGGGCTCGATGTCGACGTTGTCCAGGATCGCTTCGGTCTCGACCTTGGCGTTGCCCTCGACGCGGATCTCCCGGACCACCTGGCCAAGGGAGTGGTGGGCCGACGCCAGCGCCGGCAGCAGGAGGGCGGCGGCGAGCACGGCCAATCCGAGGAGGCGGACGCTCGGGCGCATCAGGCGGCCTCCCCGTGCACGCGGCCCTCGACCAGCCGCAGGGTGCGTGGTAGCCGCTCAGCGAGGGCCATGTTGTGGGTCGCGACGATCAAGGTCGTTCCGACTTCCTCGTTCAGTTCGAGCAGCAGGTCGTGGATCGCGTCCGCAGTGGCCGGATCCAGGTTGCCCGTCGGTTCATCCGCGAGCACGAGGCGGGGCTGCATGAGCAGCGCCCGCGCGAGGGCCACCCGCTGCTGCTCCCCGCCGGACAACTCGCCGGGCGCGTGGGCCATCCTGTGGCCCAGCCCGACGCGATCCAGGAGCTCGCGGGCCTGCGCCCGTGCGTCCGACATGGTCATTCCCGCGATCACCGCCGGCATCATCGCGTTCTCGAGTGCGGTGAACTCCGGCAGCAGGTGATGGAACTGGAAGACGAAGCCGATGTGCCGGTTGCGGAACTCCTCTATCACATCGGCGCGTGAATTCAGAAGCGGCACGCCGTCGTAGGTGATGATCCCGGCCGTCGGCTGGTCCAGCAGACCGAGCAGGTTGAGGAGGGTGCTCTTGCCGCTGCCGGACGGTCCGACGATGGCGCACACGTCCCCTGCGGCGATGTCCAGGGTGATCCCGTCGAGCACGCGGATCGGCCCGTGGTCCATCGTGTAGACCTTCGTGACGCCGGCCAGCTCGAGGGCTACTCCGCGGTCAGGCATCGCGCAGCCCCTCCACCGGGTCCAGGGAGCTGCCCTGCCACGCCGGGAACAGCGTGGCGGCCAGCGAGATGACGATCGCCAGGCCCGCCACCGCGGCGACGAGCCCGGGCGAGACGTGCACCGGCAACGTGTCGACGTAGTACACGTCCGACTCCAGCTCGATGAACTGCCATCGAGCGAGGG
Organism: uncultured Rickettsiales bacterium; assembly: GCA_964416435.1. GTDB lineage: Bacteria > Myxococcota_A > UBA796 > UBA9615 > UBA9615 > CAYQEG01. The sequence continues at coordinate 15,419 of CAYQEG010000006.1, forward strand.
CGAAGCAGGTGCTCAGCCCCGCCGCCAGACCGAGCACAGTTCCGATGAAGCCGATCAGCAGGCCGTCGACGATGAACAGCCGGAGCAGGTCGAAGCGACCGGCGCCCATCGCCTTCATGATCGCGATCTCCCGCTTCTTCTCGATGCCCAGCATGATCAGGGTCGAGATGATGTTCATCGACGCGACCGCGATGATGAACGTCAGGATGATCCCCATCACCACCTTCTCGAGCTTCAGGGCGGCGAACAGCGGCTCGTTCATCTTCTGCCAGTCGCGGGTCCAGAAGGGGTACTGCAGCTTCGCGCCGATGCGGCCGGCGATCCGCGGGGCGTCGTAGATGTCGTCGACCTTGACCTCCATCCCCGTGACGGCGTCGCCCATCCTCAAGAAATTCCTTGCAGATTGAAGCGTTACGTATGTGAACTTCGTGTCGTACTCGTACATCCCGGAGTGGAAGACCCCGGCGATCTCGTACTCGACGATGCGCGCTGACATCGAGCCCATCGGCCCCGGCTCGGACAGCGGGCTGACCGCCTGCACGACGTCCCCGACGGTGACCCGGAGCTGGGCCTGCATCTCGGTGCCGATCAGGATCCCGGGCAGGCTCTTGTCGGCGCGGTCCTCGGGGGCGATGAGGCCCCGCGTGCCGGGCTGGGGGTCGTCCAGGTGCTCCAGGACGATGCGCGCCTCGTCGACGTCCACGATCTTGCCGTTGGGGCCGAGGCTGATGTTGTCCAGCAGGTCGGTCACCTCGCCGACCGTGTCGGGATCGATCCCCTTGAAGATCGCGCCGACCCGGGCGTGATCGCTGCGGAGCATGAACTCGGTGTAGACGAACGGGGTCACCCCGCTGACGCCCTTCACCTCGCGGATCTCGTCGCTGACCTGCTCCCAGTCCTCGATCTGGTTGGTGTAGCTCAGCACCACGATGTGGGAGTTGGCGCCGAGGATCTTGTCCTGCAGGTCGGCCTCGAAGCCCGCCATCACCGACAGCACGACCACCAGGGTCCAGACGCCCAGGGTGACGCCGAAGATCGTCAGCCCGGTCACCACGGAGATGCCCGCCGCCGCCTTGCGGCCCCGCATGTAGCGCAGCGCCACGAACGTCTCGAAGCGGCCGCGGCTGGTGGCGCGGACCGGCTCCCCGCGCAACCGGTCGGCCAGCGAGACCACGCCCATGCCCCACACCAGGTGGACCACGAGCCAGACGAGCACGACGATCGGCACCCACAGCGGCGACAGGGCGAAGACCACGAGGCCCGCCATGAACCGCGGGAACGCCGGCACAGCCGACGGGTTGGCCCGCACGAGCCGCACCGGGAGGCCGCCGCAGAACACGAGGAACGACCACGCGGTCTCCACGGTGATGACCACGGGGAAGGCGACGAGGGCGAACGAATACAGCGGGATCTTCAGCGCGACGCTGTTGACCTCGACGGGGGTGCCGTAGCTCTCCAAGAGGAAGAGCAGGCCGTCCCCGCAGATGCGCGCGAGCCAGTACAGCAGGGCCAGCGGGGCCCAGAGCGGCGACAGCAGGGCGAGGAGCAGCTTCAGCAGGGCGCTTCTATCGACTTTCTCACGCGCGCGAGGCGCGATGCGGTGCGGGACCGTAGGGCAACACCCCGGCGAGGTCAAACCATCCGCGCGGGCCCCGAATACCGCTAGAGTCCGGTCTTTCGAGGTGATGATGTATCGACTCCTGCTGTTCGCTGGCCTCCTCTGCGCGTCCACCCCGGCCCTCGCCGGCGAGCCGGCCCACTACGATCCCGACAAGGTCGTGGCCGCCTCGTCGCTGTTCGGTGGGGCGTTGGCCCGGTCGGCCGAGAGCTTCGGACCGGTGGATCGCACGATCTCGTCGGTGAACCGCTCGCTCGGGGAGCTCGATCTGAACATCGCCTTGACGGTCGGCGCGGTCGATGCCGCTCAGCACCAGCTCTGGGACGCGCGCCTGGACGAGCGGGCGACGACCTTCTCGAACGAGGCGGACGTCGTGCAGGCTCAGATCGCGCGGGAGGAGGCCGTCTACATCGACGGCTCGGCGGCGGCGCTGGAGCGGGCCCGGGAGGCCCTCACGGCGAAGGGCTTCGATCCGATCGTCGAGTGCGCGTCGAAGGCGCAGGGCCTCGCCGGGATCCAGGGGCCCGGGGGCTCGTCCTCGTCCGCCGACTGCGAGGGGACCGACGTCTCGGACCAGCTGGCGAAGCTGATGGACGAGGACGCGGAGCTCGCGAGCGCGTTCGCGGCGGTCGCCGCGGAGGGCTGGCCGAGCGTGACGAGCTACTCCGAGGCCCAGCCCCCGCTGGGTCTGGGCGGCGCGACGGTGGGAGCGACCTGGGTGCTCCCGGGCGACCTGGCGGAGTCGATTCCCGAGGCGATCGAGTACCTGGACGCGATCGACAACGAGTCGGCCCGCGCGAGGGCCGAGCTGATCGACGCGAAGAACGCCCTCGACCGTGAGGACCCCGACCTCGAGGCGAAGATCGGGGCGATCCGCGATCGCGCGATCCAGCTCCGCGAGTGGGGCGAGGCGCGCAAGGCGGAGCTCGGCGGCCGGCTGTGGGCCGGGCTGGAGCGGGCGCGCAAGAAGGGCAAGAAGGACGGCTGGGCCGACGTCGGCGTCTGCATGAACCCGGACGCCTGGGGCGGCTGCGACGGCCGCGACGTGACCGACCCCGTCGCCGACGTGATGGTCGACGACCGCAAGCTGCGCAAGGAGCTGGTGGATCTGCTGGAGGCGATGGACTCGCCGGACATGAGCCTGTAGCAGGCCGCCTGTCGGCGGCCCGCTCCTAGACCTTCTTCCGGAACTTCTTCGCGAGCTTCTCGGCCCGCTTGTACTGACCCTTGCCGTCACCGCCGCCGGCGATCTTGTCCAGCAGCGCGATCGTCTGCTGCGTGCCCCGACCCTCGCCCAGCCGCTCCTCGAAGCCGTCGAGCATGTGCTCCAGCGTCTCCTTGTTGGCGCCGGCGATGGCGACGTCGACCGCCTCTTCGATGCCCGCGGGCTCGCCCCACGCCAGGTGCTTGGCGGCGATGTTGGCCATCCCCTGGTTGTCCCCGCTGTCGCCGACGTGGGCGATCAGGAAGGGGGCCCAGACGTCCTGGTCGTGGTGGCCCTCCCGGAAGTGGCGGCCGGCGTACTTCAGGAGCGACTCCAGCGTCTCTCCCTCGGCCGACTCGAACATCGACGCCACCGCGTCGACGTAGTGCTGCGGAGGAGCGGTCTGGGCGCCCCAGTACGCGGTCTCGTCCCAGTACGGCACGCCGTAGACGAACTTGAGGGTGCCCTCGCTGTGGTAGCCGATGAACACGGCCGCGGCGGCCTTGTGCACGCCGTCGCCGCCGTTGGCGAGCACCGCCTCGGTCAGCTCGGGGCTGATGATCCCGAGCCGGTACTCCAGCGCGCCGAGCACCGCCAGAGTCACCTCCAGCGAGCCTTCGGCGAGCACGGTGAGCGCCGCCTCGGCGTGGGCGTCGGTGCCGTTCTTGATCAGGGCCGCGGCGGCGTCGGCGATGCCGGCGTCGTCCTCGCCCGCGGCGCCGGCGACCAGCCAGTCCGCGACCGCGTCGCAGCCGGGGGTGCCGTTGCCGATCAGGGTCTTCCAGGGCCATGGCGCATCTCGACGAGGTTGCCCGCCGACGCGACGGCCGGCAGGAGGGACAGCGCCAGGGCTGCGATCAGGGCGTTCTTCAAGTGCATCGGTCTCAACTCTCCTTCTGTGGGCTGGACCCGGCCTGCTGGCTGAGCCACGCCTCCATGAACGGGGTCAGCTCCCCGTCGAGCACGGCATCCACGTTCCCGGTCTCATGTCCGGTCCGGAGGTCCTTGACCATCCGGTAGGGCGCCAGCACGTAGGACCGGATCTGGCTGCCCCATTCGATCTTCTGTTTTGGTGCGGCCTTCGCTTCGGCCTCCGCGGCGGCCTGGGCGGCGTAGAAGTCGTACAGCCGCGCCTTGAGGACCTTCATCGCCGAGGCCTTGTTCTTGTGCTGCGAGCGCTCGTTCTGGCACTGGACGACGACGCCCGTCGGCAGGTGCGTGATCCGAACCGCCGAGTCGGTCGTGTTGACGTGCTGGCCGCCGGCGCCCGACGCCCGGTAGGTGTCGATCCGGAGGTCCTTGTCCAAGACCTCGACGTCCAGCTCCTGGTCGACGTCGGGATAGAGCGCGACCGCGGCGAACGCGGTCTGGCGACGGGCCTGGGCGTCGAAGGGGCTGATCCGGACCAGCCGGTGGACGCCCTGCTCGCTGCGCAGGTAGCCGAACGCGTAGTCACCCTCGATGCTCAGGGTGGCGGACTTGATGCCGGCCTCTTCACCGTCCTGCCGGTCCAGCAGCGACGCCTTGTAGCCGTTCGCTTCGGCCCAGCGGCTCAGCATCCGCAGCAGCATCTCGGCCCAGTCCTGGGCGTCGGTGCCGCCCGCGCCGGCGTTGATGTCGATGATCGCTGACAGCGCGTCGTCCTCGCCGGACAGGAGCGTCTGGAGCTCCAGCTTGTCCAGATCGGCGACCAGGGCCGGCAGCGCCTCAGCCGCCTCGTCCGCGAACTCGGGGTCGTCCGCCGCGAACTCGACCGCGGCTTCGGCGTCGTCGTACCGGGACTGCAGGTCCGTGAACACGCCGATCGCCTTCTCGGCCCGCGCCTTGTCGCGCATCACCTGCCGGGCGGTGTCGGGGTTGGACCAGAGGTCGGGGTCGTTGGCCCGGTCGGTCAGCTCTTCGAGCGCAGCTTCCTTGCCGGCGACGTCAAAGATGCCCCCGAAGCTTGGCCAGACGCTCTCCCAGCTCGCCGATCTTCGACTTCAGCTCGTCCAACTGCATGACTCACTCCTCGCCCTCGGGCGGCCGGAGCGTACCGGGCTGGCCCATCGCCGTCCACAGCGCCTGCTCCGCGGCCTCCATCACCGCCCGCTCCCCGACCTCGTGGTGGTCGTGGCCGAGCAGGTGGAGGGCGCCGTGGATGAGGAGGAACAGGACCTCGTCAATCAAGTCCCACTGACCTTCGATGACCCGACCCGCGGCGGTCTCCAGGCTGATCACGACGTCGCCGAGCACGCCCCCCTCCCCCATCGGGAACGCCAAGACGTCCGTCGCGGCGTCGACGTCCCGCCATCGCGCGTTGAGGGGGCGGATGCCGGCGTCGTCCATGAGCACGATCGACAGCTCGTGGGGCGGCGGGATGTCGGCCAGCTCCGGTCGGTCCGCGAGCAGACGCATCAACTGGACCGCGCGGGGGCGCAGCGCAGCGGCGTCCGCGTCGGGACCGTCGATCCAGACCGTGGGCTCAGACGGCCCGGAGGCCTCAGCCATCGCCGTCCTTGGCCGCCTCTGCGTCGGCGAGGGCGCTCCGGGCGAGCTCGCCCGTCGTGCTGATCTCGACCGGCTCCAGGTTCTGGTCGGCCGCCCCCATACGCTCAGCGGCGGCCTGCTCCAGCGGGTGGGGGGCGTCCGGCGGCGGGGTCATCGACGGCACCTCGAGCGTCAGCGAGGACGCGGGGATCGCCCGCGCCTTGCTCTCGGACGGGTCGGGGGCGCGGGGGTACTCGATGCGGTGGTGGTGGATGCCGAGCAGCACCTGGATGAACGTCTCGCCGACGGTGTGCAGGTCCTTGAGCGTGAGCGGGCACTCGTCCAGCTGACCGTCGGCGACGACCGAGTTGACGATCTTGCTGACCCGCGCCCGGATCGCCCCCTCGGTGTGGGTCGACAGCGAGCGGGTCGCCGCTTCGACCCCGTCCGCCATCATCATGATCGCGGCTTCCTTGGTCTGCGGCTTCGGTCCGGGGTAGCGGAACGAGGACTCCTGCACCTCGCCCTTGGACGGATCGGCCTGTTGGAGGGCCTTGTTGTAGAAGAAGGAGACCCGAGAGGTGCCGTGGTGCTGCGGGATCATGTCGATGATCGGCCGCGGCAGCCCATGCTGGATCCCCAGCTGGATCCCCTCCTTGACGTGGTTGGTGATCACCAGCGCCGACATCGTCGGTGTCAGTCGATCGTGAGGGTTCTCTCCGTCCCGTTGGTTCTCGATGAAGTAGCCGGGCTTGAGCATCTTGCCGACGTCGTGGAAGTAGGCGCCGACGCGCACCAGGAGGCTGTTGGAGTGGATCGCCTCCGCCGCCGCTTCGGCGAGCGAGCCGACCACCATCGAGTGGTGGTAGGTGCCCGGCGCCTTGACGATCATGTCCCGCACCAGCGGGTGGTTCAGGTTGCTGAGCTCCAGCAGCTTGCTGTCCGTTACGAAGCCGAGGGGCTCGAGCACGGGCACCAGGCCGACCGCCAGCACGCCGGAGATGAGGCCTCCGCCGAGGGCGAAGAGGATGTGATAGAGCGAGCCGGTGAGCGACTCGACGGCGACCGCGGAGCCGGACAGGCCGGTCAACGCGACCACGTCCAGGGTGATCACCATCGCCACGTTGGCGAGCGCCGCCACGAACCCTGCGCGGACCAGCCGCCCCCGCTCGCTGGCGTGGCCGACGCCACCCGCCGCGGCCATCGCCGAGGCCAGGTAGTAGACCCCGAGCCAGGGTGAGCCGCCGCCGATGTCGGCGCACACGATCGCCGTCGCGACCGCCCACACGAGGACGGTCTCCGAGTTCATCAGCGTGCGCACGATGATGCCGCCCACGGCCACCGGCACGGCGAACGCGAACGCGCTCGGGGGGAGCGAGCCGACGACGTCCTGCAGGCCGATCCCGAGGGCGCGGAGGAGGCGCGCGGTCGCCGCGGCGAGCAGGAGGAGCGCGGCCATCGCGATCAGGTCGTAGAACCGCCGCCGGAACTTGCTGATGAAGCGCACGCTGAAGCGCTCGAGCAGCCCGAGGAAGAGGGCCAGCAGCACCGTCAACGCCAGCATGTGCCGCACCGGCGAGTACGCGCGGGCGCCCGCGTTCATCTCGTCGAGCACCGCGAGGGTCCAGCTCGTCACCTCGTCGCCCGCCCGGATGACGATCTGTCCCTTCTGGTAGGTCGTCGTGACCGGCTGCACCGAGCCCGCCGCGAGCTGGCGCCGGACCTCCGTCTCCGAGGCGTCGAACCGGAGGTTGGGCACGACGAGCTGCTCGGCGACGTGCACGACGGCCTGCCGGACGTGGGCCGGGCGGTCGCGGAAGTTGCGCTCCGCCTCTTCGGCCACGAACCGCTGGGCGCCGGCCAGGTCGCGCACCCGCGAGAAGTCGTCGAGCGGGAACTCGTTGGTGCTGCTCCCCTCGACCCGGACCACGCGGACTTCGCCCTCCGCGGGCAGCTCGGCTCGCGACTGCACGACGTACTCGGTCATCGCGGCCCGCACCAGTTCGGCGACGTCCCGCTGGACTTCGGCGCTGAAGCCGGTCATCTGCAGGGACGCGAGGTGGGTCTCGTCGATCTCCACGCCGAGCCCCGACTCGAACTGGTCGAGCCGCAGCTGGAGCGCGCCGGGGTCGATCGTGGCGCGGGCCGGCTCCTCGGGCTCGGGCTGCTCCTCGGGGGTGACATCCTCGCCGTCTTCGACGGGCGTCGCCTCCGGCTCGGGCCCGGGGTCCGGGGTGGCCACCGCCGTCGCGGACTCGAACCAGGCCCGGGTGTCGGTGAACGTCGCCTCGATCTTGTCCTGCACACCGCGCGCGAGCAGGACGTCGTGCTCGAACACCAGCGAGACCGACGTGCGGGCCTGCTCCCTCTTCTCGTCGCTCAGCGCGGCGTCGACCACCTCGACGGTCTGGCTGGCGCGGATGTCCTGCGCCGCGATGTCCCCGTCGGTCAGCCCGCGGGCGCCCGACAGCGGGCTCCACTCGACCATCAGGGACGCGAGCAGGCCGGCCGTGATGACGGCCAGGATCATCCGGGAGGCCCGCGGGTGGGCGGTCACCCAGCCGGGCGTCCGGTGGGCGTCGCCCCCCTTGCGGGTCTTCCGCTGCGGCTTGGGCCTGGTCTTCATCGCTCCGGCTCGGGCTCACCCCCGCGCGACGAGCCGTTGCTGCGGCCGCGCGCGGCGTCGGCCCGACCGTAGGCCTCGATGATCCGCTGCACCAGCGGGTGCCGCACGACGTCCACCTTCTCGAAGTGCACGAACGGGATGTCGCCGACGGGCCGGAGCACGTCGTGGGCGTTGCGGAGCCCCGAGGGGCGGCCGTCGGGCAGGTCGACCTGGGTCATGTCCCCCGTCACCACCGCCTTGGAGCCGATCCCCAGCCGGGTCAGGAACATCTTCATCTGCTCGACCGTCGTGTTCTGGGCTTCGTCCAGGATCACGAACGCCTTGCCGAGGGTCCGTCCCCGCATGAACGCGAGCGGGGCGACCTCGATGGTTCCCTGCTCCATCATGCGGGCGCACTTGCCCGGCTCGATCATGTCGTGCAGCGCGTCGTAGAGCGGCCGCAGGTACGGGTTGACCTTCTCGGCCAGGTCGCCGGGGAGGAAGCCCAGCTTCTCGCCCGCCTCGACCGCCGGTCGGGTCAGCACGATCCGACGCACGTCGCCCGCCTGCATCGCGGCCACCGCGCAGGCGACCGCCATGTAGGTCTTGCCGGTACCCGCGGGCCCGACCCCGAACACGATGTCGCGCTTGCGGATCGCGTCGACGTACCGCTTCTGGTTGGGGGACCGGGGGGTGATCGGCCGACGGCGCGACGACAGCACCACGATGTCCGTGAGGAACTCGCGGATGTCTCGCGTCTTGCCGGCGCCCCACAGGTTGGCGCAGTGCGCCACGTCCGCCCGGGACATGTGGACCCCCTGCTGCATCAGCTCGAGCAGCTGGCGCAGCAACAGCTCGGCGCCGTCGCGGGCGTCCAGCGGCCCGCCGATCGTCAGCAGGTTGCCCCTCGTGGAGATCGACACGCCGAGCGCGCGCTCGACGGCGCGCAGGTTGCGGCGGTCCTCTCCGCACAGCGCCCGGACCTGGTGGTTGTCTTCCACCTCGAGTCGGGTCGTTTCGGGCGCGGGGCTGGGTGTGGAGGTGTCGGCGCGGATGTAGGAAGTCTCCAGAACGGACATGGGAATCTACCACGTGGGCGCATGGGAGAGCCGCGAGGCGGCCGCTGCTCAGAGTGCGTGGGGGCCAGCGTTCTTCAGCGCTCGACGAAGAGGAGCACGATGACCAGGGCGCCGGCGGCGTGCTCTCCGAGGGGCTCGGGGAGCCGGACGATGCCGACGCCCAGCTCGGTGAACCGCTGGTCGAAGCTGTGGGCTACCCGGTCGACCGCGTCCGGTTGGGCGGTTACGACCATGTCGATGCCGACGTCCCGGGCGTTGAGGAAGTGGAACCGCACCTCCTCGGCCAGGGCCTCGCGCCGCTCCCGGGGCATGCGCGCCTGACCCCCTTCGTAGATGTCCTCGGCGGCGGCGCGGGCGTAGCCGGCGAGGCTGTCCCGGACCTTCAGCGGGGCCAGGCCCCGCGCCTTGCGGCGGTCGTTGATTCGATTGGCCACCGCAGCCTCCCAGTCGCCGCCTTCACCGCTGGAGTCGAGCAGCGTCGCGAACACCTCGGACGCAGTCGCGGACCAACGCCCCGCGGCGTCGCGGGTGAGCACGACGCCGACCCCGCCGGAGGTGACGTCCGGGTCCAGGAGGTTGGCGCGGTGGGCGGGGCTCGCCATGAGCGCCGCGTGGGCCTGTCCGACGTCCGCGGCGCGGGCGATGTTCTCCGTCGCGCGGCCCGCCGTGAGCCCCTCGGCGGCCAGCCGGTCCAGCGCCGTGCCGGACTCGGTGTGGTGGCCGAACGGCCCCGAAGCGACCTCCCGGGCGTGGGTGCGCGCGGCCCGGGTCATGGCGGGGTTCCGGCGCAGCGGCGGGAGCCCCCGGGCTCGGCGGGTCGCCGAGATGAGCGACCACAGGCGGTCCTCGGCGGCCCGGGCGTCGTCGGGCGTGGGGGCGCGGTCGGGCCCGGTCGTGCTCCCCGCGATCCAGCCGGTGCTGTCCAGCGGCTGCTCCCCCGGCTCGGTCCGCTCGTAGGGCGTCCAGGCGACCGGCCCGTCGTCGGGGAACGGCGCGGCGGGGTCCGGCGGGGTCCGCGCCGGCGCACGCTCGACCACGGCCGTCTCGCCCTCGGAGTGGGGCCAGAGGGCGAGGACCTCGGGGCCAGTCGGCCCTTCGGCGAGCAGCTCGAACAGCCAGCGGCCGGCCATCGGGGTGTGGTCGGCGAGCTGCCAGGCGTCGCCCGCGGCGGCGAGGTCCCGGCGCTCCACCGAGCCGTCGGGCCGGGTCGCGAAGAGCACAGGATCGGCGTAGGCGCCGGGGATGAGGACGTGATCGGGGCGCCCCGCCAGCTCGGTGAACGAGACCGTGCGCCGGCTGAGGACCACCGCGACGCTCGTTCGGTGGCCACGCCGCGCCGCGCCCACCGCGACGCTGTTGTAGCGCTCCCAGGGCACGGCCCGGTCGTCGAGCAGCGGCTCGAGTTGAGCGACGACGTCGCCTTCGTCGGTCGCCACCACGAGCGGGAGGAACTCGAAGTCGCGGACATTCTCCGCCCACAGCCGCTCGCGCACGGCGGCGGGATCACCGCGGCCATACAGGCCCTCGGACGCGGTCCAGCGGGCCACCACGCCGAGGCGTGAGTCCTCGATCAGGACCCGGTCGGTGTGGCGGCCCAGTCGCTCACGCACCAGGGCGTCGGCGCGCTCACGCAGCTCGGCCAGGGTCTCGGCCCGGGCGGGTCCCGGGGCGCCAAACAGGCACGCAAACAGCGTCAGGGCGAGCGCCAGGACGACAACTTCGTGGCGGTCTGTTGCTCGGCTCATCTTGTCTCTAATATCGACGTCCCCTTCACGGAGTATCGGATGATCATCGGCGTCCCCAAGGAGATCAAGGCACAGGAGTATCGGGTCGGGCTCGTCCCCTCCGGCGTCAAGGCGCTGGTGGACCATGGCCATCGCGTGCTCGTGCAGCAAGGCGCAGGCGTCGGAGCGGGCCTCTCGGACGAGGAGTATGTACGGCAGGGGGCCGAGATCGCGCCCGACGCCACGTCCGTCTGGTCGGGCGCGGACATGGTCGTCAAGGTCAAGGAGCCGGTCCGGAACGACGTCGAGGACGAGTACAGCCTCATGCGGCCGGGCCAGCTGCTCTACACCTACCTGCACCTGGCCCCGAACCCGACCCTCACGCGGGCGCTGCTCGAGCGCGAGGTCATCGGCGTCGCGTACGAGACGATCACCGACCCGACGGGCGGAACGCCCCTGCTCGAGCCCATGTCCGAGGTGGCCGGGCGCATGTCCGTGCAGGCCGGCGCGTCGTGCCTGGAGAAGCAGGCGGGCGGCCGCGGCGTGCTGCTCGGCGGGGTTCCCGGGGTGGAGCCTGGCGTCGTCGTGATCATCGGGGCCGGGATCGTGGGCCGGAACGCTGCGAAGATCGCGGTGGGCCTCGGCGCCGAGGTCTGGCTGCTCGACCTGAACCTGCGCATCCTGCGGTACTGCGACGACATCTGGGGCAGCCGCGTCAAGACGCTGGCGAGCAACCAGGTCAACATCGCCAAGGCGCTGCGACGCGCCGATCTGCTGGTCGGTGCGGTCTACAACATCGGCGCCCGCACCCCGGTGCTGGTCACGCGCGACATGCTCTCCCTGATGAAGGAGGGCGCCGTGATCGTCGACGTCGCGGTCGACCAGGGCGGCTGCGTCGAGAGCACCCGGCCGACGACTCACGCCGACCCGACCTTCGTGCTCGACGGCATCGTGCACTACGGCGTCGCCAACATGCCCGGCGCGGTCTCCCGGACCAGCACCTTCGCCCTGACCAACGCGACCCTGCCGTACGCCGTGCAGCTGGCCAACCTGGGGGTCGAAGAGGCGGTCACGCGCTCCCCCGGGCTCCGCCCCGGCGTCAACGTGTACCGCGGCGCGGTGACCTACGAGCCGGTCGCGGCGAGCCTGGACATGCCGGTCCAGTCGCTGCCGTTCTGAGTCGGGGGCTCAGCCCCGCCGTGGCGCCTGGCGCCTAGAGACCTGACCAACAGTCCGCTCGGTCGCCCCGCGGACCGATGGGGACGATCTCTGCGTCGCTCGTCGTCGAGTGTCCCGACACGCTTCCTCCTCGCTCCTTGACCTCGTCCCCCTCGGCCTCACGGTGCTCGGTCGGGACTATTGGTCACGCCTCTAGCCTCGTCCCGACTTGCGCGCCTTGTAGAGCTTCGTCGCCGCCATGAAGACGGCGGAGCTGATGTTGCGGTTCGTCGAGACCAGCTTCAGATCCTTGACGTGCAGGCTGTTCAGCATCGTGATCGCCGTCGGGATCGGTGTCTTGGGGTTGTTCACGAGCGCGACCTTGATCGGGTACTTGCGCAGGTACTCGCGGTTCTCCGTCAGCGCGCGGATGACCTCCTCGTTGATCGCGCGGTTGGTCGCGATCGTCGAGACCTCCTGGTCCGTGATCCGGCCCGACTTGACCACCGCCACGCCGACCAGCTTGTTGCTGTCCCGCACCAGCAGCTCCCGCACCGCCTTGTTGCCCTTGTAGGCGAGCTTGATCTTCTGGCCGACGGTCATCTTGCTGATCGCCATGGCCACGGACTCGCGGACGTCGTCGTCGTCCGCGCCGTCGTCGTCGATGAACTCGGAGCCGAAGTCGGTCGTCTCCTCCTTGAAGTCGAAGGAGAAGTCCGACCCGGCGAGGGAGCTCATCCCGGAGAGGTCCACGTCCTCCGCGCCCGCCCCGGACACCGACCCGAGCTCCTCGGCGTTGGCGCCCGTCAGCGCGCTGGTGTCGACCACCAACGGTGGCGCCGCGGGCTCCCCTGCGACCGCCGGCCCGGTGCCCGTGGCGAGGCCCTCGGGCGGCGCGACGAAGTCGGGGTGGTCCGGGATCCCCCAGTCGGCGAACAGGGCGCCCAGCGGGTTCAGCAGCCCCGCGGGCGCGCTGTACTGCTCCTCGGGAGGGGCCGGGATGTAGACCTCGCCGGGCACGAAATCCGCCGGCAGCTCGCCGGGCTCGGTCGCCTGCCACAGGGGGGCCCCGACGACGTCGTCCGGGGGTGGCCCGCCGACGACGGGCGGGGGCGGCGAGACGGACGGCGGCGCGGTGGGCGGGGCCGCCGCTGCCGCAGCCGCCTGGGAGGCTGCTTCGGCCTGGCGGGCCGCCTCCGCGATCGCCTCCTGCTCCTTGCGCTGCGCCTCGGCCGCGACCGCGAGCTCGTCGGCGTCCGGCATCTCGATGCCGTAGAGGCGGTGGAAGCTCTTGACCCGGTCGCACAGGGCGGCGGAGGCGTTCGGGTTGCGCTGCAGGAAGGTGTAGATCTGCGGCGTGATGATCAGCCGCTCCTGGTTGCCCGCGACCATCTCGCAGATCCGCTCGCTGCCCTTCTCGGCGAGGTAGCAGATCGTCTTGTCGTTGGCCTGGTGCAGCAGCGCGACGCGCTCCATGAGCCGGCGGTCGTTCAGCCGGCGGTAGGCGACGAACTCGATGATCTTGGGGTGCGTCTTGCGATCGATCAGCCCCAGGAGGCGATCCTCGGGCATCTCCGAGAGGGTGCGGCCCGCCTCCTGGGCGACCTCCTCGTCGCCGTCCCCGATGAGGACGTACTGCATCGCCAGGAGGGCCTTGGGGGGCGCCGGCAGGAGCCCCTTGGCGACGGCCATCTTGCCGCGGCTGGGGGCCTCCGGAGAGATGTGCTTGCGCAACGCCTCGGGGACCTCGAGGCGGTCACAGATCGCCTCGAAGCTGGTGGGCTCGACTCGTGCCATCCGTCGATCCTACCGGACCGACTCCGGGCCGGCGAAGGCTACTCGTCGTCGTCGGCGAGCCGGGCCTTGGCTTCGGCGACGACCTTGTCCTGCAGGTGGGAGGGCACCGGGTCGTAGCCGTGCAGCTTCATGGTGTAGCTGCCCTTGCCGCCGGTCATCGAGTTCAGGTCCGGGGCGTAGCTGAGGATCTCGGCGAGGGGGACCTGCGCGATGACCACCGAGTTGCGGCCGCGCGTCTCCATCGTCTGGATGCGGCCTCGGCGGCTGTTCATGTCGCCCATGATGTCGCCGATGGCGTCCTCCGGGACGACGATCTCCATGTCGTAGATCGGCTCCAGGAGCACCGGCCGGGACTGCATGATCGCCTGCTTGATCGCGTGGCGGCCGGCGATCTGGAACGCGATGTCCTTGCTGTCGACGGGGTGGAACTTGCCGTCGTACAGCGTGACCTTGATGTCGACGACCGGGAAGCCGGCGAGGATGCCGCCCGCCATGGCGCTGCGCACGCCCTTGTCGACCGACGGGATCAGGGTGTGGGGGATGACGCCGCCGACGATGTTGTTGACGAACTCGTACCCCGCGCCCCGCTCGTTCGGCTCGACCCGGATCGCGACCTCACCGAACTGGCCGGCCCCGCCCGTCTGCTTCTTGTGGCGGTACCGCACGTCGGACTTGCCGGCGATGGTCTCCATGTACGGGACCGTCGGGGTGCCGAGGTCGACCGCCACGCCGTACTTGCGGGCCATGCGCTCGAGGGACAGGCGGATGTGGTTGCTGCCCATGCCCGAGACGACGATCTCCTTCGTCACTTCGTCATAGCCCTGCGACAGCCCCGGATCCTCGGAGAGGACGCGCGACAGCGCGGTCTTGATCTTGTCCTCGTCGCCCCGGTTCTTCGGCGTGACGGTGTACGAGATCATCGGCGGGGGGAGCTCCAGCGGCGTGACCTTCACGTGGGTCTTGGGCGCCGCAAGGGTGTCGCCGGTGTGGGTGTCCCGGAGCTTGGCGACGCCGAAGATCTCACCGACCGTCGCCGCCTTGCAGGGGACCTGCTTCTTGCCGACGAGCTGGAACAGCGCGCCCAGCCGCTCGTTGTGCTCGACCCGGGTGTTCTCGACCGGGGTGTCGGAGGTGACGGTGCCACGGACGGTGCGGAACAAGGAGATCTGCCCCGCGAAGGGGTCGATGATCGTCTTGAAGCAGAGCGCCGCGACGGGGGCGTCGGGGTCGCCTTCGAGCTCGATGTCGCCGGAGTTGTCGGTCGCGGCGCGGCCGGGGCGCTCGTTGGCCGACGGGAACGCCTTGGCGAGCGCGAGCAGCTGGTCGACGCCGACGTTGAGGCCGGCGGAGCCGATGAGGACCGGGCACAGCGTGCCCGCCTCGATGCCGGAGTGCAGGCCCGACCGGACCTCGTCCGCGGTCAGCTCGCCCTCGTCCAGGTACTTCTCGACGAGGTCGTCGTCCGCCATGGAGACGGACTCCATCATCGCTTCGAGCGCCTCGCTCACGGCCTCGTCCAGGTCGGCCGGCACGTCCTGCTCGGTCGGCGCGCCGCCGTCGCCGTTGTAGATGAGCGCCTTGCGGTTCATCAGGTCGACGACACCGTGGAACCCGGCCTCGGTGCCGATCGGCAGCTGGAGCAGCACGGGCTCCATGCCGAGCACGTCCCGGACCTCGTTCAGGACGCCGTCGTAGTCCGCCCGCTCGCGGTCCATCTTGTTGACGAAGACGGCCCGCGGCAGCCCGAGCTCCTCCGCCGCGGTGGACATGCGCTCGGTGTTCACCTCGACCCCGTCCACCGCGGAGACCACCAGGACGGCGGCGTCGACGGCCTGGAGGCTGGCGCGCCCGTCGTGAAGGAAGTTGCCGTCGCCGGGCGTGTCGATGATGTGATAGGTCAGCCCGCCGCGCTCGGTCGTGAGCATGTGCGACGTGATCGAGCCTCCACGCTTCTGCTCCTCGTCCTCGAAATCGAAGAGGGACGTGCCGTCGCCGGGTGACCCGAGCCGGGTGTTCAGGCCGGTGAGACGGGCGATGGCGTCGGCGAGCTGGGTCTTGCCGGCGCCGCCGTGGCCGACGAGTGCAAAGGAGCGGACGGTGGTGGGGTCTGTTGCCATGGGTTCTCGCAGTTTGCTTCGACGTGGCGGCCGGTTCGGGGCCGCTTCACACGCGCGGGCATAGGGAACGGGCCCGCGAGGCGCGCATCCTTACCCAGCCGCCCGATCGAGTCAATGCGGGGTCGAGGTCGCTCCGTCAGCGGCTCTGGCGCTCGTAGATGACCCTCAGGCCCTGGAGCGTCAGGTCGGGGACCACCTGCTCGATCGTCTCGCTCCCTCGGCCGATCACCGACGACAGGCCACCGGTCGCGAGGACCCGGGTCGGCTCGGCGAGCTCCGCCCGGATGCGCCGTACGAGCCCGTCGACCATGCCGACGTAGCCGTAGTACAGGCCCGACTGCATCGAGTGCACCGTGTTCTTGCCGATGACGTGCTCCGGTCGGGCGATCTCGACCCGGGGGAGCTTGCTCGCCTGGCGGAACAGCGCGTCGGCCGAGATGGAGTAGCCCGGAGCGATCGCCCCGCCGAGGTACTCGCCGCGCTCGGACACGCAGTCGAACGTCGTCGCGGTCCCGAAGTCGACGACGATGCAGGGTCCGCCGACCAGCTCGAACGCCGCGATGGAGTTGACGATGCGGTCGGCGCCGACCTCCCGTGGGTTGTCGGCGAGGATCTTCATGCCGGTCCGCACGCCCGGCCCGACCACCACCGCCTCGGTGTTGAAGTACCGGGAGCAGGTGCGGCGGAACACGTGGAGCTGGTCGGGCACGACGCACGAGATGATCGCGCCGTCGATCTGGGAGCCGTCCAGGCCCGCGTGGGCAAACAGGTCGTGCAGGAGCACCCCGGTCTCGTCCGCGGTGCGGCCGTCGACCGTGCGGATGCGGAACCGCCGGGTCAGTTGGTCTCCGTCGTAGACCCCCAGCACGATGTTGGTGTTGCCGACATCCACGACCAGCAGCATCACGCCTCCTCGAGCGGCAGCAGGTGCACGTCGCCGGCGAGCAGCCGCCGGGTCGCGCCGTCGCTCTGTACCACCAGCAGGGCCCCGTTGTCTGCGAGACCGGCAGCCTCGAGCGGTTCGACCTCCCCCTCGACCCGGACCCGGCGGCCGAGCATGGGCGCCATGGCGGCGGTGGCAGCCTCCAGCAGGTCCGCCGTGCTGAGCGCCTCCAGCGTCGGGAGGACGGCCAGGAAGCTGACGAGCAGCTCCTCCGGATCGACCGCGCCGGCGGCGCGGCCGGCGGCTTCCCGCAGCGAGGTCGCGCGCCCCTGAAGCTCCGGCGGCCAACCGGCCGCCGGGGGGGCGAGGTTGACGCCGACGCCCAGCGCGATCGACGCCACCCGGTCGCCTCGGCAGGCCAGCTCGCAGAGGACGCCGCTGACCTTGCGTTCACCGACGAGCACATCGTTCGGCCACTTCAGCCAGGCCCCCGGAGCGGGCAGGAGGGGCGCTACCGCGGCGCGCACCGCGAGCCCGGCGACGAGGGTCCACCGCCACCCGTCGGACGCGGGCACGTCCGGCCGGCGCAGGACCGTGAACGTCAACGAGCGGCCCGGCTCGCTGAGCCAGGTCCGTCCCTGCCGCCCCCTCCCCTGGGTCTGGTCCCGGGCCACGACCACGAGGCCGGCGGGCTCGCCGCCTCGGGCCCGCTCGACGACATCGCGGTTGGTGCTCCCGGTCTGTCGGATCCGCTCGATCCGCCACCCCATCGGCGTCAATCCAGGTCGAGGCCGATGTCGACCCACCGCGCCTGGTGGATGAGGGCGCCGCAGGAGATGACGTCCACCCCGGTGTCGGCGACGGCGGCGACCGTGTCGATCCGGATGCCCCCGGAGGCTTCGAGGACCAGGTCCTCGGGCCGTTCGCGGAGCGCGCGCACGACCCCGGTGAGGCCGGGCACGTCGAAGTTGTCGAGGAGGAGCACGCGCGCGCCGGCGTCGACCGCCTCGTGAGCCTGCTCCAGGCTCTCCACCTCCACCTGGATCTGCAGCAGGTGGTGGCAGCGGCTCCGAGCGCGCTGCACCGCGACGGTGATGCCGCCGGCGGCGGCGATGTGGTTGTCCTTGATCATGACGCCGTCGTCGAGGGCGGCCCGGTGGTTGTGGCCTCCGCCGCACAGGACGGCGTGCTTCTCCAGGGCGCGGAGCCCGGGCGTCGTCTTGCGGGTGTCGACCAGCCGCACGGTCCGGTCGCCGAGCTCACGGGTGTATCGGCGGGTCTGGGTCGCCACGCCGCACAGCCGCTGGAGGAAGTTGAGCGCCAGCCGCTCGCCGGTCAGCAAGCCGGCCAGCGGGCCGTGGACCTCGGCCAGCAGGCCGCCGGGCGGAAGCTCGGCGCCGTCGCCGACGGCGGGGCGCCACTCGAGCCGGGGGTCGACCTGGGCGAACACCTCGGCCGCCGCCTGCAGCCCGGCGACCACCAGGGGCTCCCGGGTGACGAGGCGGCCCCGCCCCGCGGCGTCGGGGGACACGACCGAAGACGTGGTGACGTCGCCGTGGCCGAGATCCTCGCGGAGGGCGCTGGCGACGAGGCGCGCCAGCCCGGGCGTGGTCACGTCAGTCCCCGTCCTGGGCGAGGCGGGCGGCCTCTGCGGCGACGGCGGGGAGGACCTGCTTGAGGGCCTCGGTCACCGCGCTGGCGACCGACCGCTGGATCAGCTCGGTCAAGGCGCCGTCCGTGGCGGTCAGCTTCGCCAGCTCCTCGCGGACCGCGATCCCCACGTCCGGCGGCGTGTCGAGCGGGGGGGCGATCGGAGGCAGGAATCCGGAGGTCGACGCGTCGACCAGCGTGGTCGCCTTCTTCTTGCCCGGGTCGGGCGCGGAGTCGTCGGAGTCGTCGGACGCGTCGGGGTCGGAGATCGGCTTGAAGTGCGCCGTCGTCGTGGGCGAGACCGGCACCGAGACGGGGTGCGACTCGTCGAACGCCTCCAGGTTCTGGGCCGGCAACTCCTGCGTGCTGAAGGCTCCTTCGGGGACGTCGTTGTTGCCGGTACGATCGACCGGCTCGTAGGCCCCCGTGCCGAGCGATTCGAGCACGGCGGACGACTCGTCCGCGGGGAGCTCCTCGTCCTCCAGGGGACGGATCGCGGCGGACACCACGCTGGAGGCCCAGCTCTCGCCCGGATCGATCTCGACCTCGATCTCGTCGGATTCGCTCCGGGGAAACACCCCGGTCATCGGATCGACCACGGAGTCGACAGCCCGGGGCCACTGGAATGCTTCGTGGCTGCCGTCGACGCCGGTGAAGAACCGCTTGCCGACCAGCCCTTCGAGCAGTTTGGCGAGATCCGCCCCCGCGAACGGCCGGCCGAGGGTCGCGTCCGCCCCCGCCTCGGCGCTTCGACGGGCGGCGGTCGCGTCGGCGTGCGCGTGCAGCAGCACGACGCGCGGAGCCTCTTCGCGGTCCTTCAGCGCCCGGCAGAACTCGTACCCGTCCTGCCCGGGCAGCTGTGTCGCGGCGATGACGAGGCCGACGTCGCCCTCTGCGAGTTCGCTGGTGGCAGCTTCAGCGGAGTGCGCCGAGGTGACCGGCCCGCCGAGCACCTGGATCGCCCCGCGGGCCTGGTTGACGAGGCCCGGGTCGTGGCTGACGACCAGGGTCCGGTTCCGCTCTGACATGGACGCCCCTCCCTTGGGACATGGGCCCCATCGGGGCCGGCAATGATGGTACCAGGGTCGACCGGGGCGGCGCGGTGCCGCAGAATCGTCTCCGTGAGCGAGCCCGTCACACGCGATCAGCTGATCGGATGGTTCGAGCAGGCCTGCACGCCGGAGCGGCGGGTGGGCCTGGAGTGGGAGAAGACTGCCGCCCGCACGGACGGCGAATCGGTCCGGTTCGACGACGTCGACGGGATCGAGTCGATGCTGATCCGGCTCGCGGATCGGTTCGACTGGACGCCGGTCCACGAGCAGGACCGCGTCATCGCCCTGAAGCGCGACGGCTCGAACATCACGCTGGAGCCGGGGGGCCAGATCGAGCTGAGCACGACCCCCCACGAGACCCTCGCCGGCATCGAGCGGGAACTCCGCCGACACCTCGCCGAGCTGCAGGACGTCACCCGGGGCTCCGACATCCTGTTCCTCCAGGTCGGGTTCACCCCGTTCGCGGAGGTCTCCAACATCCCGTTCGTGCCCAAGGGCCGATACGGGATCATGAAGCGGTACCTCGGTCCGCGCGGCGACCTCGCCCACGCGATGATGAAGGGCACCTCCTCGGTGCAGGTCACCCTCGACTACGCGTCCGAGGCGGACTGTGCCCGCAAGCTGCGGGTCGTCGCCGCCCTGAGCCCGGTGGTGACGGCGCTCGCCGCCGCCTCTCCCCTCGCGAGTGGACGGCCGACGGGCGCCCGGAGCTTCCGCGCGCGCTGCTGGCGCTCGACCAACCCGGATCGCACCGGGTTGCGGACCGACCTGTTCGGGCCCGGCTTCACCTTCGAGCGCTGGGTCGACTGGGTGCTGCAGGTGCCGATGATGTTCGTGGAGCGAGGGGGCCGGTACCTCGACGCCACCGGCAAGACCTTCGCCGACTGGATGCGGTTCGGGTTGGCCGGAGAGCGTCCGACCTTCAAGGACTGGGAGCTGCACCTGACGTCGGTGTTCCCCGAGGTGCGGCTGAAGAACTTCATCGAGGTGCGCGGGGCGGACAACGGTCCCCTCCCCCACGTCCTGGGCATCGGCGCGCTCTGGAAGGGGCTGCTGTACGACGGCGACGCGCTGGAGGAGGCGCTCACCGTCGCAGAGGCGCTGGCGTCGGACCGCCGGGACGAGCTGCTCGACCTGGCGATCGCCGAGGGGCTCTCGGGCCGCTGGGAGGGACGCAGCCTGCGGGCGTGGGCCGGGTACATCCTGGAGATCGCCTCGGCGGGCCTGAGCCGCCAGGCCCCCGACGGGCCGGCCGAGGTGGCCTACCTGGCCCCGCTGGTCGAGATGGCCCGGGCCGGCCGGTCGTACGCCGCTGACATCCTCGACGCGGCCGACTCCTCGTCGGGCCGTAGAGCGCTCCTGTCCCAGATGGCCTACCCGGCCGTGGTGCGGATCCCCCCGGTCGCGCCGTCGGCCGGCCTGTGGGGCACGGCGGAGCTCCGCTCGCTCCGCCGCTGAGGGGCCGTCAGGACGTCTGGCGCAGTCGCTCGTACATCAGCAGCCCGGCCGCCACCGACACGTTGAGGCTGCTGACCACGCTCCCGGGGGTGAGCGGGATCGACACGACCTGGTCGCAGCGGCCCCGGATCTTCGGCCCGAGGCCCCGGTCCTCGCCTCCCATGACGATCGCGAGCGGGCCGGTCAGGTCGGCCTCCCAGAGCGGGACCGCGCCGTCCGCTTCGGCCCCGACGACTCGGAAACCGTCGCGCTTGAGGGTCGCGAGCGCGCTGTTGAGCCCCTCGCGGACCACCGGGACCTCTTCGGCGCCGCCCATCGCGACCCGCTGCACGACCGCCCCGGTCGGGGCCCCGCGGCGGGTGGGGGCGACCACCGCGGTGCAGCCGCAGGCCGCGGCGGTTCGCAGGATCGCGCCCAGGTTCTGCTCGTACTGCACCTCGTCCACGATCACCACGAACGGGTCACCGGGACGCTGGCTGCTCGCCAGGGCGGCCTTCAGGGTCCACTTCGGGAGCGGCTCCGCCGAGGCGATGACGCCGTTGTGCACGCCGGTCTGCGAGATGCGGTCCAGCTCCGCGCGCGGCACGCCGTCGATCGGCACGCCCTGCTTGCGGGCGAGCCCGACGATCTCCTTGAGGCGGTCGTCGGGGCGGGCGCCGGCGTCCAGCTTGATCGAGCGCACCCGTCGGGACGCACGGAGCGCAGCGAGGACGACGTTGCGGCCTTCGAGTTGATCGCGACCCGAGCCGCCGGAGCCGGAGCGGGGTCGGCGGGTCATGGTCTGACTACAGGAGGTTCGCGGCGAGCTCGGCGAGCTCGGACCGTTCGCCCTTCTCCAGGGTGATGTGCCCCGCGATCCCCTCCTCCTTCATCTTCTGGACGACGAAGACGAGGCCGTTGGACGTGGCGTCCACGTAGGGGTTGTCGATCTGGTAGGGGTCGCCCGTGAGCACGATCTTGGTGCCCTCACCGGCCCGCGTGATGATCGTCTTGATCTCGTGCGGCGTGAGGTTCTGAGCCTCGTCGATGACCAGGTACTGGTGCGGGATGGACCGGCCGCGGATGTAGGTCAGCGGCTCGATCTCGAGCAGCCCCTGGTCGATCAGCTCCTGGTAGCCACGGCTCTTGGCCCGACCGGCGCTGCGCGAGTCGAGGATGAACTCGACGTTGTCGTAGACCGGCTTCATCCAGGGGTTGAGCTTCTCTTCGATGTCCCCGGGCAGGTAGCCGATGTCCTTGCCGAGCGGGAAGATCGGGCGGCTGACGAGCAGCCGGTGGTAGATGCGCTCGTCGGCGCTCTTGTGCAGCCCGGCCGCGATGGCGAGCAGGGTCTTGCCGGTGCCCGCCTTGCCGACGAGCGTCACCAGCTTGAGGGAGTCGTCCAGCAGCAGGTCGAGGGCGAAGCACTGCTCCTTGTTCCGCGGGAAGATGCCCCACACGCCTTCCTTGATGCGGGTCACCAGCTGCAGCTGGCCGTCGTCCGGGCTGACCCGGGCGAGGGCCGTCTGGTTGGGCCGATCGGCGTTGCGCAGCACCAGGCACTCGTTGGGCTCGAGGTCGCCGGTGTCGTAGTCGACGGTCCCGTTGCGGTACAGCACGTCGACCACTTCGGGGGCCACCGTCACCTCCCGCTGGCCGGTCCACAGCTCGTCCATCCGGACCTTGCCGTGCTCGTAGTCCTCCGCCCGGGTGCCCAGGGCGTTGGCCTTGATCCGCATGTTGGTGTCCTTGGTCACCATGATCACGCGGCCCGAGTCGCCCGCCTCGTTGTTCAGTCGGCTGGCGACCGCGAGGATGAGGTTGTCGGCGTGGTGCTTCTTGTCCGCCCAGTTCCAGTCGATCGTGGCGTCGCACAGATCGATCCGGATCGAGCCACCGCCCGGCAGGGGGACGCCGTCGTTCAGGCTGAGGCCGGAGTCCCGCCGGAGCTTGTCGAGCTGCCGGCCGACCTGGCGCGCGTTGCGCCCCGTCTCCGTGAGGTCCTTCTTGAACCGGTCGACCTCCTCGATGACCGTGATGGGGATGACCAGGTCGTGCTCTTCGAACTTGAACAGCGCCGTCGGGTCGTACAGCAGCACGTTCGTGTCGATGACGTAGGTCTTTCGCTCGTGGCTCGGAGCGCGGTCGATCAACGTGGCGTCCTCTGAAGGGGGTCGGGCTGGATGTTCGAACGGAGCATGATTGGGCACAGTACGCAGCAACTTCCGCTAGGGGGGGCCGGCGGCGATGCTACTGATGCGCCGGGCCGGGTCAACGACAAACTTGCGTGCGACAAGCGTACCCGGAATCGTGGCGCGATCTCTACTCCTCGGGTTCGTCGGCCTGGATCCGCTGCTTGAGCTGCCGACCCACCTTGAAGACCGGCAGGACCTTCGCGGCGACCGGGATGGGGGCGCCCGTCTTGGGGTTGCGGCCGGTGTAGGCGCCGTAATGCTTGGTCTTGAAGGAGCCGAACCCGCGGATTTCGATCCGGTCGCCACGGACGAGCGCGTCCTCCATGCACTGGAAGATGGTGTTGACGAGGTACTCGGCCTTCTTGCGGGTGAGCCCACCCTGCTCCGCGACCGCTTCGATCAACTGCGACTTCGTCACCTCGGCTGGTCCTCCCGCGGTGGAGTGACCGTCTCTCCACGTCCCCCGCGACAATCGAGCTTGCCAGTGGGGCCGTCGAAGCGTCAAGGTAACTAACCGGTTTCTTTGGGTAATATCGGACGTAACGGCCACGCCGCTCAGTCGGTCCGCACGTCCCGCAGCCGCATCTCCAGGCTGGTGAGCCCCTGCCAGAAGTTGGTCTGGAGGTGGTACGCGACGTCGACCGTGCCCCGGACCTGTTCGGGGGTCAGGCCCAGACCGAACCCGACCGCCGCGATGCGGGGCCCGCCGTCCTGGCGCAGGGTCATGCGCAGGCCACCCTTGGGCAGCGCCTTGACGTCGCTCGCCCGCAGGCCCCGGCTCACGAACAGGGGCTCCGGGTTGCCGATGCCGAACGGACCGAGCGACAGCATCGCCTCGTGCATCGGCCACGTCGCGTCGTCGAGGTCGAGCTCCGCGTCGACCGACAGCGTCGGGTTCCACAGGTCGTCCGGAGTGTCGGCGAACGCTTCGTGGGCGAAGGCCTCGCGCAGCGCCGGGAGGTTCTTCGTCTCCAGCGTGAGCCCGGCCGCCGCGCGGTGGCCGCCGAACCGCATCAGCAGCGGCTCGTAGCGCTTCAGCGCGGTGTACAGGTCCAGCCCCTTGATCGCCCGGCCGCTGCCGGTGGCGGTGCCGTCGGGCTTCGCCGCGAGCACCAGGGTCGGCCGGTGGAGGTGCTGCACGAGTCGGCTGGCGACGATCCCGACGACGCCCGGGTGCCAGTCCTCGCTCCACAGCACGATGCCCCTGCGATCCGCCAGGCCCGGGTCGTCGCCGAGCATCTGCAGGGCCTCGGCGAAGATCCGCCGCTCGGTCTCCTGGCGGCGACGGTTGTAGTCGTCGAGCTCCTGGGCGATGGCGGTCGCGCCGCCGTCGGACTCGCTCAGCAGCAGGTCCACGGCTCGGGACGCCTCGGCGAGCCTCCCGGCGGCGTTGATGCGCGGACCGAGCCGGAAGCCCAGGTGGGACGACTCCGCCGGCGACTGGGCGGCGATGCCCGCCACCTCCATCAGCGCCCTGAGGCCGGGCCGTCGGCGGGCGGAGAGCACCTTGAGGCCCGTCTGGACGAGCAGCCGGTTGATGCCCCGCAGCGGCGCGAGGTCCGCCACGGTGCCGAGGGCCACGATGTCCAGGTACTCGCGGAGGTCCGGTTCGGCGGTCGTCGCGAACGCCCCGCGCTCGCGGAGGCGCGCTCGCAGAGCGACCGCGAGCATGAAGGAGACCCCGACCGCGGCCAGCTCCCAGTACGGCGAGTCCTCCCCGTCCAGCTTCGGGTTGATGATCGAGACGGCCGGGGGCAGCTCGGGGGGCAGCGTGTGGTGGTCGCAGACGACGGTGTCGATGCCTCGCGCGTTGCCTAGCTCGATGGCCGCGTGGGCGCTCACGCCGGTGTCGCACGTGATCAGGACCTGGACACCCTCGTCGGCGAGCCGCTCCACGGTGTGCAGGGCGACCCCGTAGCCGTCCCGTTGGCGATGGGGGGCGTACCAGGTGACCTTCGCGCCCAGCCGCCGCAGGAGATGCACCAGCATCGCGACCGACGTGCAGCCGTCGACGTCGTAGTCGCCGTGCACGCAGATGAGCTCCCCCCCGTCGAGGGCGGTGAGCAGCCGGTCGACGGCGGCCTCCATGCCGTGCATGACGCGGGGGTCGGGCAGGTCGCGCAGCGAGCCCTTCAGCCAGAGCCGGCCGGTGGACGGGTCGTCCACGCCGCGGTTGCTCAGGAGCTGTCCGAGGAGCGGGGCTACGCCGAGCTCGTCAGCGAGCCGTTCGCCGTGGTCGGAGCTGCGCAGCTTCCAGGCCCGGGGGACCTTCGGTACCGCCGGGAGCGGCGTCTCGACGGGCGCGCCGGGCTTCAACTTCTAGAGGGTCGCGCCCGAGCCGGTGCGGCGGGTGCTGGTCTCGTCCTGTACGTCGACCGGCAGCCACCTCTGCAGCGACAGGATCAGCGGCGACGCGACGTAGATGGACGAGTAGGTCCCGACGAAGACGCCGACGGCCAGGGCCAGGGCGAAGTCGCGGATGATCGGCCCGCCGAGCACCATCAGCATGACCACCGACAGCAGCGTCGTGATCGACGTCAGCAGGGTCCGGGACAGCGTCTCGTTCAGGGAGATGTTGATCACGTCCGTCAGGTCACGGCGCGGGAAGCGGCGCAGGTTCTCGCGGATGCGGTCGTATACGACGATGGTGTCGTTCAACGAGTAACCGACGATCGTCAGCAGCGCGCCGATCGTGGGCAGGCTGAACTCCCGTCCGAAGAGGCAGAACACGCCGATCGTGATCGAGACGTCGTGGAACAACGCCGCGACGGCGCCCGGAGCGAAGCTCAGGTCGAATCGGAAGGCGATGTAGACCAGGATGAGGGCGAGCGAGAAGAAGATCGCGAGCAGCCCCTTGCGCCGCAGCTCGGCGCCGACGGTCGGACCGACCATCTCGACGCGGACGACCTTGAAGGCGGGGGTGCCGTCGGCTCGCGCCAGCGCGCCCGCGAGCTTCTCCTTCACCCGGTCGGTGATGCCCGGGTAGTTCACCTCGAACGCGTTGTGCTCGACCTTGCTCTCGACGACCGTGATGCCGTCCTCGAGGGCGGCCAGCTGGCGCTGCACCTCCGCGACGGTCAGCGGCTCGGTGGCGATGGCGCGCATCGACACGCTCTGCCCCCGCTCCCACTCGAAGGCCTTCCAGCCGTCCTCGCCGTAGGCCTCCTTGAGCTTCCCGGCGGCGCGGTCGAAGAACTCGTCGGCGCCGAAGTTCACCGACTCGACGCGGACCAGGTACTCCTGCCCGCTCGTGCCGAAGGTCTGGACGTTGTCGTCGTTCATCCCGATCTCGCTCAGGCCGCTCCGGACCTGCTGGATCGTGATGCCCTCGTCGACGTGCAGCTGGATCAGCGTGCCGCCCGCGAAGTCGACGCCATACTTGGGCGCCAGCGGGATGTCCGGCGAGAGGGTGCCGCCGACGGCGAGCAGCAGCGAGACGCTGACGAGGATGACGGAGACGACGGCGAGCGGCCTGCGCTTGCCGATGAAGTCGATGTTGATGCCCGGCTTGACGATCTGCATGGTGCCGCTCCGCTCAGATGCCGATGGACAGGCGCTGGACGCCGCGGCTGTAGGTGAGCCAGTCGAAGATCAGGCGGGTCACCACCAGGGCCGTGAAGACCGAGGTCAGGATGCCGACCATGAGGGTGACCGCGAAGCCCTTGATGGGGCCCGAGCCGTAGCTGAAGAGCACGGCGCCCGTGATGAACGTGGTGATGTTGGCGTCGAGGATGGTCCAGGTCGCCTTCTCGTAGCCCGCCGCGACGGCGGCGCGGACGGACTTGCCGGCCCGCACCTCTTCGCGGATGCGCTCGTAGATGATGACGTTGGCGTCCACCGCCATGCCGATGGTCAGGATGATGCCGGCGATGCCCGGCAGCGTCAGGGTGGCCCCGAACCCGGCGAGGAGGGCCAGGAGCAGCACGACGTTGAGCAGCACCGCGACGTTCGCGATGACCCCGGCGCCCCGGTAGTACAGCAGCATGAAGGCGAGGATGATCATGAGGGCGAGCATCGCCGCCGCCTTACCGGCCTTGATGGAGTCGTCGCCCAGCGTCTTGCCGACGGTGCGGTTGTGCAGGATCTCGATGGGCGCCGGCAGGGCGCCGGCCTGCAGCACGATCTTGAGGTCGTCGGCGTCCTGGAGGACCCGGGGGTCGTCCGCGTCACCCAGGGTGATGGAGGCGACGCCGTTGGGGATCTTCTCCTGGAAGACCGGCGCCGAGTTGACGTTCCCGTCCAGGATGATCGCCATGCGCTTGCCGACGTTGTTGCCCGACAGGTCGCTGAAGATGCGCGCCCCCTCGTCGTCCATCTCCATGCGGACGTAGGGCACGTTGAACTGGTCGCGGGCGACCGACGCGTACTCGACGCGATCACCGGTCATCTCGATCCGCCGGTTGACGATGTACGGCTCCTGCCGCACGAGCGTCTGGCTCAGCTCGTCGAAGCGCTTCTTGTGGAACACCTCGGCGTCCTCGGGGATCTTGCCGCGGAGCGCCCGGACGAGCTGCTCGTCGGTGTAGTTCGTGCCCAGGCTGGCCTCCTCGACCGCCTGCGTGACGACGCTCTCGACGCGGCTCTGGGGCCACTCGGACTCCTTGTAGAGCATGCGGAACTCGAGCTGGGCGGTCTTGCCGACCAGGTCGATGGCGCGCTGGGGGTCATCCAGCCCGGGCAGCTGCACGGTGATGCGGTCGACGCCCTTGGTCAGGATGAGCGGCTCGGTGACGCCGAACTCGTCGACGCGGTTCCGGATCGTCTCCACCGCCTGGGCGAGCGCGGTGTCCTTGACGTTGTCCGCGTAGTCCTCCCGCAGCATGTAGATGAGGGCCGAGCTGCCATCGAGGTCGCGCTTGCCGGCGTACACGTAGATGAACGTGTTCTCCTGCACGATCGTGCGGGCCTGATCCTGCTTGTCGGGCGCCACGACGATCGCCATGTCGGCGCTGCCATCGATCCGCTGCCCCTCGCACTCGATCTTGGCGTCGACGATCACGTTGCAGATGTCCGAGGCGCCGCGGTCCGCGGTGGCCTCCAACGCCTTGCGCAGCTCCACCTGCAGCTCCAGGTCGATGCCGCCCTGGAGGTCGAGGCCGAGGTTGAGCTTGTCCTGGGGGAACATGCCCGCCCAGCCAGGGGCCACCGTGAGCGCGTCGGGCACGCGGTCGATGTCGCCGATGTCGACGTCCGGCGGCGCCTTCGCCAGGTGATCGTTGAGGGTCTGCTCCGCGGCCGCCTTCTCCTCGGCGCCGAGCGCCGACTCGAACTGGGCCAGGAGCTGCACGCGTCGTGCTTCCCAGGAGGCGAGCTCGTCGGGGGTGGACCAACCGCCCACCGTCCATACGAGCCACGCGAACGCGGCCAACGCCGCGATCACCGTGCCGCCAAACTTGAACTTCCAGGTTCCGTCCATCAGGTGCTTCCGCTACTTCTTCTTGCTGCTGTCGTCTGCGGCCGCATCCCCCGTCGGCGCCTTCGCCGTGGGGTCTCCGACCGTCGCGATCTTGTCTTTGAGGAATCGAAGCTTCGTGCCCTTGTCGACCTCGACGATCACCACGGCTTCCTCAACCGCCGCGACTTTGCCGAGCATCCCCGACGCTGTCACCACCCGATCGCCTTTCTTGAGGCTGGACACCATCGACTGGTGCTTCTGCTGCTGCTTCGCCTGGGGGCGGATCACGAGGAACCACCAGATGGCGACGATGCTGCCGAAGAACAGCAGCAACTCGAGGCCTCCACCTCCGGGGGCAGCGGGGGCGCCACCCTCCTGGGCGGCGGCGGTTCCGATGAGGAGCTCGAACATGGTTCCCATTTCCGTCGGTCGTCAGACCTTGATCTCAGAGGGGCGGCGTCCCCGATCGTCGCGTCGGCGGGCCGCAGCGAGCAGGTCGCCGAAGGTGCCGTCTTCGATGGAGGTTCGGATTCGCCGCATCAGGTCGAGGTAGTGGTGCAGGTTGTGGAGGCTGTGCAGGCGCGCCGCGAGGCCGTCACCGGTGGTGTAGAGGTGCCGGAGGTAGGCCTTGCTGAAGCGCTGGCAGACGGGGCAGCCGCAGTCCGGGTCGATCGGCCCGTCATCGTTCTTCCAGCGCGCGTGCTTGATGATCACCCTTCCTGCGGAAGTGAAGAGGTTGCCGTTGCGGGCGTTGCGGGTCGGGAGGACGCAGTCGAAGAGGTCGATGCCGGCGGCAACGGCCTCGACGATGTCCTCGGGGTATCCGACGCCCATGAGGTATCGAGGTTTGCCCCCCGGTAGCCGCGGGGCGGCGAACCCTACCACCTTCCTCATGGCTTCGGGCGACTCCCCCACGGAAAGGCCACCGAGCGCCAGACCGTCGAACGGAAGCGCTGCCATGCGCTCCGTGCACTCGGCCCGGAAGTCCTCTTCCAGGCCCCCCTGCACGATGCCGAAGAGCGCCGGCCCGGCGACGTCGTCCCGGGGCACCGACAGGGCCCGTTCGGCCCACGCCAGGGAGCGGTCCATCGCCGCTCGAATCGCCTTGCGGGTGCCCGGCAGCGGCGGGCAGTCGTCGAGCACCATGCCGACGTCGACCCCCATGTCGATCTGGGCCCGCACCGTCGACTCGGGCGTCATGCGCACCGGGTCGCCGTTCCAGGGGTTCTTGAAGCTCACGCCGTCGTCGTCGACCCGGCACTTGTCCGACATCGAGAAGACCTGGAAGCCGCCGCTGTCGACCAGGATCGGCTTGTCCCAGGCCATGAACCGGTTCAGCCCGCCCAGCTCCCGGATCTGCTCGGTGCCGGGCCGGCAGATGCAGTGGAACGTGTTGGACAGGATGATGTCGCTGCCGAGGGACTCCAGCTCCCAGGGGGTCACCCCCCGCACCGCGGCGTGCGTGCCGACCGGCATGAACGCAGGCGTCTGGACCTGCCCGTGAGGCAGGCCCAGGACCCCGCGTCGGGCCTCGGTCGCCGCGTCGCGCGCGACGACCTCAAAGGAGGAGCATCGCGTCGCCATAGCTGTAGAAGCGGTACCCGAGGTCCGCCGCCCGGGCGTACAGGTCGAGGATGCGGCGTCGTCCGACGAAGGCGGCGACGAGCATCACGAGCGAGCTGCCCGGCAGGTGCAGGTTGGTGAGCAGCGACATGGCCAGGGTGGGCCGGTCGCCGGGGTGGAGGAAGAGGCGGGTGCTGCGCCAGGCGCCGTCGGTGGGGCGGCCGCAGCGGTGCCAGGACTCGAGGGTTCTGCACGACGTGGTGCCGACGGCGA
The DNA here is from genome assembly GCA_964416435.1 of uncultured Rickettsiales bacterium. Lineage (GTDB taxonomy): Bacteria > Myxococcota_A > UBA796 > UBA9615 > UBA9615 > CAYQEG01. The sequence goes on from CAYQEG010000006.1 coordinate 45,638, forward strand.
GCAGGCGCCCTCCCCTGGCCTCGCACGCGGCGATCGCCTCGGCCGTCTCGGGGGGGACCGACCAGCGCTCGGCGTGGAGCTCCACCTCCGACAGGCGCTCCCCCCGCACCGGCAGGAAGGTGCCGAGCCCGACCTGCAGCGTGGTGCGCGCGACCTGCACGCCCTTCGCGTCGAGGCGGGCGAGCACGTCGGGGGTGAAGTGCAGCCCCGCGGTCGGCGCAGCCACCGCGCCCTGCCGCTCGGCGTACACCGTCTGGTAGCGCTCCCGGTCGAGGTCCAGCGGTCCGTCGCTGCGGTCGATGTAGGGCGGGAGCGGCATCTCGCCGAACCGTTCGACGGCGTCCTCGGGAATGCCGGTGACGCGGCGGAGGCCGCCCGACAGCGGCTCGTCGATGACGATCCGGGGGCCCGGCTCGCCGTCGCTCCGCCGCTCGAGGGTCACCGCAGTGCCCGGTCGGAGTCGGGCCGACGGCTTGACCATGGCGCTCCAGTCGCCGTCGGTGAGGGGGTCGACGAGGAGGATGCGGACGGCGCCGCCGGTGACCTTGCGGGCGGTCAGGCGAGCCGGCAGCACGCGCGCGTCGTTCACCACGAGGAGGTCCCCGGCCTTCAGGTGGCTCGGCAGGTCGACGAAGGCGCCGTCGGACCAGCCGTCGCCGGCGACCACCAACATCCGGCCGGCGTCCCGGGCGTCGGGCGGGCGCTGGGCGATCCGGTCGGACGGCAGGTCGAACGAGTAGGCGTCGACCCGGTCGTCGTCGTGGTCGGTCATGGCGGGGGCGGCGGACATCGAGCCGCCGCTAACTAGGGCACCGCAGGGTGTGTGTCAACGGCGAGCGTGCTGCATACTCGCCCCATGAAGGTCGCCCTGGCCCAGATCGACACCACCGTCGGCGCGGTGCGCAGCAACTCCGAGCGCATCGCCGCCGCCTATCGCGAGGCCCGGTCCCTCGGCGCCGAGCTGGTGATCACGCCCGAGCTCGCGGTCGAGGGGTACCCCCCGCGAGACCTGCTGGAGCGGCCCGCGTTCGTCCGGGCGTGCGCCCGCCAGCTGGCCGAGCTGGCCGAGCTCACGGCCGACGGCGGGGGCTTGATCGTCGGCACCGTCGAGCGAGCGGACGGCGACGTCGGCAAGGCGGTGCACAACGGAGCGGCGCTCCTCAGCGACGGCCGCCTCCAGGCGCGCTTCCGCAAGAGCCTGCTGCCGACCTACGACGTCTTCGACGAGACCCGCTACTTCCGCCCGGCCCGGCCCGAGCAGGTCGCCCCGGTCACCTGGCGGGGGCTGCGGCTGGGCGTGACCATCTGCGAGGACGTCTGGAACGACGCCGACTTCTGGGCCCACCGGCTGTACGACTTCGACCCGGCCGAGCAGCTGGTCGCGGCCGGCGTGGACGTGCTGTTCAACCTGTCGGCGTCGCCGTTCCACCTGGGCAAGCAGCACCTCCGACGCAGCATGCTCGGCACCCTCGCCCGCGACTCCGGCGTCCCGGTGCTCCATTGCAACCTGGTCGGCGGCAACGACGAGCTGGTGTTCGACGGCGCCAGCTTCGTCGCGTGGCCCGACGGCACGATCCGCGGCGCGGCCGGCTCGTTCGTCGAAGACCTGCTCCTCGTCGACCTCGACGACCCCGACGACGCGCTGGCCGTCGCCGGTCCCACCTCCCCCGAGGAGGCGGCGGTCGAGGCGATCACCCTGGGGATCCGGGACTACTTCGGGAAGTGCGGCTTCTCGCGGGCGGTCATCGGACTGAGCGGCGGGATCGACTCGGCGCTCACGGCCGCGCTCGCCGTCCGGGCCCTGGGGGCCGGCCAGGTGACCGGCATCACCATGCCGTCGCGGTACTCCAGCGGGGGCTCCGTCGACGACTCACGGGCCCTCGCCGACGCGCTGGGGATCCCCCTGCACGTCGTGCCCATCGAGCGGGCTCACGCCGCCTACGTCGACATGCTCTCGGACTTGTGGGCGGACGCGGGAGAAGACCGGTCGACCACCGGCATCACCGACCAGAACCTCCAGGCGCGGGCGCGCGGGAACATCCTGATGGCGTGGTCCAACCGGTTCGGGGCGCTGGTGCTCTCCACCGGCAACAAGTCGGAGCTCGCGGTCGGCTACTGCACGCTGTACGGGGACATGGCCGGCGGCCTGGCCGTGATCTCGGACCTCCCCAAGACGTTCGTCTACAGCGTCGCGCGCTGGCTCAACGAGCACGAGGGGGCCGGCATCCCGCAGGACACGCTCACCAAGCCGCCGTCCGCAGAGCTCGCCCCGGACCAGAAGGACACCGACTCGCTGCCGCCCTACGACGTGCTCGACGCGGTCCTCCACGGGTACCTGGAGGAGGCGCGGTCGGTGGACGAACTGATCGCCGACGGCGTGGCGGACGCGGCGACGATCCGCCGCATCGTCGGCCTGGTCGATCGCAACGAGTACAAGCGACGCCAGGCGGCGCCGGGCATCAAGGTGACGAGCAAGGCGTTCGGGCAGGGACGGCGCTTCCCCGTGGCGGCTCGGCTGGAGCACCACGGGGGCTGAATCAGTCTTCGTCCTTGGACCGGTTGGACTGCTTGCGTGCCTCTTCGACGGGGATGCGCAACAGCGGGACCTCACGCGGCGCGTCGATACACAGGCGAACCCAGTTCCCCTTGACGCGCTTGATGTAGATCTTGATGTCGTCGCCGATCTGGAGGATCTCCCCCTCTTTCTGGGTCAGGACAAGCACTCGCTAGTCATACCCCAACCCCCGGGGTTTGTCCCAATCGGAGGCTCAGGCGTCCCCTGCCCCCGCGTCGGCGTCCGCCGCCTCCTCCTCGGCCCGCTGCAGCTCCTTGGGCGACTTGTACCCGGACTTCTGGGCGAAGCCCTCGAACGCGCGCAGCAGCTCGATCGGGATCGGGAGCACTACCGTCGAGTTCTTCTCGGCGGAGACCTCGACGAGGGTCTGCAGGAAGCGCAGCTGGATGGCGGTCGGCTCCTCCGCCATCTTGATCGCCGCGTCCGTGAGCTTGACCGAGGCCTGGAACTCACCGTCGGCGGCGATGACCTTGGCGCGGCGCTCACGCTCGGCCTCGGCCTGCTTCGCCATCGCCCGCTGCATGCTCGAGGGCAGGTCGATGTGCTTGAGCTCGACCTGGGAGACCTTGATGCCCCAGGCGTCGGTCGCCTCGTCGAGCAGGAGCTGCAGCTTGTCGTTGATCTGCTCCCGGTCGCTCAGCAGCTCGTCCAGCTCCGCCTCGCCCGCGACCGACCGGAGCGTCGTCTGGGCGAGCTGGCTGGTCGCGTAGAGGAAGTTCTCGATCTCGATGACCGCCTTGTCCGGGGCCATGACCCGGAAGTAGACGACCGCGTTGATCTGGATCGAGACGTTGTCCCGGGTGATCACGTCCTGCGGGGGGATGTCGAGGGTCACGACCCGCATCGAGATCCGGACCATGCGCTCCAGGCCGGGGATCAGCAGGACCAGGCCGGGGCCACGCACGCCGACGAAGCGGCCGAGCCGGAACACGACCGCTCGCTCGTACTCACGGAGGACCTTGAAGGCGCTGAACAGGACGAGCCCGGCGAACACCATCGCGGCGACGCCCAACTGGATGAGGATCTCCATCGTCTACTCCTTGCCGGAGGTCGGAGAGACCTCCAACAGCATGCCGTCGATCTGTCGAACGACGACCTTTTGGCCCTTGGCCAGGGGTACGGTCGACCACGCCTGCCAGCGCTCGCTCTGCACGAACACCTGCCCGTACACGTCGTCGCCACCGGGGATGTCTCGGGTGACGCGGCCGCGCGCGCCGACGATGCCTTCACCGCCGGTGTGCACCTTGCGTTCGCGGTCGCGGAGCACCAGCCACCCGATCAGCAGACCGAGCAACAGCGCCAGCAGGGCGACCACCCCGACGACGGCTGGCTCGACTCCCACGGGCACCTCCGGTGTCTCTTCGACGAGGAACAGCCCGCCGAACGCGAGGGACGCTACGCCCCCCACTGTCATCAGTCCATAGCTCGGCACGAAGAAGTCGGCGATGACCAGACCCGTCCCGATGAGGACGAACAGGAGGGCGACGAGGTTGACCGGCAGGGCGTTCAGGCTGAACAGGGCCAGCAACAGCGCGATCGCCCCGAAGATGCCGGGCACGAACAGGCCGGGGCTGCGGAACTCGATGCCGAGGCCGAGCAGGCCCGCCATGAGCAGGAGGTAGGCGACGGTGGGGTCCGTGAGCAGGTACAGGACGCGGTGTTCGGTCCGCATCTCCTGCTCGACTCGCTTGCCGCTCGTGTTGAGGACCAGCCGCCGCCCGTCGGCGAGCTCCACGACTCGCCCGTTGATCGCGTCGAGCAGCGCGTCGACGTTCGGGGCGACCAGGTCGACGACCCCCTGCTCGACCGCGTCCTCTTCTTCGATGGTGACGCTGTCCCGAACCGCTCGTTCGCCCCAGTCGGCGTTCCGACCGCGAAGCTCGGCGATGTTGCGGATGAACGAGACGGTGTCCTCGGTCACCTTGTCGAGCATCGCCGCCTGGGAGTCCTTGGCGGCCTGGCCACGCTGACCAGCGTCCTTCTCTTCTTCGTCATCGCCGACGGGAGGCCCCATGAAGACCGGGTGTGCCGCCCCTGTGTGGGTCCCGGGGGCCATGGCCGCGACGTGGCCGGCCATCGTGATGAACACCCCGGCGGACGCCGCGCGGGAGCCCGACGGCCCGACGTAGGTGATGATCGGCACGTCGCTGGCGAGCATGTCTTTGACCAACAGCCGGGTCTCTTCGAGCACCCCGCCGGGCGTGTCGATGACGATCACGATGGCGCGCACCTCGTCGTCGGCCTGCGCCCTGGAGATCACCTCGCGCAGCCAGGTGCCGCTGCCGCGGTTGATCATCAGCGCTTCGAGCCGAACGATGAGCACCGTGCCCGGACCCGGGTCTTCGGCCGGGGTCAGGGCCGGGGTCGCCTCTTCGGCCCCGGGGGCGGAGTCATCGTCGTCGGCCAACCCCGCGGTGGGGCCGAGCAGCGCCAACGCCAGCAGGACCGAGGCGAGCAGCCGGCTCATCGGCTCCGCGCCTTGTTGCCGGCGACGATGGGGGGCAGCTCCCGCCCCGTCCGCTCCGCGAACTCCTTGCGAACCAGCTTCATGTCTTCGAACACCTTCCGCTTGTCCTCCGGATTCCGCAGGAGGTACGCGGGGTGATACGTAGGTACGAGCACCGCGTTGCGGAAGGGGTGGGCGCGTCCGCGGAGCCGGCCGACCGAGTTGCTCGTCTCCAGGAGCGTCTGGATGGCGAACCGACCGAGCCCGACCACGACCGCGGGCTGGATGGCGTCCAGCTGCCTCCACAGGAACGGGGAGCAGGTCGCCACCTCGTCCGGCTCGGGGTCCCGGTTGTTGGGGGGGCGGCACTTCACGACGTTGCAGATGTAGACGTCGTCCCGGCTCAGCCGGAGCACGTTGGTGATGATCCGGTCCAGCAGCTCGCCCGCCTTGCCGACGAACGGCTCCCCCTTGCGGTCCTCGTTGTATCCCGGCCCCTCCCCGACGAAGACGATGTCGGCTTCGGGGTTGCCGACGCCGAACACGAGGTTGTTGCGGCCCCGGTGGAGCTTGCAGCGGGTGCATCCCTGCAGGTGCTCGTCCAGGAGCGTGAGGCGGGCCGCCGGGGTCGCCGGCGCTGCGGGCGGGGGGGGCGGGGGGGCCCGGGGGGGGGGGGGGGCCCGGGGGGGGGGGGGGGCGGGCCCGGGGGCGGGGCGCGCCCCCGGGGGGCGGCGGGGGGGGCCGGCGGGGGCTTCGCCACGGGGGCCGGACGAGCGGGGCGCCTGTCCGGCGGCGGCTCGGGTCCCGCCGCGACCTCGGGGGGAAGGGTGGTCTGCGGCGCCGGCGCGGTGGCCGTTCGCGCGTGCCACCCCGCGTGGCTCTGCAGCCAGGTCTTCAGGTCCGCGCTGAGGGCGGCCAGCTCTTCGTGCACGTCGGGTTCCTGGGACGTCACGGGAGGACGACCTCCACCTGGCCGACGTTGCCCCACCCGTCGTCGATCTCCAGGGTGTGCGAGCCGCTGTCGAGGCCGGAGACGTCGACGGTCAGCGCGGTCGCGTCGCCCACGTCCTCCAGGCCCGCCGGGGCGGAGCCGTCGACGAGCACGCCGTCGGGGCCGGGCACCAACGGCGTGGCCGTCCGGGGGTCCGACAGGGGGTGGATGAGGCGCCAGCCGCGAGGCGTCGCCGAGTAGCTGACGGTCAGCGTGAGGGTCGTCCCGTCCAGCGAAGAGCCGATGCTCAGGGGCGCGGGCACCACCTCGAACGGCTCGCTGACGCTCTCCCAGGGGATGGTGTCGTAGGGGTAGTCGCCGTCGGCCGGGTCGCGGCTCGCGCCGCTCGCCGCGAAGCGATAGGTGCCCAGCGGCATCCCCGGGGCGTCCGCCAGGTCGTCCCAGGTGTCGAGCGCCTGCCACTCGGCGACGTAGCGGTGCTCACGAACCGGGTCGAGCTCGACGTCGGTGCCGGTCAGCGGCTCGGGGGTGTAGGTCATCAGGATGTCGGGGAGCGCGTCGGTGATCGGGTTCCCCGAGGGGGTCACCACGGGCGCCCAGGAGCCGTCGTCGGCCTCCCGCTGCAGCTCCACCCGCACCATGGTGGTGGCGGGGTCGTTGCCCACGAACAGCCACGACGCAACGCCGCTGAGCCGCGGCACCTCGGCCGCCGGGTGGGCGGTCTGGGGCATCACGCCGTCGAACGTGTACAGGTAGGGCGGCACCTCGTCGGGTGTGGTCCCGGCCTCGGGGGTGGCGTCGGGCTCGACGAAGGGGGTCTCCCAGTCGGGGTACCAGGTCTCGGTCGGGTAGTCGGGGTAGGCGGGGTCCTCCGCGACCGGGGACGCGGCCAGGGCTTCGACCTCGAGCAGGCGCTCGAGCAGGTACTCGCCCTGCAACGGCCCCCACCACGTGATCGCCGGTTCGTAGCCGGCTTGCAGCCAGTCCTCGACCGTCAAGAGGTAGCCTTCGTGGTCCATCGCGTAGCCGATGACGATCGTCTCGGCGACGCCCTGCTCGATGCGCGCGCGGTGACGCAGGAACTGGGTCCACAGGGTGGTCGCCTCGCCCGGCGCGAACGCGATGACGACATCCTCGACCACCGTCCCGGCGTCCATCCGGGTGACCGGCACGTCGTGCATGCCCAGCGCGCCGAGCAGCGACGTGCGGGCCTCGGGCAGCGGCAGCGGGTAGTCGTCCCGGCTCTCCACGTACTCGGTGAAGGCGATGCTGAACAGCGCGTAGCCCAGGTCCAGGTCGAGGCAGGAGCTGTACATCGGCAGGTCGACGTCGAGGCCGAAGATCGCGATGTCGATCTCCCGTTCGCCGCACAGCGCGGCCCCGTACTGGGACCAGAACTCGTCGATCGGGCTGGCGACGGTGCCGTCGTCGTTCCAGACGCGCATGTCGGGGCGGTAGCCGCCGTCGGCCCACGCGGGATCCCACGGCAGGTAGCGCAGGTCGGTGGTGCCGTTGCGGGTCACGGTGATGTCCCGACCCTGCCGCACGTACCGCTGCACCGGGTCGAGCAGGATCGGCTCCGACGTCAGCTCGATGGTGTCGTACAGCTCCAGCAGCCGCTCCGCCGCCGCCTCGCCGATGTACTCCATGCGCGCGAACTGGCCGAACCGTCCGGCGGGGCTGACGTCGCCGCCGGCGCCCTGGGCGAAGACCCAGCGGGGGCCGCCGTGCCGCTCGTTGAGCAGCACCGAGAGGTGGCCCGCCGCCTCCGACGAGATCATGGGGCTGTCGCCGCCCATGATCGTGCCGTGGATGCCGAAGGCGAAGAGCGCCGCGATGGGCTCGCCGCTGACCGCGTCGACGCGGATCATCGTGGTCCGGGCGTCCTTCCAGCCCGGTCCGGTGACGGCCCCGTCCACGCCGGGCAGATCGTCGTTCTCCTCCCGGCGGTCCCGGAAGATGGTGTCCTCGCCGATGGGGTCGAACTGCTCGTCGATCCCGATGCCGATGGCGGCCGGCTGCAGCTCGTCGTGGGCCTGCAGGGCGAGGGCGACGACCTGCTCGACGATCCGGTCGTGGATCTCCTGGCGGAAGAAGTCCCCGCCGAAGAACAACATCATCGCCTTGGTGAACGGCCCGTAGCTGCTGTGGCTGTGGCTGGTGAACGTGAAGACGGAGTCGGTGAGGTCGCGCCCGACCTGGTCGGTCAGCGCCTCTCCGATCGCCTCGGTCATGCCGTCGAAGCTGTAGATGAGGTCGAGACGAACGAGGACGGCGTCCTGCTCGCCCGCGCTCAGCCAGACGACATCGAGAGGGATGCGGGTCTGCCAACCGCCCGACGGCACGAAGTCGGTGCGGTAGTCGCTGTCCCGGTTGTCCGGGCCGTCGTCGCTCCCAAGCGCCCGGTCCCGACCGGTGTACCCGCCCATCGGTGTGCCGACGGGCAGGTCGAGGGTGGAGCCGGCCGCCGCGGCCTGGAGCTCACCGGCGCTCAGCGGCGGCCACTCGACGGCGGGCGGCTCGCCGTCGGCGGGGCAGCCCGCGAACAGGAGCAGCCCCGCAGCGAGCGAGAGGATCAGACCGAAACGGGACATGCTCAAACTCCGCGACCGGGGTCCGGCGGCACCCTACCTCAGCCCCCGGCGCTCGCGGCGGGCAGCATCGCCAGCACCCGGTCGAGCACGGCGTCCGCGACGGCCCCCTTGCTCATGCGCGGCAGCGGTGTCGCGATCCCGTCCCGCCCGATGAGGGTCACCACGTTGGTCGCGGTGGCGAAGCCCGCCCCCTCGACCCCCAGGTCGTTCGCGACGATCAGGTCGAGGTTCTTGCGCTCGAGCTTCGCTTTCGCTTTTGCGGCTAGATCACTGGTTTCCATGGCAAATCCGACGAGGACCCGCCTGCCCTTGTCCGCGCCGAGGCCGGCCAGGATGTCCGTCGTACGCACCAGCTCCAGGGTCAGCGGACCGTCGGTCTTCGCCCGCTTCCCGGTCGCCACCTCGGCCGGCGTGTAGTCAGCGACGGCCGCGGCCATCACGACCACGTCGGCGTCGGCGGCGGCGGCCTGGACGGCGGTCGCCATGTCGGCGGCGGAGACCACGGGGACGCACGTCACCCCGGCCGGCGAAGGCTCGGCGGTGGGCCCGCACACCAGGGTCACGTCGGCGCCCCGGCGGGCGGCGGCGGCCGCGACCGCGATGCCCATCCGGCCGGTGCTCGGGTTGGACAGGTACCGCACCGCATCGACGTGCTCCCGGGTGGGCCCGGCGCTCACGACCATCCGGCGACCCGCGAGGTCCTGGGAGGCGCAGGCGCCGAGCAGCGCCTCGAAGGCGACGTCGGGCTCCGGCAGCCGACCGGTCCCGATCTCCCCGTTGGCGAGCTCCCCGGTGACCGGGGGGAGGACGCGGATGCCGGTCTCCAGGAGCACGTCGACCGCGCGCAGGTGGCGCGGGTTCGTGGCCATCCTCGAGTGCATCGCCGGACAGACCAGCACCGGCCCGTCGAAGCAGGCGACGGTCAGCTTGAGCAGGTCGTCGGTGAGGTTGGCGGCGACGCCGCCGACGAAGTTCGCGGTCGCCGGGTACACGATCGCCGCGTCCGCCCAGTCGGCGAGGTCGACGTGCAGCTCACCGCCCTCGGTGCGGTCCAGGGCCCAGACGTTTCGCTGGACGGGGTGGCCACTGAGGGCGTGGAAGGTCGCCTCCCCGACGAACCGCGCGGCGGACTCGGTCAGCACCACGCGCACGTCGTGCCCGGACTTGCGGAGCAGCCGCAGCAGCAGGACCGCCTTGAAGGCGCCGACGCCGCCGGTGACCCCGAGGAGGACGTTCATCTGCGCTCAGAAGAGGTCGACACTCCCCTGCCCTTCTCGGAGGATCTCGAACGGGTTGCTCGTCAGATCCACCACCGTCGTGGGGTTTTCGATGCCGAGGCCCCCGTCGACCACCGCGTCCAGTCGCTGCGCGAAGTGCGCCTCGATCAGCCGCGGGTCGATGACGAACACCTCGTTGCCGTCCTCATCCTCCGCCCGGACGGACGCGCAGACCAGCGGGCGGCCCAACTCTTCGGCAAGTCGACGCGGGATCTCGGCCGCCGGCACCCGGATGCCGATGGTGCGCCGCTTCTTGTGCATGCGCTTGGGGATCTCCCGACCGGCCTCGAGGATGAAGGTGTAGGGCCCCGGGAGGAACCGCTTGAGGGTCCGGTACGCCAGGGTGCTGACGTAGCCGGTGTACTTCCCGATCTGGTCGGCCTCGTGGAGGATGATCGAGAGGGGGTGGCTGCGGGGGCTCTGCTTGAGGTCGTAGAGGCGGTCGATGGCCTTGTGACAGTTCAAGTCACACGCGAAGGCGTAGCCCGAATCCGTAGGCAACGCGAGCACCCCGCCATCCCGCAGCACGGTGACAGCGCGGTGGACCTGCCTCCCCTGGGAGGCCCACTCGTCCAGTTCGATCCGCAAGGAGGTGCCTCGTCGCCGCTACTGCGTCGGGCCGCCGACGAGCAGCGGGCGCTGGAAGGACGCGAGCTTGCCGATGGCGGCGATCCGGCGCTCGGCGACCAGGTTGGCCGCCGCTGCGGTGGTGATGCCCATCTCGATCGCGGTCCGGAAGATCGACTGCAGGGTCTCGAAGATCCGCTCGGCGTCGCGCAGCGCCTTCTCCCGGGGGAGCCGGTGCAGCTCCGCGTAGACGTTGATCAGCCCGCCCGCGTTGATGACGTAGTCGGGCGCGTACAGGATGCCCCGCTCCTTGAGCGCTTCGCCGTGTCGGGCCATGTTGTCGAGCTGGTTGTTCGAGCCGCCGGCGATGATCGGCACCTTCAGGCGGTCGATCGTGTCGTCGTTGACGATCGCGCCGAGGGCGCAGGGACTGAAGACGTCGGCCTCGACGTCGTAGATCGCATCCGTGCCGACGATCTCGCTGCCGCACTCGTCGGCGCAGCGCTGGAGCCGCCCGTCGTCCACGTCGGTGACGATCGTTCGGGCGCCCCGCTCGGACAGGTAGCGGACGAGGTTGTAGCCGACGTTCCCGACGCCCTGGACCGCGACCGTGCGGCCGGAGACGTCGGTGCTGCCGAAGACCTCCTGGAGCGCGGCGCGGATGCCGTGGAAGACGCCCCAGGCGGTGACCGGCGAGGGGTCGCCGCTGCCGCCGACCGCGGCGCTGACGCCGCAGACGTGCGAGGTCTCGACCCGGATGTGGTCCATGTCGGCGACGGAGGTGCCGCTGTCCTCCGCCGTGATGTAGCGGCCGCCGAGGCTCTCGACGAAGCAGCCGTAGGCGCGGAGCAACGCTTCGGTCTTGTCCTTGCGCGGATCGCCGATGATCACGGCCTTGCCGCCGCCCAGGTTCAGACCGGCGCACGCCGCCTTGTAGGTCATGCCCCGGCTCAGGCGCAGCACGTCGCGCAAGGCGTCGGCCTCGCTCGCGTAGGGGTAGAAGCGACAGCCGCCGAGGGCGGGGCCGAGCGTCGTGTCGTGAATGGCGATGATCGCCTTGAGGCCGACATCGTCGTTGCGGCAGAAGACAACCTGCTCGTGGTTGTAATTCTCGGCGTGCGAGAAGACCGGCACGGGCACCTCCGCAGAGTTTCTTGGCGATGGGGGTCGTCCGCTTGAGCGCGGAGCGGCGGGACCCTACCATCTAAGTGGTGGTGCGGACAGTCGTCACCTCCAGCCTCACGCCCGAACGAACGACGATGCCCAGACCTCGCGCGCTGCTCCTCGCGGCGCTGCCCATCGCGCTCTTGATCCTCGCCCCCCCCACCGCCGGGGCGGGCGACGATCCGTTGCCGTTGGCGCCCGGGGCGCCGACCGTGGACGCGCTGCCGGGCGGCGACCTGGATCGGGCCGTGGAGCTGTTCGGGAGGGGCGAGCTCCGGGCCGCCCGATACGAGCTCGAGGGCCTCCTCGCCCGGCGGCGCGGGGTGGGCGCCTCCACCCGGGTCCGGGCCCGCTTCCTGCTCGGTTGGATCCATGCGCAGCTCGGCAATCATCAGCTGGCGTCGGCGAGCTTCTACCGGGTGCGCAAGCTGGACGAGCACCCGCTCAAGGAGCCGGCCGCCTTCTTCGAGGCGCGCGCCGACCTGAACCGGGGTCACCCGCGCACCTCCATCGCCGAGTGTGGGACGTACCGGGAGACCTGGCCCGAGGGCTCGTGGTTCGACGAGTGCCTGCTCGTGGAGGCGGACTCCCACGTGGCGCTCGGCAACCACCGCACCGCGATCGACATGTACGAGGACTTCCTCGAGAGCCACCCTGACGATCAGCGCAGCGAGACGATCCAGCTGAGGATCGCCCAGGCGCTCGAGGGCGCCGGCAAGCACGAGGCGGCCGCCCGGCGGTACAGGGCGCTGTACATCAGCCACCGGCTGCCGATGACCGCGCGGCTCGCCACCGAAGGCCTCGAGCGGGTCCGGGCTGCTGGCGTGGAGGTCGCCGACGTCTCCGAGCGGCAGCTGTACGCCCGGGCGTGCTCCCTGCGCGAAGCGGGGCAGTTCGACGAGAGCTGGGGGCTGTACTGCGAGCTGCTGGACCGCGCCGAGGCGGCGGCCGAGGGCGCCGAGGCGGACCCCGACGCCGCCGACGCCGGGGCGACGACCGAGCCCCCGGTCGATCCCGACGCGATCGAGGGCGACGCATCGCTGCAGGGGCTGCTGCGAGCGGAGCGGCACGAGTTCCTGTGGCGCAATCGACGATTTTCGGAGGTGGGGGACGAGCGCGCGTGGGCCTACCAGCGCGCCCCCGACGCCTCCGGCGCGGCCGAGCACCTCTACTGGGCGGTCCAGGGCTACGCCAAGGCCGGCCGCTGGGACGACGCCGTCAAGTGGCAGGAGGTGGGCCTCGAGCGCTTCCCCCGCTCCCGCAGGTTCGCCCGCACCTGGGAGCGCAGCAGCAAGATCTACGCGGCCGCCGGTGAGTTCACGAAGGCCCGCGAGGCGACCCTGGAGTGGCACCGACACAGCTCCCGCGCGCGACGGAGCAGCAAGGGCCGCTTCTTCGCCGCCTACTACGCGTACCGCGCCAAGGACTACGAGACTGCGGCCGAGGAGCTGTCCGAGCTCGCCTCGGGGCGCTCCCGCTACCGGGTCGGGGCGCTGTACTGGCGCAACCGGACGTACCAGCGGCTCAAGCGATGGAGGGAGGCCCGGGACGATCGCCGACAGGTGATCGAAGAGGCGCCCGACGGCTGGTACGCCACCGTCATCCGCAGCGAGCAGCGCCGCAAGGAGTCCGACCCGGCGACGATGGCCCTCGCGCGGGACGGGCGGTGGCCCGGTCGCTCGCGTCGGGAGATGGAGTTGCCGGCCGCCCCGGCGTCGACCGCCCTGGCGGACGCGGTCGCCCGGGCCTGGGCCGTGCCCCGCGCCGGCACCCGCGCGCCGGACGCCGCCCTGCCGGTCGAGCGGGACAGCGACGGGCGGCCGGTCGTCCGTCCGCCGTTCGACGGGTGGTCGCGCCTGGAGAGCCTGCTCTCGGAGGAGGAGGCGGCCGAGGCGGCTGTCGCGTCCGGCGAAGCACCGGGGGAAGCCGGGCCGAGCGCCGAGGACCCGGTGGCGACCCGCCGCTCCGTGGAGCTGGGCGCGCTGACGGTTCCGCCCGTGTGGGAGCGCGGCGAGCACTACGACCCCGAGCGGGGCCGCAAGCTGTGGGCCGACTTCTCGGAGACCAACGCCGAACACTGGCCTCAGCTGCCGATGGCCTACGAGCTCAGCCGGTGCGGGCTGGGCGAGCTCGCGGGCCCGATCCTGGCGCGCGTCTACGAGGAGGTGCGGGACGTGCGCCGCAGCAGTCGCCGGCGCTCCCGGGTCGCGCGTTGGCGCTCCCGCGGCGGCGAGGGCGACCCCCAGATGGCCCGCTGGGCGGCGATCCTCGACATGGAGTTCAGGGCGTGGGAGTGGCGGGAGATGTTCGCCGCCGCCGGCTACCCCGCGTCGGTGAGCGCCTTCTCGCTCGACAGCGTGAGCCTCGGTCGCATGGACCGGAGCAGCGACGAGGGCCGCGCGGCCTGGACGCTGCGGTTCCCGGCGGCCTACTCCCCCCACGTCTGGCAGGCCTCCTGGGAGCACGACGTCGACCCGCTGCTGCTGCTGTCGTTGATGCGGGCGGAGAGCCTCTACAAGCACGACGCGGTCTCGCGCGCGGGCGCCCTGGGGCTCATCCAGGTGATGCCGACGACCGGCAACAAGGTCGCGGCCCTGATGGGGGACGAGGACTTCCGCGTCGATCGGCTGCTCGAGCCGGCGGTCAACATCCGCCTCGGAGCCTTCTACCTCGGCCGCCTGATGGACCGGTTCGAGGGCCAGTTCCCGCTCGCCGTCGGCAGCTACAACGGCGGCCCCCACAACGTCGGACGCTGGCTGCGGCCCAAGGTCGGCATCCCGTTCCCGGAGATGGTCGAGGAGATCCAGTTCGACGAGACCCGCAACTACATCAAGCGAGTGGTCGAGTACTACACCGTGTATGCCGAGCTGTACGGGCAGGGCGGCTGGGTCCTGCTGCCCGAGGAGACGCTGCAGGACGACCCCTCGGTGATCAACTTCTGAGCCGGCCCTCCGGGTCCGCTCTCCGATGCTAGGTTCCCGCCGCAGATGAGCCGCCGACTCCTCCTGTTCGCCCCGCTGCTGTTGTTGGTCTCCCTGTCCCTGGCGCTCGCCGGCGACGACGAGGCCGAACCCCTCCCCGAGCCGGTGTTGCCGACGACCGAGCCGCCCCTGTTCCCGGCGGATCGGTCGCCGATCCCGGTGCAGGAGGTGCCGGCCCCCCTGCCCTCCCTGTCGGCCCAGGCGTGCAACGCCTGCCACAGCGAAATCCACGACCAGTGGGCCGCCTCGGGACACGCCCGCGCGTCGACCAACCCCACCTACCTGGCCTCCCGCGCCGCCCTCGGCGAGCCCCCCCTGTGCGACGACTGCCACCTCCCCCTGGAGGTCCAGCGACCCCGGCTGGTGCGGGGGCCGGGAGGCGGCCGGGTCATCAATCCGTCCTACGACCCCACGCTGATGCTGGAGGGCGTGACCTGCGCCGCCTGCCACGTACGCGACGGCGAGATCGTCGGCCCCCGAGCCCTCGCGGTCGGCCAGGCGCCCCACCCCGTGCGCGCGACCCGGGCGATCAGCACGCCGGAGGCCTGCGCGGCGTGCCACCAGGTGAACCTCCACGAGGACGGGCCCGGCTTCATGGACACCCTGGCGGAGTGGGAGCGCTCCCCCTTCGGTCAGGCCGGCGTGAGCTGCCAGCAATGCCACATGCCACGCGTCAGCGGGGTGATCGCCGGCTCCCGGTACGCCGCGTTCGCGTCTCACGCCTGGACGGGGAACAAGTCCTCTGACGCCCTGGCGCGGGCGTTGACGCTGCAGGTGACCCTCCGGTCTCCCGAGATCCAGCGGGGCGAGTCCCTGCGGGCGACCGCGACGCTGATGAACACCGGGGCCGGGCACTCGGTGCCGACGGGCGATCCGTCCCACAAGCTCGAGCTCTCGTTCACGGTCGAAGACGCCGCCGGCGAGCTCCCCCGGGACGCCGAGGCGGCCTCTACCTGGTTCGGCCGGGAGCTGGAGCCCGAGCCACCGTTCGTCGAGCTCAGCGACGACCGACTGGCCCCCGGGGGGCAGCGGCAGGTCGACTACGCCTACTCGGCCCACAAGAAGAGCGCCCCGGGCCGCTACACGCTGGTCGTGACCGTCACCTGGTGGGCGGTCGGGCCGGACCAGGCCGGAGCCCTCGGCCTGGATCCCGACTCGGTGCGCGTGGAGCTCGCGCAGCAGCGTATCCCGTTCGACGTCAACTGATGGCGGAGCAGTCGTTCCCGCGTCGGGTGTGGGCGGTCGTCCGTACGGTGCCCGAGGGCGCGGTCACGACGTATGGCGACGTCGCCACCGTGCTCGGCAACCCGCGCCTGGCCCGGCAGGTCGGCTGGGCGCTCTCGGCCCTCCCCGAAGACTCCGACGTGCCCTGGCAGCGGGTCATCAATGCCCAGGGAGCGATCAGCTTCCGCGGCGAATTCGACCGCGGCGAGGAGCAGCGACAGCGCCTCATCGCCGAGGGGGTTCGATTCGGTGAGGACGGTCGGTGCGACCTGCGGACCTACCGCTGGGACTATCCGGACCTCCGCCCTGATTGACCGGCCCGGCCGCACCCGCTAGAAACCGCCCGCTTCGACCCCTCCGCGCTCTGCGGAGGCCGTCTACACCCCGTTTCGGAGATCTCCCATGGAGCTGGAAGGCAGCAAGGCCCTCGTCACCGGTGGCTCCCGCGGCATCGGCCGCGGCATCGCGCTGGAGCTGGCGCGTCGCGGCGCCGACGTCGCAATCAACTACAACCGCAGCGAAGGCCCGGCCCTGGAGGTCGTCCAGGAGATCGAGAAGCTCGGCCGCAAGGGCTTCGCCATCCAGGCGGACGTGTCCGACTTCGCGTCGGCCGGCGCGCTGGTGAAGCAGGCGGTGTCCGATCTCGGCGGCCTCAACGTGCTGGTCAACAACGCCGGCATCACCCGGGACAAGCTGTTGATGGTGATGAAGGAGGACGACTGGCAGTCGGTCATCCAGACCAACCTGTCCGGCGTCTACAACGTCACGCAGCAGGCGACCCGTTCGCTCCTGCGGAACCGGGACACCGGCGCCCGGGTCGTGAACATCACGTCCGTGTCCGGCATGGTCGGCGTCCCCGGGCAGGCCAACTACAGCGCCGCCAAGGCGGGCATCATCGGCTTCACCAAGGCCGTCGCGAAGGAGCTGAGCAAGCGCCAGATCCTCGTCAACGCGGTCGCTCCCGGCTTCATCGAGACCGACATGACCGACGACCTCAACAGCACGATGCTGGGCGAGGCGATCAAGATGGTGCCCGTCGGCCGCATCGGCCAGGTGCAGGAGATCGCGGATGTGGTCGCGTTCCTGTGCGGACCCGGAGCCAGCTACATCTCCGGACAGACGATCGTCGTCGACGGCGGTCTGACGATGTAGCGATTCGTGGCGGCGCGGCGGGTGGGTGGCCCGCCCGCCTGCCGCGGCTCAGGCGCCGGCGCTCGCGCCCGTGCGCTCGAGGTGGTCGATCACCGTCCTGAGCGCGTCCGTGCCGGCGGTGTCCTGGGGGTCGTACTTGATCCCCATCCCCTCTTCCTGTCCGGCCATCACCTCGACGCCCTTGCTGGACCAGACGACGGAGCCCTTGAGCTCGACCGCGTCGTCCCAGCCCGGCACCGTCAGGTGCAGGACGCAGTCACGCCCGACGTCCAGCGGCTTCTTCGTCTTGATGAAGGTGCCGCCGCGCTTGAGGTTGCGCTTGTACTCGTTGAGGAAGGTGGACGCCTTCTTGTAGGAGATGCGCAGCCGCGCGGGCCGCCGGCGCTTCTTGGCGGACGGCTTCGGCGGCGCGATGGGCGCAGCGGGCGCAGGCTCCTCGTCGATCGGCGCGAACGGCGTCGAGAACTGGATCCCCTCCTCGACCGGGGCGGAGGCTGCCTCGGGTTCGGCCCTGGGCTGAATGCCGAAGGGGTCGAGCGCTTCGAGGTCGTCGTCGAGGTCGAGCACGTCGGTGCCCACGGCGAGGCCCGCCCCGAAGGGGGAGTCCAGGGTGCCCTTGGGGACGACGCCGAAGGGGTCGTACTCGGGCTCGTCCGGGACCTCGACCATCCCGGCGCCGAGATCCGGCAGATCGGGGAGCTCCTCGTCCACGACAGGCACCGACACCGGCGCGGCAGCGGCCGGCGGCACGTCGGGTTCGAGCTCGATGGGCGCCACCGGAGCCGGGTCGGGCGCGGCGGCACGCGGGGCGGCCGGGTCCCGCTCGGCCATGGCGTACGGGTCGACCACATCGGGCATGGGTTCCGGAGCCGGGGCGGGTTCGGCGGCTGCCTCGCCCGGCTCGGAGCCGGTCTTCTCGGCCATCGCGAGCTGGTCCTCGGTCCGGGCCGCCATGGCGAGCTCGTCCTCGCTGCGGGCGGTCACGGCGAGCTGGTCGGCGTCCCGAGCCGCCACTGCGTGGGGCTCGGCGTCGGTCGGAACGGGGGCGCTCTTGCCCTTGCCCTTGCCTTTGCCCTTGCCCTTGCCCTTGCCGAATCCGGCCATCTTCGCCAGGCGGCCGAAGAAGGCACGCTCCTGCGGATCCTCGCGCGGCGCCTCCCCGGGCTCCCCAGGCTGCGCGCCGTCGAACACGACGTCGTCCTTGGCGAGCGTCACGGCCTTGGGCTGCTCGCCCGGCGCGGCTTCGATGTACTCGCGGATCTCGATCGCCTGGGCCTCGGAGGTGTCCCGATCGACCGCCGTGACGTGGAGGATGCCGTTGGCGTCGATCCGGAACGTGACGTCGATCCGGGGGACCATCTTCTCCGCTTCGCGGATGCCGCGGAGCGTGAACTCACCCAGGAAGTCGTTCTCGCTGGCCACCTTGCTGCTGCCCTGGCGGACCGTGATCTTCACCTCGCGCTGGCCGTCCTTGACGGTCGTGAAGGTCCGGCTCTCGCTGCACGGGACCGTCGCGTTGCGCTCGATGATCGACTTGAAGAAGCCGCCGGCGGTGTCGACGCCGAGGGCGTGAGGGGTGACGTCCAGCAGCAGCGTGGAGCGGGTCTCGCCCTCGAGGCTGTAGCCGTGCACCGCGGCGCCGATGGCGACGACCTCTTCGGGGTGCACGCCCTTGCAGGGGTTCATCCCGAAGAAGATGCGGATCGTCTCCTGGATCTTCGGCATGCGGGTCATGCCGCCGACCAGGATGATCTCGTCCAGGTTCTCGATGCTCAGGTTGGCCGTGCGCAGCGCGGAGTCGGTGATCTTGATCGTCTCGTTGACCAGGTCCTGGACCATCGTCTCGAGCTGCTCCCGGCTGAGCTCCACCTCGAGGTTGTGGTCGCCGCTCAGGCGGGGGATCAGGATCGGGGTCCGGTCCACGAACGACAGCTCGCACTTCGCCCGCTCGCCCGCGTCCTTCAGGCGCTGCAGCGCCTCCTTGTCCTGGCGAGGATCGATGCCCGTCTGCTGCAGGAACGTGTCCGACAGCCAGTTGACGATGCGGTAGTCGAAGTCCTCACCGCCCAGGAACGTGTTGCCGGCGGTGCCGAGGATCTCGTACACGCCGTCGCCGCACTCGAGGATCGAGACGTCGAACGTGCCGCCGCCCAGATCGAAGACGGCGATCTTCTTCTGGATCTCCTTCTTGAACCCATAGGCCAGCGCTGCTGCGGTGGGCTCGTTGAGGAGGCGGAGTACGTTGAGTCCGGCCTTCTCGCCGGACTCCATCGTGGACTTCCGCTGGGCGTGGGTGAAGTTGGCGGGGACCGTAATCACCGCCTCGGTCACGGGCTCCCCGATCGCCTTCTCCGCGATCTCCTTGACCGCCTTGAGGATGATCGACGACGCCTCGACCGGGGTCACCTCGATGTCGCCCATGCGCAGGAGCACCGCTCCGTGCTGCGCCTCGACGACGTCGTAGGAGACGTGCTTCATCGACTCCTGCACCTCGGCGGAGTGGAACTTCCGGCCGATCAGCCGCTTGACGGCGTACAGGGTCTCCTGGGGCTGGGTCAGGATCAGCGCCTTTGCGCCATGGCCGACGACGAAGCGGCCGCGCCCCTTCATCGCGATGCAGGACGGGAGGATGTTGTATCCCCGCTCGTCCTCGATCACCTTGGGCCGCCCGTCGCGCACGATGGCGACGCAGCTGTTGGTGGTGCCCAGGTCGATACCGACGATCACACCCATCGGGTCAGGCGTCCTCCGGTCCCCTCGCGACTTCAAGGCGCGGTGAGAAATCAGATTCTATAGAGATTGGGGACACTTCAAAAGAGCGGCAGCTGAGGACGTCGCTCGATGTCCGCGCCGTCCACCGGGTAGCGACCTGAGAAGCATGCGTCGCAGTGGTCTCCCAGAGCACCTCCCACGGCAGAATGCATGCCATCGAGGCTCAGGTAGCCGATGCTGTCGGCGCCGACGAAACGACCGATTTCGGAGACGTCGTTGTTAGCGGCGATGAGCTCGGCCCGGGTCGGCGTGTCGATCCCGTAGAAGCACGGGGCGATCGTCGGAGGGGCCGCGATCCGCAGGTGGACTTCGCTGGCGCCGGCGCGCCGAAGCATGCGCACGATCTTCTTGCAGGTGGTGCCGCGGACGAGGGAGTCGTCGACGACCGCGACCCGCTTGCCCCGGAGCAGCTCCGGGACGGGGTTGAGCTTGAGCTTCACGCCGAAGTCCCGGATCTGCTGGCTGGGCTCGATGAAGCTGCGGCCCACGTAGTGGTTCCGGACGAGCCCGAGCGAGAACTCTGCGTCGATCTCCTGCGAGTAGCCGAGGGCCGCGGCGACGCCGGAGTCGGGCACCGGGATCACCAGGTCCACGTCCGCCGGGCTCTCCTGCGCCAGCTTCCTGCCGAGGCGGACCCGGACGCCATAGACGTCCTGGCCCCACAGGCTGGTGTCGGGTCGCGAGAAGTAGAGGTACTCGAAGATGCAGGCGGTGCGGGGCGCCTCGGGGAACGGCGAGAAGGACGTCGGTCCGGCCTCGTCGATGACCACGACTTCGCCCGGGGCGATGTCGCGGACAGGCTCCGCCTCGATGAGATCGAGGGCGCAGGACTCCGACGCGACCACCCAGGATCCGGCGGGGTGGCGTCCCAGCACCAGCGGCCGGAACCCCATGGGGTCACGAGCGACGATCATCTTGTCCGGGGTCAGGAACACCAACGACCAGGCGCCGCGGACCCGGGCGAGCGCGTCGACGATCCGGTTGACCAGCTTGCGCTGACGGCTGCGGGCGATGAGGTGGAGGATCACCTCCGTGTCGCCGGCCGTGGCGAAGATCGCTCCCTCCTCTTCGAGCTCCGCGCGGAGGGAGCCGGCGTTGACCAGGTTGCCGTTGTGGGCGATCGCGAGGCCGTCGCCGAAGCGGACCGTGAGCGGCTGCACGCTCGCCAGGTCGTTGCCGCCGGCGGTGGAGTAGCGCACGTGTCCGATCGCCGAGGCGCCCGGGAGGGCGTGCAGGACCTCGCGGTCACCGAAGGTGTCTGCGACCAGCCCCTGATCCCGGCACGCGTAGAGGCGACGGCCGTCGGTGCTGACGATCCCGGCCCCCTCCTGGCCCCGGTGCTGCAGCGCGTGCAGCCCCAGGTACGCGAGGTTGCTCGCCTCGGGATGGCCGAAGATGCCGACGACGCCGCACATGGCGGTTCAGGGCCGGTCGGGGGGCTGTGGGAGCCCGATCGCGTCGCAGAAGCCATGCTCCCAGGCGTGCTTCGCGTCGGCGACGCTCACGTCCAGGGCGGGGAGCTGGTGCGCGTCCGTGATCAGGATGCGGTCGCCCCCGATCCGGCCGCACTCCCGGGCCCGACAACCGAGCTCCTGGCTCAACGCGAGCAGGTCGGACACGTGGGCCGCCTCGACGACCACCCAGGCGCAGCCGTGAGTCTCTCCGAACAGCTGCAGCTCACGGCTCACGGCGTCGGGGTTGCAGGGCAGGTTCACGGTGCAGCCGAGGCCATCGCCGTGGGCGCCGCCCGTCATCGCCATCTCGGCCAGGGCGACCGCGAGGCCACCGTCGGCGGCGTCGTGGGCCGCGAGCACGAGGCCCCGCTCGATGCCGGTCCGGAGCACCGCCAGCAGCGCCCGCTCCTCGTCCCAGTGGACCGCCGGCGGCTTGCCCTGCTCGACGCTGTGACACACCCGCGCGTACGCCGAGGCGCCGAGGGTCGGTCGGGGGTTGCCGAGCAGCACGATCGCGCCGCCGTCCTGGGGCAGGCCCATGCCGACGGCGACCGAGCGGTCTTCGAGCAGCCCGACCATGCCCAGGGTGGGCGTCGGGTGGATGCTCTTGTGGTCGGTCTCGTTGTAGAGGCTGACGTTGCCCGAGACGACCGGCACCTCGAGTTGCCGCAGCCCGTCGCCCAGGCCGGCGACGGCGCGCTCGAACTCCCACATCACGTCGGGCCGCTCGGGGTTGCCGAAGTTGAGGCAGTCCGTCACCGCGATCGGCTCACCCCCGACGCACGCGACGTTCCGGGCCGCTTCGGCCACGACGCCCTCGGCCCCGCTGTACGGGTCCGCTTTGACGTGCACCTGGTTGCAGTCGGCCGTGAGGGCGACCGCCTTGTTGGTGCCGGGGAGGCGGATCACCGCGGCGTCGGCCGCGCCGGGCCGGACGATCGTGCCGAGCCGGACCATGTAGTCGTACTGCCGCCACACCCACCGCTTGTCCGCGATGGTGGGCGACGCCAGCAGAGAGGCGAGCACGGCGTTGCCGTCGCCGATCGCGGGCAGCACCGGGGGCTCCTGGCGGGCCGCGAGGTCGGCCGGCTCGGCGCGAGGCCGGTCGTACGACGGCGCGTCGTCGGTGAGGGCGCCGACGGGGATGCTCGCGACGGCCACTCCATCCTCGTGGATCGTCCAGAGGCCGTCGTCCGTCACGACGCCGACGACGACCGCCTCGAGGTCCCACTTCGCGAAGATCTCGTGGACGACCCCCTCCTTGCCCTTGGCCGCGACGATGAGCATGCGCTCCTGGGACTCGGACAGCAGGCACTCGTACGGCGTCATGCCGACCTCGCGCCGCGGGATGCGATCGACGTGGAGCAGCAGGCCGGTGCCTCCGCGCCCGGCCATCTCCACGGAGGAGGACGTCAGCCCGGCGGCGCCCATGTCCTGGATGGCGACCACCGCGTCGCGCTTCATCAGCTCCAGGCAGGCCTCGAGCAGCCGCTTCTCGGTGTAGGGGTCGCCGACCTGGACCGTCGGCCGGTTGCCCTCTTCGCCCTCCACGAAGGAGTCCGACGCCATGGTGGCGCCGTGGATGCCGTCGCGACCGGTCTTGCTCCCGACGTACAGCACCGGGTTGCCGGGGCCGGCTGCGATGCCACGGAAGATGGCGTCCGCCTTCACGAGGCCGACACACATGGCGTTGACCAGGTTGTTGCCGTCGTAGCACTCGTGGAACGCCACTTCGCCGGCGACCGTGGGCACGCCCATGCAGTTGCCGTAGCCCGCGATCCCGGCGACCACGCCTTCGACGAGGTGTCGGGTCTTGGGGTGGTCGGGGCGCCCGAAGCGCAGGGAGTCGAGCAGCGCGACGGGGCGCGCGTTCATCGTGAAGACGTCGCGCAGGATCCCGCCCACGCCCGTCGCCGCGCCCTGGTAGGGCTCGATGAACGACGGGTGGTTGTGGGACTCCATCTTGAAGCAGATCCCCAGGCCGTCGCCGATGTCGACCACGCCGGCGTTCTCCCCGGGTCCCTGGAGCACCCGAGGCCCCTCGGTGGGCAGCGTCTTGAGGTGGATCCGGGACGTCTTGTAGGAGCAATGCTCCGACCACATGACGCTGAACACGCCCAGCTCGGTCCAGGTCGGCTCGCGGCCGAGGATCGACAGGACGTGGTCGTACTCACCCTCGGTCAGGCCGTGCTCGGCGACGACGGCCGGCGTGATGGCGGGATCGCCGGGGCGGGGGCTCACAGCTGCGGTGCTCACGCCCGGCCCTCCTCGTAGGTGTGGATGATCGACCGGAACACCCAGGCGCCCGACGCGTCGCCCAGGTCGGTCTCCGCGTTGCGCTCGGGGTGGGGCATCATGCCGAGCACGTTGCCCCGCTCGTTGATGATCCCCGCGATGTTGTCCAGGGAGCCGTTGGGGTTGGCTTCGGCCGTCTCGGTCCCGCCGCGATCGGCGTAACGGAAGACGACCTGGTGGTTCGCCTCCAGGCGCCCCAGGGTCTCCTCGTCGGCGTAGTAGCAGCCGCCGTGGTGGGCGATCGGGGCGACGATCGTCTCGGGGCAGAGCACCGTCCACGGCGTGTGGCCGTTGGCGACGAGCAGCGTGGCGTCGTCGCACACGAACTTGAGATCCCGGTTGGTGCGCAGGCAGCCGGGCAGGAGCCCCGCCTCCGTCAGCACCTGGAAGCCGTTGCAGATCCCGACGACATACCCGCCGCCGTCGGCGAACCGCCGGACCGACTCCATCACCGGCGAGAACCGGGCGATCGCCCCGCACCGCAGGTAGTCGCCGTAGCTGAATCCACCGGGCAGCACGACGCAGTCCAGGTCGTCGAGGTCGACGTCCTTGTGCCAGACGAACCGCGCCTCGTGGCCCAGCACGTGGTGGACGACGTGGTACGCGTCGTGGTCGCAGTTGCTCCCCGGGAAGGTCACGATCCCGAACTTCACGGCGGGCCTCCGCTGATCAGGTGTCGAGGAGCTCGACGTCGAAGTCTTCGACGACTTCGTTCGCGAGCAGCTTGCGCGCCATCTCCCGCCCCAACGCCAGCGCCTGGTCGGCGCCCACGTCGTGGGTCAGCGTGACGTCGATGACCTTGCCGACCCGGACCTCGCCGAGGCCGTCGAAGCCGAGGTTGGCGAGCCCCCCGGCGACCGCGGCCCCCTGGGGATCGAGCACACCCCGGCGGGGCACCACGTGTACGCGGATCTTCACGCCTACCCCAGCGCCTGGGCGACGAGCCCGTCGAGGCGGGCGTAGCTCTCTTCGACCTGGCCCATGTCGAACCGGAACCGGTCCTTGTCCAGCTTCTCACCCGTCTGGGCGTCCCACAGGCGGCAGCCGTCGGGGGTGATCTCGTCGGCGAGCAGGAGGTTGCCGTCGGCGTCGCGGCCGAACTCGATCTTGAAGTCGACGAGGTCGATGCCCAGCGGCTTCCAGAAGGCGACCATCAGCTCGTTGACCTTCATCGTCACCTCGGACGCAGCGTCCAGGGTCTCGAAGTCGGTCAGGCCCAGGATGTCGATCGCCTCCCGTCCGATGAGCGGGTCGCCCAGGTCGTCGTCCTTGACGAAGTACTCGATCATCGGCCGGCTCAGGCGCAGCCCCTCCTCCGTCCCGTAGCGGCGGCAGAGGGAGCCGGCGGCGATGTTCCGCACGATGAACTCGACGGGCACGATGTCCACCCGCGTGACCAGCTGCTCCCGCTCGTTCAGCTCCTCGACGAGGTGCGTCTTGATGCCGGCTGCCTCGAGCAGGCGGAAGATCTTCGTGCTGATCGAACAGTTGAAGACCCCCTTGTCGACGATGGTGCCCTTCTTGACGCCGTTGAACGCCGTCGCTGCGTCCTTGAACTCCTGGACCAGCAGTCCGGGGTCGGTCGTCGTGTGCAGGATCTTGCTCTTGCCCTCGCTGAGGACTCCGGTCTTGTCAGGCATCTGTCGCTCCAAAGACTCGCTCGAAGATCACGTCCCGGTGCCGGACGAAAGCAGCTTCGTCGAACACCGCGTCCAAGGCAGCCGAATCCAGGCGTGAGTTCACGTCCGGGTCGGCCTCGATCAAAGCGCGCAGGGTCCCCTCCCCCTGCCACACCGCCATCGCGTTGCGCTGCACGATGGCGTAGGCCTGCTCACGGGTCAGGCCGGACTCGACGAGGGACAGCATCAGCCGCTGGCTGAAGTGGATGCCGCCCAGCTGGTCGAGGTTGCGGCGCATGTTCACCGGGTACACCACCAGCCCTTCGACCACCGACGCGAGCCGGTGGAGCATGAAGTGGCAGGTCACGGTGGAGTCGGGCCCGATCATCCTCTCGACGCTGCTGTGGCTGATGTCCCGCTCGTGCCACAGGGCGACGTTCTCCATCGCCGGCAGGCAGTAGCCGCGGACCAGGCGCGCCAACCCGGTCAGGTTCTCCGTCAGGATCGGGTTGCGCTTGTGGGGCATGGCAGAGCTGCCCTTCTGCCCCTTGGTGAACCGCTCCTCGGCCTCCAGCACCTCGGTCCGCTGGAGGTGCCGCACCTCCACCGCGATCCGCTCCACCGCAGACGCGAGCAGCGCCAGAGAGGTGAAGAAGGCGGCGTGGCGGCACCGGGGGATGACCTGGGTGCAGGCCGGCACGGGGGTCAGCCCCATGCGCTCGCAGACGTACTCCTCGACCGCCGGATCGACGAACGCGTACGTCCCGACCGCGCCCGAGATCATGCCCACCGACACCTCCTCGGTGGCGGCCGCGATGCGGACCCGGGCGCGCGACAGGTCGTCGTACCAGCCGGCGATCTTCAGCCCGAAGGTGGTCGGCTCGGCGTGGATGCCGTGGGACCGCCCCATGCAGAGCGTGTCCTTGTGCTCGAAGGCCCGGGTGCGCACGATCGCGAGCACCCGGTCCAGGGCGTCCAGGATGAGCACGCCCGCGTCCCGCAGCTGGACCGCGGTCGCCGTGTCGAGCACGTCGCTGCTCGTCATGCCCTTGTGCAGGAACCGGGCCTCGGGCCCGACGTACTCGCCGACGTTGGTCAGGAACGCGATGACGTCGTGCTTGAGGGTCTTCTCGAGCTCCGCGACGCGCTCGATGTCGAACCGGGCCCGCTCCCGGCAGACCCGCGCCGCGTCGGCCGGGACCTGGCCGAGCTCGGCCATCGCCTCACAGGCGAGCAGTTCGACCTCCAGCATCACCGCCAGGCGGTGCTGTTCGGACCAGATTGCGGCCATCTCAGGCCGCGAATAGCGGGGGATCACAGGCCGGCTCCCAGAGCGAGGGAGGCGGGACCATAACAGGCCCGGACCGCCTCGTCAGCGGGGAGAATCAGCGTTTGTTGCGACGCCCGATCCGGCGCTCCGTGAGGCTGATCAAGGTGGAGGGTGCATCCTGGCTCGCCAGCCGCAGTGCGATGCGCTTTCGGGCGCGGTGCCCGACCCCCGCGCGGGCGGCCTCGAGGGCCAGCTCCGGCGTGTTGCTCGACTCGGACAGGTGGCCCAGGAGGACCTCCTCGACCCGACTGCGCCGCAGCGACTTCACGATGTCGGCCGCCTGCCGGTTGCTCAGGTGGCCCCACCGCCCGCCCACCCGGTCCTTGACCGAGGTCGGGTAGTCGCAGCCGCGCAGCATGTCGGTGTCGTGGTTGAACTCCAGGAGGACCGCTCGGCAGGTCCCGAGGACCTCCATCGCCCGCCGGCTCGGCGACCCCATGTCCGTCGCGATGCCGACGCGGTCGCCGCCGACCCCGACCGCGAAGCCGACCGGGTCGACGGTGTCGTGCGGCACGCGGAACGACTCCACCTCCAGGGCGCCGATCTTCAGCTTGTCCCCCGGCTCGAAGGTCCGGATCTCGGTCCCCTCGTCCAGCGCCAGGCGGCCTCGCTGCACCTTCCTCATGCAGCCCTCGCTCATGTAGACGGGCACCTCGAAGGTGCGGGCGGTCACCCGCGTGCCGGCGACGTGATCTCCGTGGTCGTGGGTCAGCACGATCCCCTTGACCCGGCTCGGCGTGATGCCGAGTTTTCGGAGTCTGAGGCGGACCTGGCGACAGCTCAGACCACAATCGACGAGAATCGCCGAGTCGTTGCAAACGACGACCGTCGCGTTGCCGCGGCTCCCCGAGCCGAGGTTCGCGAAGGAGACGGTGTTGCGGAACAGGTCCAGGTTTCGGATCATCGTTGCGAGGGCCGATGGTAGCGCCGCGAGCGCGCCGTCGGGTGGAGGGTTCAGGTGACGATTACGCGGTGTCCCAACTGTGAGGCCCAGGTCCTGCCCGGGGACGTGTCCTGTCGCCGCTGCAAGTACGACTTCATCATGGGCCGGCAGCTCGACGGTGATCCGGCGGCGCAGGAGCGCAAGCGCCGCCTCGCCGGCCTGGGCGCCGTGGTCGCCGGGATCCTGATCGTCGGCGGCATCGTGATGTCGTTCGTGATGAAGCCGCCCGAGGAAGACGCCGGGCCGGTCGACAACCATCCTTGCGCCGTCGCCTTGCGCGGTATCCAGCCCGTCATCGCGGCCGCGGCCGCGCGCGGGAACCCGATCCCGGAGTGCGAGGCGACCCCGCCCGGTCCGACGGCCTGTTGGCAGGAGGTCGACGTGCCGACGGCGGCGGTCTCGACCGAAGGGATCGAGTTGACCCTCGAGCGCACCCGGGACGGCTTCGACATCCGCTGCCGGGCCGACATGGACGGTGACGGCGATCGCGCGCTGTACTCGGCCAACGAAGCCGTGACCGGGGTGCGGATCTCGCCGCTCGGCGTGCAGTAGCTCCGGTCAGGCGAGCCGGCGGGCGGCCACCGTCGGCGGCACCGCCGCGGCCGGCCGACCCAGGATCCCGTCGCAGACGTCGCTGACCGCCGCGCCGATCCACGACAGCCCCCAGCCTCCCCACCCGCTCAGCGCCACGACGCGCGGGTTGCCGGGCAGCGGCCCCACGATCGGGAGGCCGTCGCACGAGGCGGTCCCGATCCCGGACCAGGCCTCGACGATCTGCGCCGCCGCAGGGTCGGCGACGTGGGCCTCCAGGAACGCCCGCTGGCGATCCAGCACCTTGGCGCTGATCGCCTCGTCGTCCGTCACCCCGGCTTCCATCTCCGGCTGCTCGGCCCAGCGACAGCCGACGAACCCCAGCCCCCCGTCGGGACGCGGAGCCCACGCCTCGAAGCGGTGTCGGATCAGGGCTGGCCGAGCCGGGGGGAGCGCCAGCGGGGCGGTGCGCGCCCCCTGGAGGCGCACCGGGTACAGCATCGGGCCGAACCACGGGTGCACCGACGCCGAGCCGGGCCCGGCGGCCACGACCACGATCTCCGCCAGGACCTCGCGGTCGTCGACCCGCAGCCGCAGCCCGTCGGCGGTCGCGCCGCCCAGGGTCGCCCGACCGGTGAGCGACGGCGCTCCCTCGG
The DNA here is from genome assembly GCA_964416435.1 of uncultured Rickettsiales bacterium. Taxonomy (GTDB): domain Bacteria; phylum Myxococcota_A; class UBA796; order UBA9615; family UBA9615; genus CAYQEG01. The sequence continues at coordinate 74,170 of CAYQEG010000006.1, forward strand.
TGAGGGCGGCGAGCAGCGCGGCCAGGTCGACCTGGCCGTCGCCGTGCACGAGCACCCCGCCGTGGAACCCGCCCGTCCCCTCGATCGGGGAGGCCACCTCCGGACCGAACCAGCGTCCGAGGAGCTCGACCGACGCCTCCCACTCCCGCCCCTCCTCGGGCCCGAGGCAGAGGCGCTCGGAGCCGTCGAACCGCGCGTCGATGGCGTGCTCCTCGCACAGGAGGCCAAGCTCGTCGATCGCCCGCGCCGACCAACGCCACAGGGCGCCCGCGCGCTCCGCTCCGAGGGCTGCGGCCAGGCGCGCGGGGCTGTCGGCGCCACCTCGAGCGGCGATCCCGAGGCTCCGGGTCGACGCCGCGGCGGGCGGGTCGGCGGAGTCGATCAGCAGAACGTCGGCGTGTGCGGCGAGCCGCGCGGCGGCCCATCGGCCGGCCAGCCCACCGCCGACGACGGCAATGTCACAGCGGGCCGGCGCGCCGGCCCCGCCCTCACTCAGCGTCGGGCTCCCCGGCGTCGGGGGCGGGCTCCCCTTCGGGGGCCGGCGCCTCTTCGGGCGTGGCGGCGGGATCCGTCTCGCTCGTCTGGCCCGCGTCGATCCAGCCGAACTTGCTGGTCGCCGGCAGCTTCACGCGGAGGCGGTCCCCCTCCTTGAAGAGGACCTCCACCCGCTGGCCGCTCTCGATCGTGCCGACGGAGCCGCTGTCCGCCTCGACGAACCGGGTGGCGTCCACCTCGGCGGTGGTCCAGACAAAGTCTGCGGCGATCGCCGGGACGGCGACGATCAGGGCCGCGACGACGGCGGCGAGGATGCTCAGGAAGCGCTTCATGGTCACCTATCCGGGCTACTTGATCCGGTAGCCCTCCATCTCGTTGTTGAAGATCCAGGCCACGACGTCACCGATCTTGAGGCCGACCGGCAGGTACGTCTCTCGCGAGACCGCCGCCGAGCCCTTGCGCGCGAGCTCCTGACGGGCGGTCGACATCTTGCGGAACCGCTGCTGCCAGCGGCTCATGTTGGGTGGGCGGAGGTCGATCCAGCCGCGCTGGGCCCACTTCTCGAGCGAGGGAGCGTCGACGGAGTGCGCCGTCTTGTCCCGCCCCTTGATCTCCGGGACCTTGATCACCGGCCCCCGCAGGAACCGCTCGCCGTCGGGCAGGAGCACCGGGATGCCGATGGAGATCGCCTGGCGCCCCACCTCCCGGTCGCCGATGCCCCGAGCGAGCTTGACGCCCATCTCCTCGGGCGAGATCGGCTCGCCGTCGGCGTCCTCCGCGCAGGCGAGCAGGCGGTCGCCGTAGGCCTCGCGGATGAGGTAGGCCTCGAACAGCAGCTTGCTCAGCTCCGGGGGGCCCAGCTCGCCCAGCGCGACGCTGGGCTTGCCGTGCCGATCCTTGAGCCGGGTCAGGTCCTTCATCGCCACGCCGCGCAGCTGGCCCGCGCGGTAGGACGGCGTCATCACCGCGCCGTCCAGCGCCGCGATGACGTCGTTGCCGGTGTTGCCGCCCCACAGCTCCATGACGATCCGCTGGGCGATCTCCTCCGGCGTGACGAACTCCATCTGCGCCACCGCCGAGATCGCTCCGAACTCGCCGGCGGCGAACAGCCCGTTCTCGCCCGTGTTCACGACGGCCAGCTCCAGCTCCTCCCCGGTCGCCTGGTAGCCGGCGGGATCCTCGCGGGTCGCCAGCTCGGCGAGGTCGGCGATCGCGACCTCCTCGGGGGCGTACAGCGGCCGGGGCTCCCCGCCCCGGCCGGTGATCTTGCGGACCTCGACCCCTCGGTAGCCGATCATCGCCGCGGGCTTGATCTCCTTGACGGCCGGCGCGCCGGGGGTGCGCGCGAGCAGGAACATGAGCCCGGTGTGCGCGAAGGCGACGGCGTTCTTGGCGAGCAGGGTCCGGCTCGGGCGGTCCTCGCTGTGGGTGTAGGGGATGTTGAGCCCCATGCCGCCGGTGCCCGTGGTGCCGACCTTGATGTACATCGCGGTCTTCGCCTCGGTCGTGGCCCGGCTCAGGATGCGCACGTGGCGGATGATCTGGGGGACCGCCTGGGCGAGCAGCCCCTTCTCCAGGTCCGAGTCGAACTCCGGCACCAGCGCGCCGCCGGCGGCCAGGGACTCGTCCAGGTCGGCCCGCAGGTCCGCGGTGCTCTCGAACGTGTCCTGGTAGCTGATCCCCGTGGCGGTGTTGACGCAGTCGATGATCGCGTGGGGCTGGTGCTTCGCGATCAGCTGGGCCATGTGGTTGGAGGCGTACGCCGGCTCGAACGGCCCGAACGTGAAGTCGAGCATCTGCCGGCGGCGCTCGGGGTCGCCCAGGAGCTCGCCGCGGGACAGGAACGCGAACTCGGCGGGCACGAACAGGTTGCCCGCCTCCGCCACCCAGGTGACCTCCGGGAACTCCGCCTTCAGCTCCGCGACCGCGGCTTCGGCCTCGTGCATGTGCAGAGAGGCGACGACGATCTTGTCGGGCTGGAGGTACCGCGCGATGCGCCGGCACGTCGCGATCCCGACGAGCCCGGCGCCGCCGAAGAGCATGAAGCTGGTGAAGACTCGGTGCACGACCGCCTCCGGGGACGAGGGGAGCGCCATATACCCCGCCGCCCGATCCGCCGCAATCGCTTCGGTTACCCTTCGTGGCCGTGTCGGGTGTGCTTCCATCGCTGGGGCGGTACGGACTCTTCTGGGGTTCGATCCTCAGGAGCGTCGCCGGCGGTCGCGCCGCGCTCGCCGAGGTGCCGCAGCACGCCTCCCGCGTCGCGTGGCGCTGCGTCATCCCGGTCACCCTGACCGCCCTCCCCTTCGGCGCCGTCATCGGGTTCCAGGGCATGGCCATCCTGGACCTCTTCACCGCTCACCGGCTGCTCAGCAGCCTCCTGTCGGTCTTCGTCATCCGCGAGCTCGCCCCGGTGATCGCGGCGGTGCTGATCGCGGCGCAGGCCGGCTCGTCGTACGCGGCCGAGCTGGGGGCGATGCGGATCAAGGAGGAGATCGACGCGACGGAGGTGATGGCCGTCGACCCGATCGGTTGGCACGTCGCGCCGCGCGTCATCGCGATGGGGCTGGTGGTGCCGGCCCTCACGATCCTCGCCGGGTGGTGCGGGATCTTCGGCGGCTGGCTCGTCGCGGTCGGCCTCGAGGGGCAGGCCCACGGGGTGTTCATGGCCCACCTGGCCGCCGACCTGACGACCTTCGACCTCTTCGCCGCGGCGCTCAAGGGGCTGGTCTACGGCCTGCTCGTCGGGTCGATCGCCTGCTGGAAGGGATACAACGCCACCGGCGGAGCCGAGGGGGTCGGCCGCGCCGTCAACGACACAGTCGTGCTCTCGGTGATGTTCATCCTGGTGGCCAACTACCTGCTCAGCTCGCTGCTGTTCTCGGGAGCGATCGCATGATCGGGGGCGTCACCTCGGCGGTGCGCTCGGTGGGCCGCTACGGCCTCTTCTGCTGGGACTGCGCCGTCAGCACGGCCCGCCACGGGGTGCGCTGGCGCCGGGTCATCGCCGAGGCGAGCCGCCTCGGGTTCGGCGCCTTCGGCGTGCTCGCGACGATGGCGATCTTCGTCGGCACCAACCTCGCCATCCAGGGCCACGCCGCCTTCACCGCCCTGGGCGCCCAGAGCCTCGTCGGCATGTTCGTCGCGCTCGCGGGCGTGCGCGAGGTCTGCCCCCTCCTCGCGGGCACGATGGTCGCCGCCAAGGCCGGCACCGAGATGACGGCCCAGCTCGCGGTGATGCGCACCAAGGAGCAGATCGACGCCCTGGAGGTGATGGCCGTCGACCCGCGCGTGGAGCTGGTGGTGCCCCCGCTGCTGGCCATCGCCATCGCGTTGCCCGCGCTGACGATCGTGAGCATCGCGATCGCCTTGATCAGCGCCGTGCTGGTGGCTGTCTTCCAGCTCGGCCTGGACTACGGCCAGTTCGTGGACTGGCTCACGTCCAACGTCACCACATTCGACCTGCTCGCGGCCACCGCCAAGGCGGGTTGCTTCGCGATCGTCATCGCGACCGTCTCGGGCTGGTTCGGGTTCTACAGCGAGCGCGGCCCCGAGGGCGTCGGCAACGCCACCAATCGGGCCGTCGTCGTGATGTGCATCATCTGCATCTCCATCAACTTCTTCCTGACGACGGTGCTCTATGGATGAGCTCGCCGTCCGCTTCGAGCACGTGCACAAGTCCTTCGGGGACAAGGTCGTCCTCGAGGACATCTCTCTCGACATCCCGCGGGGTCAGACGACGGTGATCATCGGGCCGTCGGGCACCGGCAAGTCGGTCTTCGTCAAGCTGCTGGTGGGGCTGATGGAGCCCGACTCCGGCTCGATCCTCGTGGACGGGGTCGAGGTGACGACGGCGAGCGAGCGGGAGCTGCTCGACGTGCGCAAGCGCATCGGCATGCTCTTCCAGGACGGCGCGCTGTTCGACTCGATGACGGTCGGCGAGAACATCGCCTTCCCGCTCCGGCGGCACACGAAGAAGAGCCGCGCCGAGATCGCCGAAGCGGTGGCGCTCCGGCTGGGCCAGGTCGGCCTCGAGGGCACGGAAGACCTGATGCCGTCGGAGCTCTCCGGCGGCATGCGAAAGCGCGTCAGCCTCGCCCGAGCCATCGTGATGGAGCCCGACATCGTCCTGTTCGACGAGCCGAACTCCGGGCTGGACCCGATCACGAGCGACGAGATCGACGCGCTGATCGGCCGCATGAAGTCCGAGCTCGGCATCACCTTCGTGGTCATCTCCCACGACATCGTCGGGACGTTCGCCGTTGCTGACCGGATCGCGATGCTCTACAACGGCTCGCTCGTCGCTCATGGGACCCCGGACGAGGTGCTGCACAGCCGCAGCGACATCGTGCGCCGGTTCCTGAAGCGGAACGTCGACCTGCCGCCGCTGGACGCGGCGCCGGAGGCCCCCTGATGGCACGCCGCAGGACCCCCCGCCACGAACTTCGCGTAGGCCTGCTGCTCGTCGTAGCGATCGCGGTGTTCGCCTGGATGAGCGTCCAGATCGGCTCGCTGTCCGGCGTCGGCAACACCATCCTCGTGACCGTCACCTTCGAGGACGCCGCCGGGCTCGTGCCCGACGCCGCGGTCAAGGTGGCCGGCGTCCAGGTGGGCAGCGTGCGCGACCTCCAGGTCGACTTCGACCAGGCCGTGGCCACGCTGTCGCTCCGCAAGGGGGCCGAGATCCGAAGCGACGTGCGCGCGCAGGTGCGCGCCCGCAGCCTGCTGGGTGAGAAGTACGTCGCCTTGACCCCCCGCAGCCCGAACGCGCCGCTGCTCCAGGACGGAGGCGTGATCGAGCTCGTCGCGCCGACGATCGAGATCGACGACCTGATCGCTGCCCTGGGGCCGGTCCTGTCGACGGTCGACCCCGACGACGTCGCCACCATCGTGCACAACGCGGCCGAGCTCAGCGCGCAGGTGGGGGCCGATGGACCGGACATGATGGTCAAGCTCGACGAGCTGCTCGACAAGCTCAACGAGATGGCCTCCATCGCCCCCGCGGTGAAGGAGGACGTGCCGGCCCTGCTGAGCGACCTGCGGCGCACGACCGGGGACCTGGAGCGGACCGTGGAGCGGGCCGACGCGCTGCTGCAGCGAGCCGACGAGGTCCTCGACTCCGTCGACGCCGCGGCCAAGGAGGCGCCCGCCGCGGTGGCCGACGCGCGGCGGATCATGGCGGAGGTGGAGCCCGGCCTGGACGATCTCCGGGCCGCCCTGGAGCAGTCCGACGAGGCGGTCGCGGATCTGCGCAGGGTCCTCGACAACTTCGGGGAGTTCGACGAGGAGGCGATCCGCCGCCTCCTGCGGGAGGACGGGGTCCTCGTGAGGCTCAAGCCCGAACGCAAGAAGAAGGGCGCAAGCCCCTAGAGAACAACCAGAACATCAACGACCGGTCAGCAGAATCGCCGACCGGCCGTCGAAGATGTCCACCCGGGGACCGCACTGCGGAGGGACCCGGAATCTCTACAACCCGGCTCCCCGGGTGGACGTTCTGTCGTCCTGTATCGCCACCGCCCGTTTCGGTTACAGGGGCGGTACGAGCGGGACGCTCCGTCGGACCAGTCGCTTCCGGCCCGTAACTCTCATCTCCACGGTGGACCCCACCGGCGCAAGCGACCATTTGCCTTTGCAAGCGATCGTTGTGAAGCGGGACTGCACAATGGGCCGATTCGACGTGCATCGACGGTGCCGCGGGCCTGGCTCGACCAGCGGCCGCCAGGATCCGGTCGCACGATGCCCGGCGGGCGGGGGCGTGCCCGGAGGGTGGGTCAGGCGCCGTCGGGCTGCTCTTCGTCGGCGGGCGCCTCGGGCTCTTCGTCGGACTCGTCGGGCGGCTCTTCGTCCGGCTCGACGGGCTCCTCGTCCCCCTCGTCGGAGGTCTTCCGGGGGTTCACCTTGAGGGAGATCTGCAGCTCGTGGGAGGTCAGGAAGTCCTCGATCTCCTCGCCCACCCGGAGCTTCTCCAGGTAGCCGCGGACCTCGTTGGCGACCAGCGTGACGAGCTCCTCCTTGCCGCGGGCGGACAGCTTGGCGGCCCCGGAGATCAGCTCGCTCGCCTTGGGGAAGTCCTCGCCTCGCTTCTGGATCTTCTCGGCGCTGCTCGTGACGGCGTCCGCGCCGGCTCGGATCAGGCGCCCCGCCAGGTCGCCGAGCGCGCGATCCCGCTCCTTGCGTCGACTGTCGTCGCTCATGTCACTCTCCGACGCCGGCTGCCCCGGCGCTTCTTCTTGCGGCGTCGCTTGGACCGGGGGTCCTCGCCGCCGTGGTCTTCTTCGATGATCCGGCCGAGCTCCTCGACGTAGGTGCACTCCGGGGGCATCGCCCCGCTCAGGACCACCGACGGCGTGACCCGCACGCACTCGGACTGGGCCTGGAAGCGGTTGCCGTAGACCTTGCACGATCGGTCGAAGTCGTCGAGGTACCGGCAGGGGATCGAGGTCCGCTTCCAGCCGCTGTCCGACCAGTGGCTCTCGAAGCAACACATGCCGCACCGATTGCACATCGCCTCCCACTCGGAGTCGCTGTACAGGCGCCCGAGGAGCTCGTGCACGATGGCCAGGGCGGGACTGCTCATCTGGCAGGAGGATAACTGTTCTGCTAGTAGCGGCGCGTGCGCTACTACAAGAGGGGCGACGAGGGCCGACTCGATCTCCAGGATCCGCGGACGATCGACCGCTACCTGTGGATGATCAAGCTCGTCGAGCGGTACTTCCGCTACCGGATCAGCGGCCTGGAGCACATCCCGGCGTCGGGTCCGGCGCTGCTCGTGCTGAACCACGGCCCGGTGCCGCTCGACGCCCCCCTCCTCGGCGCGGCCATCTACGAGCGCTTCGGCCGGCTCCCCCGCGCCTTGACCGACCACCTGGTGTTCAAGACCCCGGGCATGCGCGAGGTGTTCATGGCGGTCGGCGCGGTCGACGGCCGGCACGACACGGCCGAGACCCTGCTCGAGGCCGGCAACCTCGTCATCGTCATGCCCGGCGGCGCGCCCGAGGCGTTCAAGCCGTCCTCCCGCGCATACGAACTGTACTGGCGGCAGCGCCTGGGGTTCGCGCGGCTCGCGATCCGGCAGCAGGTCCCCGTGATCCCGGCCGCCTGCGTCGGCATCGACGAGCTGTACACGGTGCCGTGGGACATGTTCGAGGCCGGGCGCAAGCTGCTGGGCGTGCGCTCCCTGCCGCTCGGCGTGCTCTGGGGCCGGGGCCCCGGCATCCCCCGCCGGGTGCCGCTGACCCACTGGATCGGCGAGCCGATGCTGCCGCCCGCGCCCGCCGAGGCGGCTGACGACCTCGATGTCGTGACCGCCTTCCGGGACGCCGTGACCGAGCGCATGGAGTCGCTGCTCGGCCAAGGGCTGTACGCCCGCCGAACCGGCGCCGACCACCGCCGCGGAGACCGCCCGACGTGACCGACGCTGCGCCCCCCTCCCCCGCCCCCACCCCGGCTCGGGCGCGACCGTCCCCCGGTCCGGTCGCGTTCGTGTTCGTGTGCGGCCTGCTCCCAGCGGTGCTGCTCGGCGCGGGCTACGTCTCGTCGCTCGTGTGGGCGGCCGTCGTCTCCGCCGCGGTCCAGCAGGTCGCCGACCGGGGGATCGGCCGGGCGCTCGGCGCCGGCCTGCTCGCCCTCGGGGGCAGCCTGGCGCTGATGTTCTGGACGGCGTGGGGGCTGCGCCCGCTGGCGCTGCTGCTGTTCCTGCCGGGGTTCGTCGGGTGGGGGCTCGCGGCGCTCCTGGGGGAGCGGTTCGTCTCGGCGATCCGCCGCCTGCCGCTGCTGTTCGCGCTGCTGTACGCCCTGGCCGTCAGCGTCCCCTACCAGGCGGGGGTCTGGTTCGGTCCGTTCCCGCCGATCCACGACGACTGGATCTACGCGGTGCGGGCGAACCCGACCCCCGAGCCGCTCACCGAGGAGGAGCGCAGCGCGGCCATCGGGGTGGTCCGGGCGACGCTCCGGGGCAGCCCCGTGGATCCCGCCGAGCTGCCCGAGCGCCTTCGGGCCGACCATCGCTACCGGGTCTGGGTCAGCCTCTTCCGCCAGGCCCGCCGCCACCGCATGGCGCGGGGCATGGCGACGGGTCCCCGGCCCCTGTACGAGGGCCTGATCCAGGCGACGGAGCAGGCCATCGCGGAGGCCCCCGGGCGCCGGCGGTGGGAGCGGCGGGACCCCCTCGGAATCATCATCGACCTCGGCGGGCCGGAGCAGCGGCTGAAGCCCAACGCGCTGCAGCGGGCCCTCGGCTGGGGGATCCGGGTCGCCTCGCGCAGCAAGCGCTTCAAGTTCTCCCTCCTCGTCTACGACGCCGAGCCCGGGGTGGATGGGTTCATCGTGCAGGGCGAGGACGGCGATGAGGGGGTCGTGCTGCCCGCCGACCACCTGCTCCAGGGCTGGTTGACCCCCCGCAGCCGGCGCAAGCGCTACCGCCAGCACAACCTCGAGGCGCTGCACAAGCGGCTCGTGACCCGGGTGGGGCTGCCCAAGGACACGCCGGTCGGGTCGGTCCCGCTGCTCAACTTCCGCACCTACAGCTTCGGCGCCCCCGACCCGAAGGACGACCGCACCGTGGAGCTGTACCGCGGCAACGTGCTCTTCGAAGGCGAGGTCACCGAGGAGAAGCTCCTGGAGCGGATCGACCTCGCCGGGGAGTGGCTGCTGTCGACCGTCGAGCCGAGCGGCCGCTTCGACTACGAGTACTTCCCGAACAAGGACGAGCACGGCCGGGGCTACAACGAAGTCCGTCACGCCGGCAGCGTCTACGGCCTCTTTCACATGTATCACCTGGCCCTCGCCGAGCCGACGATGCGGGCCGACGCCGACGCCTACCTGCGGGCCGGGCTGCTCACGCTGGACCGCGTCTACGCCAACCTCGGCAAGCCCCCGGGCACCGACGAGTCCGACCCGTACATCGCCTTCCTCGAAGGGGAGGACGGCGAGAAGAGCAACTCCGGCGCCGTCGCGCTGACGCTGCTGTCGTTCCTGGAGCGGCCCTCGCCGGACCAGGTGTCCAACCCCGCCCTGAAGGCCGACGTGCTCAACGAGGGCGACGCCGAGCTGATGGAGGGGCTGGCCGAGACGCTGGTGGCGATGATCGACGCCGAGGGGGCGGTGTTCCGCCGCTGGACCGAGGCCCAGGCCGGCGGCCTCGTCCAGAAGGAGCCGCTGTACTTCCCCGGCGAGATGATGCTGGCGCTCGTCCGCTACCACGAGCTGACCGGCGAACGACGATGGCTGGACGCGGCGCAGGCCATCGGCCGCCGGCAGATCCGCATCTCCCACAGCCTCTGGGTGGTGCCTGACCACTGGGTGATGCAGGCGTTGGACCACCTCGACGCGCTGGAGCCGGACAACGACGAGTGGCGGCGGGGCGCGTACTACATGGGCCGCCGCTACGTGAAGGAGCAGTTCGCGCCCCTGGGGCGGGTGCTCCACCCCGGCCCGCGCCAGCCGCCCCCCTTCCCCGACTATCGTGGCGGGTACCGACGCGTCCAGGAGGTGCCACGCACCACCCGGGCGGCCTCCCGCGGCGAAGCGATCGGCGGCGTAGTGCGCATCGCGTGGCGCCACGGCGACCCTTCCGAGCACTGGGAGCGGTCCTTGATCGAGGGAGCCCGGCACCTGATGGAGCAGCAGTACGTGCTCGACAACAGCTTCTTCCTGCCCGACCCCGGCGAGGTGCGCGGCGCCATCCGGATGGGCGTCGTCGACATGCATTGCCGGATCGACAACAACCAGCACGGCGTCGTCGCCCTGGGGGCCGCGCTCGACGCGCTGCGCCGCGAGGACCGGTGAGGGGCCCGCTGCTCGCGCTGGCGGTCGCCGCGGTGGCCGTCGCAGGCTCCCTGGCGGTGGCCGAGGAGCCCCTCGTCCCCGTCGCGGACGATCGCGGCTGGACCGTCGTGGAGGGGGGCGTCGCCTCGGGCATGGCCGAGGTGCTCGTCGGCTACGGCCCGTTCGCCGACCCGAACCTGGAGGTCTCGCTCCTCGGGGCGGACGCCAGCGCGGCCGACCTGTTCAGCCTCGTCACGGGCCCGACGGTGCTCTTCTACTACTCCGCGTCGTGCCCCCACTGCCAGCAGGTGGCGCCGGAGGTCGTGGACCTCGCGACCCGGTACGAGGGCCGGGTCCAGTTCATCGCCATCGCTTCGGGCAACAACTCGCTGGGCGAGATCCGCGCCTTCGCGAAGGACTACGGCATCACCTTCCCGTCCTACAAGGACTTCTCCCGAAAGTTCGCGTCGGCCAACAACGTCGCGTCCACGCCCACGGTGCTGGTGGTCCAGCCGCGCGAAGAGGGCGGCTTCGAGTCCCTCGGTGAGTACCGCCCATTCCCCACGGGCTACGGGCTGGTGACCGAGCTGCGTCTGCTGGCCCTGCTGGGGGAGGACCCGTTCAGCGCGTTCGTCGAGGGCGAGTACGCGGGCACCCGGGGCTGCGCCTCCTGCCACGTCCAGGAGTACGCGTCGTGGGGCCTGAGCTGGCACTCCGTCGCGTACTGGACGCTGTACGAGCGCGAGGAGGCGGAGAACCCCGAGTGCGTCGGCTGCCACGTCGTCGGGTTCGGAGACCCGACGGGGTTCCAGCCCGGCGACCACGGCTCGGCGCTCGCCGACGTCGGCTGCGAGGCGTGCCACGGGCCCGGGGGGCCTCACGCCGGGAGCCCTCCGGCGACGAAGGCCCGGGAGACCTGCGTCGCCTGCCACGACGCGAAGCACTCGATCCAGTTCGACCTGGCCGTCGCGCTGCCCCACGTCGACCACTTCGTCGCCGCCGCCCTGAGCCCCGAGGAGTTCGTCGCCCGGCGCGAGGCGCTCCTGGAGGGGCGCGCCGAGCGCCCGCTGCTCGCCTTCCCCCAGGGTGACAACCTGGGGGCCGAGTCCTGCCGGGAGTGCCACGAAGAGGAGACGAAGGCGTGGGACAAGGGGCCCCACGCCCGTGCGTTCAAGACCCTGAAGCGGCGCCGCTCCCACAAGGACGTCGACTGCGTGCGCTGCCACGCCGTCGCGAAGGTCGACGCGCCGGCCAGGCCGGCCGACTGGTTCGCCGACGGTGTGGGCTGCGAGGCCTGCCACGGGCCCGGCGAGCACCACGTCGCGGCCAAGGGCGGCAAGGACAACGTCGTCGGGCTCGGCGACACCTGCCCCGAGTGCATCATCGAGGCGGTCTGCACCCGCTGCCACACGCCCGACCAGGACCCCGACTTCGACCTGAAGCCGGCGCTGGAGCGGCTGGCGCACTGAGCGGTCGCGCCCCCGGGCGGGGCGTGTATCTTCGCCCGATGCGCTCGCTCCCCCTGCTCCTGCCCGCCCTGCTGGTCGCCCTGACAGCGCCGACGTCCGTCGCTCACGCCGGCGACGACGAGCCCCAGCGGTACGCCCTCGCCGTCTATCACTTCAACGTCCAGTACGTGGCCGGGGGGCTGCAGGAGTTCTGGGAGGACCTGGGGGAGCCGGACACCTGGGAGGGCCTCGACCTGACCGACGAGGGGGTGCAGGACGCCATCATCGTCGAGTCGTTCGTCCCCCTCCTGGAGCTGTACGCCGCCCACCCCGATTGGGGGGCCGACTTCGAGCTCCAGGGGCTGATGGTCGACGCGATCCGGGAGCGGCACCCCGAGACCCTGGCCCTGATGCAGGAGCTGAGCGCGACCGGCCTGGTGCACTTCGACTCCTTCCACTACAGCGACGAGCTCTGGACGGCCCAGCCCGCCGAGGCGATTCGCCGCAGCTACGCCGACACCGTGGAGGCGTTCGCGGCCGCGGACGTGGTGCACGGCACGTCGTACTTCACCCAGGAGGGACAGTTCGGGGTCGGCATGGCAGACGTCATCCCCGAGGGCAGCGTGGCGATGATCCCGCGCAACCTGTTCGGCCTGCACTACCCCGACACCGACCGTGAGCCGCTCTTCGACCTGGGCAACGGCCGCCTGGCCACCGTCGGTGGGCACAGCTGGACGGTGGAGGTGGACGGCGCGACCATCCAGACCGCCTGGACCTTCATGGATGACGGGGAGCTCCTCGCCACCGGCGACCTGAACCCCTACTTCCTGCCCAGCTTCGTCGCCGACCCCGAGGAGGTCGCCGAGTACGAGGCCCAGATCCAGGCGCTGGTGGACGACGGCTACGTGCCTGTGTCCGTGTCCCACGTGGCGGACCAGCTCCTCGCGGCGGGCTACGAGCCGCCCCCCCTCCCCCCGATGATCGACGGGGCCTGGCAGCCGGACGACACCAACAACGTGGGGCTCTGGATGGGCGAGACCGGCGCCTTCGGCGGGACCGAGGCGGACGGCGCGGTGCGGGCCGGGTACGCGGCGGCCTACCGGGACGTGCGCATGGCGACCGTGCTCGCGGGAGACGACCTCCCGGACGTGCAGGAGGCCTGGCGTGAGCTGGCGCTCGGGGGCGTGAGCGACTCCACCGGCTGGAACCCGGGGCGCGGTGAGGTCGAGTACGCGTTCACGCACCAGGCCGCCGCCCGACAGCTGGTGCGGCCGCTCCTGGAGGCGGCGCAGCTCGCCGCGCTCCCCCTCGACTGCCCCGATCTCGTGTCCTTCGCGGGGCCGGACGGCACCGTGAGCTGCCTCGCCTCGCCCGACTCACGGCGATCCGAGGCGGACCCCGCGATCGCCGGCGCCCTCGCCGACGCCGTCACCCCGACCACCACCGAGCGCTGGTTCGTCGACAGCGAGTATCCCGGGGCGACCGGCTGGTCCGTGACGTTCGACGGGATCGGCACGGTGGGGGACGCCGAGCGGTTCGTCGAGATCCCCTGGGACAGCGACGACGTTCGGTTCGTGCCGGCCGGCCGGACCGACGGCCTGGAGGCGGTGCCGCTCGCGCTGTTCGCCGACGCGGAGGCGCCGGTCGGCGTGCCCCTGGCTGGTGGGCTCCTGGACCTGGGCACGGCCGGGTTCCTGGTGCTCGACCCGACCACCACGATGCTCGCCGCGCGGGTGCACCCCGACAGCGGCGTCGTGCGGTTCCAGGACGAGACCCCGGGCCGGGCGAGCAGCGAAGAGTGGGTCTTCTGGTTCGTCCCGGACGAGGCCGGCGCCCTCGCCCTCGCCGACCGGCTCGTTCAGCGCCCGGACCTGGCGTTCGAGCCGCCACGCCCGATCCCCGAGGAGATCCTCGACTGTGACTGCGCCACGGCGGGCCCCGGGTCCGGGATCGGGCTCTGGCTGCTGGTGGCGGCCGCGGTGGCGCGGCGGAGGTTCAGGACGACGTCTTGATCTGGCCCCAGGTCAGGGGCAGCGCGTCGATGTTGGACTTGACGTACTCCTTCCAGAGCGAGCTGTCGTGCAGCCACCCGGTGAAGCCCTGCTTCACGCCGCTGTTGTCCGGCCCGTACATCGACCAGCTGTAGCGCTTCTTGGGCTCCCGCAGGCCGACGGCCTTGTTGATCTTCATCTCCCACGGGTTGGACACGGTCTGCTGGATCTCGTCCAGCGCCTGCTTGGCCCCCTCCATGCCGGGGCCCTTCAAGGTGGCGCTGTGGAGGCTGACCTTGCCGTCCTCGCAGTAGTACTCGACCTCGAGGGTGCCGGTGCGGTCCGAGCCCGGCCCCCACGTCTTCTTGCGGGTGCCGGCGTTGCTGTTGATCCACTGCAGGAGGAACACCTGCTTGAAGTCGTTGAGCTTGACGACGACCTTGTTGAACGCCTTCGCCTCATCCTCGAGCTGCTCGAGGAACTCCTGCTCGTGGCCGTTGGCCTGGAAGGTCGCGAGGGTCGCCTTCAGGTTCGTCGCGCCGGGGCCGGCGGCGTTCCAGTACTTCTTCTCCGCGGACTGGCCGTTGTCCACCGCCTGCAGCGCGCGGGAGATGAACTTCGCCTTCGCGAGGTCGCCGTTCCAGGACTTCATCGCCTTCATGGAGCCGAGCGCCCCGTAGGTGCCGGCGTAGATGCCCCGGGCGGCGAGCCCCACCACCGGGATCTTCGAGATGAGGGCCTTGCCGACGTCCTTGATCGCGGCCTCCCAGAAGCCGCTGCCGGCTGAGCTGGGGAGGTTGGGCACGTCAAGCCAGTTCTTCGTGTCGGCCACCGCGAGGTGGAGCGTCGTGTAGACGCGGTCCCACGTCTGCCACACCGACAGCGCGAACTTGTCGACCTCGGCCTCGGGATCGACCTTCTTGGCGGCCTTGTCGTCCAGCTGCACCACGGGGGAGCCGGCGTCGAGCTGCAGCTCCGCGAGCGCTCCCCGCGGTGACGCACCGATGGCCTCGTCCTTGAACTGGAGCCCCGCGCCGGCCGGGCTCGGCCAGGCGCTCATGGGCCCCCCAGCGGGGCTCGGGGCAACCGACGGACCGGCCGCGGCGGAGGTGACGGGGGAAGCGAGGGGCTTCTTCTGGAGGCTCATTCACAGCTCCGGGCCGGGGGTCTTCCAGCAAAGGAGTCAAGCCACCCTACCAGTGGCCCATCAGGCCCGGAACGTCGAATTCATCGGGGTTTGCGGGCGATCCGACGTCGGCGCAGGCCGGCGGCGACGAGCAGCCCCGCGACCAGGCTCGACCCTCCCGCGGGCGGCGGACCGGCTGCGTCGCAGACACAGCCCGTCGACCGGCGACGGCTGCTGCCGCCGTCATCGTCGTCGTCCCCCGCGTCGTCGTCGTCGCCGGTGCTGTCGTCGTCGTCGTCGTCGGTCGCATCGTCGTCGTCCGTGGCGTCGTCGTCGTCCGCGTCGTCGTCGTCGTCGGTCACGTCGTCGTCGTCCGTGGCGTCGTCGTCGTCGCC
>CAYQEG010000007.1:0-35454 GCA_964416435.1 uncultured Rickettsiales bacterium
TGTTGCAGTTGTTGTCGATGCCGTCGCAGACCTCGGGGGCGTTGGGGTACGTGTTCGGGTCCTCGTCGTCGCAGTCGGCGAGCAGGTCGCAGGTGCGGAACCCGTCGTTGTCCTGGTCCAGGCCGTCGTCGATCTGACCGTTGCAGTCGTTGTCCAGCTCGTCGCACAGCTCGACGTGGCCGGGGTGCACCGACGGGAGCTGGTCGTTGCAGTCGAGCTCTTCGGGCGGGAAGTTGCTGATGCAGCCTTCGCCCAGCTCGTCCACGTAGCCGTCCTGGTCGTCGTCGAAGCCCTCGTCGACGAAGCCGTCGCAGTTGTTGTCCTTGTGGTCGCAGATCTCGTCCGCGTCGTCGTACACGTCGGCGTCTTCGTCGTCGCAGTCGCCCGGCTCGAGGTCGCTGTCCTCGCACTCCTCTTCGTCGGGGCAGTAGCCGTCGCCGTCGAGGTCTTCGGGGTTGACGTCGTCGTCGTCGGCCTGAGTGTCGTCATCGCCCCGCACCGGTCCGCAGCCGACGGCGAGCGCCAGCGCAGCGAGGGAGACGAACAGGAGGAGGAACCGGGTCATCGAGTCTCCTGGCCAAAGGGGGCCTGCACGATCGCGCCATTGTCTACTTACTCGATACCATTGGCAAACCTCTTCGGGTCGTGTGCGTCGCGGCCCGGACGTCATCGACGGAGCCCGACCGAGCGTGTCCGACCCGGTTCAGATCGACACCCTGAGGGCTCGCGCCGAGGCGCTGGGGCTGCAACTCGGGGTCTCTGCCGCACCGGCGGCGCCCCACGACGAGGCCCGCCTGAGGCGGTGGTTGGAGGAGGGACGTCACGCCGACATGCGCTGGTTGGAGCGCGATCCCGGCCGGCGCGCCGACCCCGGCCGGGTCGTCGAAGGCGCCCGGAGCGTGATCAGCGTCGCGGCGCCCTACTTCCAGGGCCCGCTGGCGCCGGGGCCCGAGGATCGGCCGACCGGTCGGGTCGCCCGCTACGCCCTGGGCGACGACTACCACGGCGTCCTGCTGGACCACATCCGCGCGGTCGCCGAGCTGCTGGGGGATCCCCAGGCGCGCGCGTACGTGGACACCGGCCCCGTGCTGGAGAAGCCCCGGTCCCAGCGGGCCGGGCTCGGCTGGGTCGGCAAGCACACCAACGCGGTGTCCCGAACCCACGGCTCGTGGTGGTTCATCGGGGACGTCGTGACCCGGGTCGAGGTCGAGCCGAGCGAGCCCCACGAGGATCATTGCGGGACCTGCACCGCGTGCCTGGACGTCTGTCCGACCCGGGCGATCCGGCCCGACGAGCCCTACCGCCTGGACGCCAACCTGTGCATCTCCTATCTCACGATCGAGCTGCGGGGGCCGATCCCCCGGCCTCTCCGGCCGCTGATCGGCGACTGGGTGTTCGGCTGCGATCTCTGCCTGGACGTGTGCCCGTGGAACCGGTTCGCGGAGCCGACCCGGGAGCTCCGGTACCAGCCTCGGCCGGAGCTCGTGAACCCTCCGCTCACCGATCTGCTGCGCTGGGACCAGGCGACGTTCTCGCGAGTGCTCAAGGGCAGCCCGATCAAGCGCACCAAGCGGCGGGGCCTGCTGCGCAACGTCGCGGTGGCGCTGGGGAACTCGGGCGACCGGGCGGTGGCGCCCGACCTCGCCGGGTGCCTCCGAGACGAGCCCGAGCCGTTGGTGCGCGGTCACGCGGCGTGGGCGCTGGGGGAGCTGGGGGGAGCTGCCGCGAAGGCGGCGCTGGAGGGCTGCCAGGACGACGACCCGTTCGTCGCCGACGAGGTCGCCTGGGCGCTCGGTCGGCTCTGACTACTCCAGCGTTCCGATCGCCTCGATCATGCCCATCAGCTCGTCGTGGATGCCGGGGGCGGCGGCGACGACGCCCCGGCAGAGCGGGTCCGGGCGGTTGAACGTATGGGGCTGGCGTCCCAGGTCCGTCACGGTCAGCCCGGCCTCGCGGCACAGCAGGATGCCGGCGGCGACGTCCCACTCGTTGCGAGGCTTGCGGGTGAAGTAGGCGTCGCCCTCGCCGCAGGCGATCAGCCCCAGCTTCCAGGCCGTCGAGCCCATCTCCCGCACGCCCATGCGGCCGGCGAACGGCTCGAACTCACCCCGCTTGATCTCCGTCCGGCTGGCCAGGAGAACGGCGCCGTCGAGCGCCTCCCGCGCCGACGCGGGCGGGACCGGTTCACCGTTGCGACGAACCCCGCCTCCGAGGCGTCCCGTGAGCGCGACGTCCACGGCGGGGTTGAGCAGCACGCCGAGCACCACGTCGCCGCGCACCGAGAGCGCGACGCTGATCGCGAACTCGTCGATGCCGGTCGAGTACTCCCGGGTGCCGTCGATCGGGTCCACGATCCAGGCCGCCTCCCGGTCCAGGCGTGCGGGGCTGTCCGCGGTCTCCTCCGAGAGCCAGCCGGCCTCGGGGAGCAGCGCTCCGAGCTCGGCGTGGAGCACGCGATCGGCCGCGAGGTCCGCCTCCGTGAGCGGGTTGGCGACCGGCCCGGCCCCGGCCTCGGTCAGCTGATCCCCGTCCTTGTCCCAGAGCGTCTGGGGGTTCGGCTTTGGCTTCCTCGCCGCCGCCGCCGCGGGGGGGGGGGGGGCGAGGGCGCCGGCGAGGAGGTCGTCGAGGATCGGGTCGGAGGCGTCTACCGGTACGTGCATGGGACTCAGGCGATGTCGGCGATGGCCGCGCCGGCGGCGTCGACCTGCTCGGGAGGGACGTAGATGCGGGCCATGCCGAGCTGCTCGGCGTAGCGGTCGAACAGGCGGGTCGACTCCTCGAGCTCCGTCGCCCGTCGGTTGGGGGCGCCGCGATAGGGCTCGTGCAGCACCCAGATCGGGGGAGGCCCGTTCTGGCGCTCGACGCTGGCCCCCAGGGGGAGGTGACCCTGGGACTGGGGCTCGCGCCGGCCGGAGAAGTACTTGCTCAGCACGCCCAGCGACTCGGTGGAGATCGCTTGCACGCCGGCCTTCTCGAGGCGCCCCAGCACAGGGCTCAGGTCGAGCTCGGAGGGGGGCCCGTGACGCTCGAGGAGCAGCTTGTACTCCCGTCGGTCGACGATGCGCTGCGCCCACGGATCGTCGCTCGCCCTCAAGTGCTGGATGAGGTGGTGATCGTCCACGTCGACGAACCGCTCGAGGTCCGTGGGGATCCTCCAGGCGTCGTCCGAGGCGATGAGGTACTGCTTCAACATTTCCTCGTAAGCCACGCTCTTGTAATGGAAATACACCATCACGAACATGTGGTAGCGGGCGATCAGGAAGTCGTCGAAGGCGTAGATCGCGCGGTCGGACAGGGCGAGGTAGGCGCGGTCGTCCAGCACGTGAACGGCCAGGTGGCCGAAGATCCAGCCGATGTCGAAGACGCCGTAGTGCACCCCGGTGTAGTGAGCGTCCCGGGCCAGGTAGTCCATGCGATCGACGTCCAGCTCGCTGCTGACCAGCTGCTGCAGGAGCGGCCGCCAGTCGATCCCGCCGGCCTCGTACCAGGCCGGATCGGCGGCGAGCACGGGGTCGATCAGCCCGGCGACGGCGGCCGCCGGTGGCCCGCCGTCCTGCACCGCGTCGGTGAGGGCGGAGTCGGTGATCGCCTTGATCGTGTAGTCCTCGTGGGGCGCCTGTCGCTCGCCCCGGTAGAGCTCCGGCTGGCCGGCGTAGGCGGCCACCCCGAGCGCGTCGAGCCGGGGCATGGCGAACTCGGAGGCGTGGGAGAAGGGCGCGTGGCCGACGTCGTGCAGCAGCGCGGCGATCCGGAGCATCCGGCGCAGCTCATCCCGCCGAGCCGGGGGAATACCGGCGCCCGGTCCGTCCTCGAACAAGGCGTCGAAGGCGAGGCCCGCCAGGTGCATCGCCCCGATGGAGTGGAGGTAGCGGTTGTGAGTGGCGCCCGGGAAGGCCAGCTCGCTGAAGCCCAGTTGCTTGACGTAGCGCAGGCGCTGGAACAGCGGGTGGTCGATGATCTGCAGCTCGTGCAACGACACCGGGATGGTGCCGTGCAGCGGATCTCGGACCTCGGGGCTGCGACCCACGGCGCGAGGGTAACCCACGCGCGCACACGCGGCCCCAGTCCGCTACATTTCGCGCGCTCCTGGAGGACCCCATGTTGAGGCCGCGTACCCCGATCGCAGAGCTCCTGAAGACCGCCCGCGAGGGTCAGTCGGTCACGCTGACCGGCTGGGTCCGCAACAAGCGGGTCAGCAAGAGCATCGGCTTCCTGGAGCTGAACGACGGCTCGACGCTCGCCAACCTGCAGCTCGTCTTCCCCACCGACGGCCTGGGTCCTGAGGCCGCCGAGCCGGTCGACAAGGGCGCCGCGGTCCGCGTCGAGGGCACGCTGGTGCCGAGCAAGGGCAAGGGGCAGGCCTGGGAGGTTCGGGCGACGGCGATCGAGGTGGTCGGCGACTGCCCGGACGACTATCCGCTGCAGACGAAGCGGCACAGCTTCGAGTTCCTGCGGGAGAAGGCCCACCTGCGGGCCCGCACGCGGACGTTCTCGGCGGTGTTCCGGGTGCGCAACGCGCTGTCGATGGCGATCCACGACTTCTTCCAGAAGCGCGGATTCCTGTGGATCCACACGCCGATCATCGCCGCCAGCGACTGCGAGGGCGCCGGCGATCTCTTCAAGATCACCGACCTGGAGGGGAAGGACTTCTTCGGCGGGGAGTCGTTCCTGACGGTCTCCGGCCAGCTCAACGTCGAGGGGTTCGCCCAGGCCTACACCGACGTCTACACCTTCGGCCCGACCTTCCGGGCGGAGAACTCCAACACCGCCCGGCACGCCTCCGAGTTCTGGATGATCGAGCCGGAGATCGCCTTCGCCGACCTGGACGACCTCCTCGTCCTGGCGGAGGACTTCATCCGGGAGGTCACGCTGCAGGTCCACGAGCGCTGCGCCGAGGACATGGAGTTCTTCGACCGCTGGATCGAGAAGGGCGTGCTCGGCTCGGTGCGGGACACGGTCACCAAGAGCTTCGCCCGCATGACCTACATCGAGGCGATGGACGTCCTGGAGAAGGCCGGGCGCAGCTTCGAGTACCCGGTGGGCTGGGGGGAGGCCCTGCAGACCGAGCACGAGCGCTACCTCGCCGAGGAGTACGTGCAGGGCCCCGTCTTCATCACCGACTACCCGACCGACCAGAAGGCCTTCTACATGCGCCTGTCGGACGACGGCCGCACCGTCGGCGCCACGGACCTGGTCGTGCCCCGGCTCGGCGAGATCATCGGCGGCAGCCAGCGCGAGGAGCGCCTCGACGTCCTGATGTCCGAGCTGAAGCGGCGGGGCATGGAGGAGGCGCCGTACTGGTGGTACGCGGAGCTGCGACGTTACGGCACGACGCCCCACGCCGGCTTCGGGCTCGGGTTCGAGCGCATGCTCATGTACCTGACGGGGATGAAGAACATCCGGGACGCGATCCCGTACCCCCGGACCCCGGGCCAGGCCGCCTTCTAGGTCCTCAGACCTCTCCCACCTGGGCGACGATCGTGGCGGTCGTGCCGTCGGGGGCGCCGAGGTGCAGCTCGGTGCCGACGTCGTTGCTGCGCTTGCGGGCGTAGCCGAGGGCCACGGGGCGGCCCAGCCGCGCCGACCGCACCGCCGACGTCGTCCAGCCGACCTCCTTGGCGCCGGCGTACAGGGGGGTCCCGGGCTCGGGTGCCTCGTCCCCGGTGAGCTCCAGCAGGCACAGCCGTCGCTTCGGCGAGCCCATGGAGTCGATGCGGCAGATCACCTCCTGGCCGATGTAGCAGCCCTTGGTGAAGCTGATCGCGCGGTCCTTCAGCCCGGCCTCCAGGGGGATGTTCTCCTCCGTCAGGTCGAGCCCGAAGCGGGGCTGGCCGGCCTCGATCCTCGCCGCCTCCAGCACGTCGAGATCGCCGCGGGGGAGGGCCCCCAGCGCGGCCAGCACCGCGTCCGCATCCTCGGTCGCGAACCACAGCCCCAGGTCGTCGGCGCCGCTCCGGTCGAGCCGGATCACCCGGACCGGGCGGCCCCCGACCGTCGTCTCGACGTGGGCGAAGAGCCCCGCCGCCGGCAGGTCGGCGCCCGTCGTGGCGACGGCGTCCTCGGCGCCTGCGCCAGCGACCAGCCACAGGCAGCCACCGGCGTCCTCGAAGTAGACCTTCTCGGAGATCACGAACTTGTCCAGGCCGTCGACGAACGCCTCCCTCGCGCCCGGCTCCAGGAGCGCGAGGAGCGAGCCGTTGCGCTTGTCCTCGTCCAGCACGAACAGCCGGACGTCCGTCACCGTCCGGCCTTGCACGCTGTTGAAGGTCGCCCACCGACCGCCCCCGGCCGTCAGGCCCTGCACGTCGTTGGACAGCATCGCGTGCAGGAACCGAACGCGATCCCGGCCGCTCACGAGCACCCGGTCGTGGCCGTTCAGATCGAAGAGCATCGGCCCTGCGAGGAGCGGGGCCGTGTCGACCGGCGCCGCCTGGGCGAGGGCGCGGGCGTCCGTCAGGAGGGAAGGGAGGGCGTGCTGGAGCGCGGTCATGGCGGGATCCTGCTCACGATCGAGCGAGGTGCAAGCCCCGCGGCTGTCGGTTGGGTATCCTCTTGCCGTTCCTTGGTGGCGGAGGACCGATGATGAAGCGCTGTCTCCTGGTGGTCTTGCTTGTCGCTGCTGCGGTGGTGGTCCAGCCTCCTCTGGCCGTGGCCCAGCCGCAGGCGTCGCTCGACGTGCAGCGGTTCAACCCGGTCGGCAGCTACCGCGGCTTCGTGACCGTGCACGACGGCCTGATCCTGCCCAAGCGCAAGATCGGCTTCGACATCGTCCTGTCCGGCGCCGTGCGCCCGCTGGAGAAGACCGACCGCGAGCTGCAGCGCGAGATCGGGATCATCGACTTCGTGTTCGCCGGACACGGTCGCGTCGGCTTCGCGATCACCGACTGGGTCGAGATCGACCTGACCATGGCGTTCCTGCAGCTCGCCGCCACCGGGGACGGCCTGGAGGAGATCGGCGGCGGCACGGGACCGAACAAGGTCTTCAGCCTCGGTGACATCTGGCTGGAGGGGCGCTTCCAGCCGCTCCGCCAGGAGAAGCACTTCGTCAACCTGGGCGTGATCCCCTTCATCACCTTCCCGACGGGCAACCCCAACATCTTCCTGACCTCCGGCCTGCCGACCTTCGGCGTGAAGGTGGCGGTCGGGCACCGGTTCGAGCGGTTCCGCGTCGCCGGTCACTTCGGCTATCGCCTGAAGCCGTCGTTCGCCCAGGTGGGCGAGAACGTGGCCGCGGACGACGAGCTGCTCTACGCCCTGGGCTTCGGCCTCGTCCCGATGAAGGACAAGATCGACGTGATGCTCGAGCTCTCCGGCGCCGGCATCGTCGGGCCGGGCCTCGCCCAGCTCCCGTCGGAGGCGGGTCGAGCGGTGGCGCACAGCCCCCTCGAGCTGCTCGTCACGGGTCGGTTCCGCGTCGCCAACAAGCTGGACATCGTCGCGGGCCTGGGACCGGGGCTGACGGCCGGCGTCGGCACGCCGGCGTTCCGCTTCTTCGGCGGCATCGCGTGGGCCCCCTCGGCGGACCGCGACGGGGACGGCATCGTCGACAGCGATGACGAGTGCCCGGACGACCCCGAGGATCTGGACGAGTTCGAGGACGCCGACGGCTGCCCCGATCTGGACAACGACGCCGACGGAATCCCGGACACCAGCGACGTCTGCCCGGACGACGCCGAGGACGTCGACGGCTTCGAGGACACCAACGGCTGCCCCGATCCCGACAACGACAACGACGGGCTGCTCGACGGCCAGGACTCCTGCCCGGACGACGCCGAGGACGTCGACGGCTTCGAGGACACGGACGGCTGCCCCGAGGACGACAACGACGGCGACGGCGTGGTCGACAGCCAGGACGGCTGCCCCAACGTCCCCGAGGATCTCGACCGCTGGGAAGACAGCGACGGCTGCCCCGACCCGGACAACGACGGCGCCCAGATCCTGGATCCCGACGACCTGTGCCCGAACGACCCGGAGAACTACAACGACTTCAAGGACGACGACGGCTGCCCCGACGACACGATCGCGGTCGTGACGGGTGAGAAGATCGTCATCCTCGAGAAGATCCTGTTCGTCACCGGTAAGGACCGCATCCTCCGCCGGAGCTACCCGGTGCTCGAGGCGGTGCAGACGACGCTGGAGGAGAACCCGCGGATCACGAAGATCCGCATCGAAGGGCACACCGACGATCGCGGCAGCGACTCGTACAACCAGCGGCTGTCGGAGTCCCGCGCGTCGGCGATCATGCGCTACCTGGTCGAGGCTGGGATCGACCCCGATCGGCTCGTCGCCGTCGGCTACGGCGAGGCTCGGCCCATCGACGACAACGGGACCGAAGAGGGGCGTGAGCGCAACCGCCGGGTCGAGTTCACGATCCTGGAGCAGGACGAGCAGGTCGAGATGCGCGGCGTCGATCTGCCCCAGGAGTAGCGCGATCCCGCTCCAGCCGGTCCCCCTGACCGAGGAGTTGGTCTCCTTCGACACGGTCTCCAGTCGGAGCAACGCGGCGCTCTGCGGTCGCGTGGCGGAACTGCTCGACCCCCTCGGCGGCCACCGCGTCGAGGTCCGCAAGCCCGACGATCCGGGGCAGGTGAACCTGCTCGTGCGGTTCGGGCCCGAAGGGCGCGGCGGGCTCGCCCTGGCCGGCCACACCGACACGGTGCCGTGGGACGCGTCCATGCGGGCGACCACCGCGACCGAGCGGGACGGCCGGCGGCTCTACGGGCGCGGCACGTGCGACATGAAGGGCGCCATCGCCGCGATGATCTGCGCGACCGAGGCGGTCGACCGGACCCGGCTGAAGCGGCCGCTGTGGCTGGCGTTCACGTTCCAGGAGGAGATCGGCTGCCACGGGGCGAAGCTCCTGGCCGCGACGCGTCCGCTCCCGGTGGACCACTGCATCGTCGGCGAGCCGACCGGGTTGCGGCCCGTGACCCTCCACAAGGGCCACCTGACGCTGCGCGTCGAGCTGATCGGCACCCCCTGCCACTCCTCCGATCCGTCCCAGGGCGCGTCCGCGGTGCACGCAGCGGCCCGCGCGATCGACGCGCTGCTCACCCGAGCCGAGGTCTGGAAGGAGCGCGTGGACGCCGCGTCGCCCCTGCAGCCGCCGTTCACCACCATGAACGTCGGCCTCGTCGACGGCGGCGCGGCCCGCAACGTGGTCCCCGAGCGGGCCACGTTCTGGCTCGAGACGCGTCCGGTGCCGGGTACCGACCACGTGGTGCTCCTGGACGAGATCCGCGCCGTCGTGGACGGGGCCGCCCGATCCGTGCCCGGGGTCTCGTGGGGCATGGATCGGATCGAGCAGGACGACCCCTTCGCGACCCCCGACGACGCGCCGCTCGTGCGGTGGCTCGTCGAGCGAACGGGGGAGGGGACGTCGACGGTGCCCTTCTATACGGAGGGTCCGTTCTTCAACCGGATGGGCGCGAACACCGTGGTCTGCGGGCCCGGCGAGATCGCCCAGGCGCACCGGGTCGACGAGTGGGTCGAGCTGGACGCGCTGGAGGCCGCCGCCGACCTGTACCGTGCGGCCATCGAGGAGTTCTGTACGTGAGCGGACGCAAGAAGAGCGCGGTCGACCCCCTCCGAGCCCAGTACCTGGTGGACGAGGAGCCCTACTACGTGCCTGTCGGCCAGGAGGTGGCCCTCTTCGCGGAGGCCGCCAAGCAGCAGGTCCCGGTGCTCCTCAAGGGTCCGACGGGGTGCGGCAAGACCCGCTTCGTCTCCCACATGGCGCACCAGCTCGGGCGCCCGCTCGTGACGGTCGCCTGCCACGAGGACCTCACCGCGAGCGACCTGGTCGGCCGCTACCTGTTCCGCGACGGCGAGACGGTCTGGGTCGACGGCCCGCTGACCCTGGCCGTCAAGCTGGGCGGCATCTGCTACCTGGACGAGGTGGTCGAGGCGCGCAACGACAGCGTCGTCGTCATCCACCCGCTGGCTGACGATCGGCGGATCCTGCCGGTGGAGAAGCGGAACGAGATCCTCAAGGCGCCCGACGACTTCCTGCTCGTCGTCTCCTACAACCCGGCCTACCAGTCGGTCCTCAAGGACCTCAAGCAGTCCACGCGGCAGCGCTTCGTGGCGATCGCGTTCGACTACCCCGAGCGGGACGTCGAGGCGGAGATCGTCGCCCACGAGGCGGGCGTCACCGAGGAGAGCGCGTCGCGCCTCGTCCGGGTCGCCAGCCGGATCCGCAAGCTCAAGAACCACGGCCTGGAGGAGGGCGTCTCCACCCGGCTGTTGATCTACGCGGGGCGGCTCATCGCCGCCGGGCTCGACCCCAACACGGCGTGCGAGGCGGCGATCGTGCAGCCGCTCACGGACGACTTCGACCTGCAGCGCTCCATGACCGAGGTGATCCGCGACTTCTTCTGATGCTCCCCCTGGCGCCGCGATCCGGGGGAGTGGCGGCTAGAGTGGGGTCGTGGCGTCTGACGACGAAAAGAAGAAGGGCTCCATTCGGAAGCGCCTGGCGGGGCTGAGCGTCGGCGACGCGGCCGAACTGGTCGTGCTGGCCCGGCAGCGGATCCGCGAAGCGCCCGTCGAGCACGCCAAGGCGGCGGCCGACGTCACCCGCGCCCTCGCCGACGCCCGCCGGGAGCTCCCTTCGACCTCCTTCCAGGTCATGCGACGCGCGGTGCTGCTCGTCGCCCGACGGGACTGGACCGCCGCTGCGGTGCTCGCCGAGGCGCTGGGCGACCTGGTGCGCGACCACCCCGACAGCGTCGACTGGGTCGGCGAAGCGGTCGCCCGCACCGTGCAGGCGGACCGCCGCCTCGCCCGGCAGCTCGCCCGCGTGCTCCCGGAGTGCGCGGCCGCCGTGACCGAACGCGGCCCGAGGCTGCGGATCATCACCGCGCTGGCGGACCTCTGCCGCCGTCACCCCGGCCTCGGCCTCGCGGCGCTGCCGACGGTGCGCAACCTGCTCGCCGAGGGGAGCGCCGACGGGCTCGCCACCTTCCTGGAGGAGGCGCTCGGCAAGGCAGCCCGCAGCGAGTCCGTCGCCCGCTCGTTCCTGCTGCGCGAGAGCCGCGCGGGACAGGAGGCGTGGGACTCCCAGCGGGAGGGGCTGGCCCTGGCGTCCATCGCCCGGACCTTGCAGTTGTACGCGGAGGCCCACCTGGGCAGCGGCGTCCGCGTGCGGCCGGCGACGGAGCTGCCCGCCGGGACCGAGCTCCCCGCCGACGCGATCGCGGTCACCGACGGTCGACACATCTTCCTCGCCCCGCGGCTGGACCGGTTCGAGCGGGACGAGCGCAACTTCCGCCTCTACAAGGTCGCGCTCGCCCAGCAGGTGGGACGGATCGAGTTCGGCACCTTCGGCCTGGCGCCCGACGCGATCCCGGGCCTCGACCCCATCGAGGTGCACGCGACCGAGGCAGACGAGGCGGGTGACGAGGACGAAGAAGGGCTCGGCAACCCGGTCCTCGTCTTCGCGTCTCGCTTCCCGGACCCGTCGCTCGCCCGCCGCCTGCTGCTGTTCGCCGAGGACCTCCGGGTCGACGCCTGCCTGCGCCGCGAGTACCCCGGCCTCGCGCGGGACCTGGAGGACATGTCGCAGGCCGATCGTCGGGTTCGGCCGGACGTCGAGGAGCTGCAGGGCCCCGATCTCGTGCTCGAGTTGCTCGCCCGGTGGCTCTGGTTCGGCGAGCCGCTCCCCGAAGGACCGGCCTGGAAGCGCTTCCACGAGGCGTCATGGCTGCTGCAGGCGCTGCGCCACCCGGGCGCGGGCGTGCAGGACTCCGCTGGCGCCACGGTGCTGCTGTACGGCCTCGTCGGCGGCGACGGCAGCCCCGCGGACATCCCGCCGCCGCCCCCGCCGGCGGCTGACGAGCCGATGTTCGGAGTCGCGACCGTCCCTCCCTCCGAGGGCGGTGAGGGGGCGGAGGGGGGCGAAGGCTTCGGGATCGGCATGCCCGGCGACGGAGAGGTCGACGGCGACGGCATGGGGGGCGACATGGGTCCGCCTCCGGCCGCCGGCGGCCGCCTGTTCACCGGCGACGTGGTGGACGACGTCGAGGAGGCGGAGCGACGGGCGGTGCTCGAGCGCGCCCGCGCCATCCAGCGAGCGCTGGACGCCCGGGGCGTCGCCGTCTCGCTGCGCGAGATCCTGGCGGCCCTGGAGGTCGACCCCGACGTGCCGGACAGCACGATCGAGCGCAACCTCCTGGAGGGCTACCGGGAGAGCCTGCGCCGCAGCTCCGCCAGCGGCGGTCAGGGGCTGGAGGAGCAGGCCGCGTCGGTGACGGTCTCGCGGTACCCCGAGTGGGACGAGCAGATCGGCGACTACCGGCCCCGCTGGGCGTCGGTCTGGGAGCGTCGGGCGACGGGTGACGCGACCGCGTTCGTCGAGTCGGTGCTCGCCGAGCACGGACCGATGGTCCGCCGGCTGCGTCGGGAGTTCCAGATGCTCCGGCCGTCGGGGTTGGGGCGCGAACGGCGCGCGAGGGAGGGGGAGGAGCTCGACCTCGACGCCCTGGTCGAGGAGCTGGTCGACCTGCGCGCCGGGCGACCGTCGGACGGGCGGGTCTACCTGCGGCGCCATCGCAAGCTGCGGGACGTCTCCGTCGCGTTCCTCGTCGACCTCAGCGCGTCGACCCGGGAGCTCGTCGGCGACACCGGCAAGTCGGTGATCGAGGTCGAGAAGGAGAGCCTCGTCATGATGAGCGAGGCGCTGGAGGCGCTGGGTGACCGCTACGCGATCTTCGGGTTCAGCGGGCGGGGTCGGCAGATGGTCACCTTCGACGTCTTCAAGGACTTCGACGAGCGCCTGACCGAGCCCGTGCGCGGCCGCATCGGGGCGATGAGCTACCGGATGGAGAACCGGGACGGCGCCGCCATCCGCCACGCGACGCAGCGGCTGCTCGCCGTCGAAGGCAAGACCCGGCTGCTCATCCTGCTGTCCGACGGCAAGCCGCTGGACTGCGGCTGCGACCTGTACCAGGCGTCCTACGCCCAGGCGGACACGCGGATGGCGCTGCGAGAGGCGATGGAGAAGAAGGTCCACCCCTTCTGCATTACGGTCGACCCCCAGGGGGAGGACTACCTGCGGGAGATGTACGGAGACGTGCGCTACGCGGTCATCGACTCGGTCGCGGCGCTGCCGTCACGGCTGCCCGCCATCTACCGGCGGCTCACCACCTGAGCAGTCCTCGGAGACGTCGCCCGCCGCGTGCTCTCCACGGCACCGGGCGGCGCGGCTGGCGAGCTCCTGTTCCCGCTCCATCGCACGGGCTGCGGCCCGGTCGTCGCCCTCGCCGAGCCCCGCGAGGGCGTCCCCGTAGGCGAGCAGGGTCTGCTGCAGCAGGCGATGCTCGACCCGGCCGAGGGCGTCGGTCGCCTCGCACTCGTCCACGTCCCGTCGAAGCTGGTCCAGGCGGACTCGGAGCTCCGACGTGTCGCGCGCCCCCTCGGTCAGCGCGAGCAGCCAGAGCCGGCCGCGCAGATCGGCCGCCTTGCCCCGGCACCGGGCGAGGCAGGAGCGATCGATGGAGGGGAGCAGCTCGCCGGCCCAGAAGCGGCCGCTCAGCTCGAGCCACGTGACCCACTCCCCGAGCATCGCCTCGTAGCCGTCGAGGGCCCGGTTGACGTCGTCCGCGGGGCGATTCTCCGAGAACGCGGTGGTCGCCTCCATCAGGGCGGCGCGCAGCCGCTGAACGAGCTGGAACTCGGACTCCATCACCGACCGGGGCCAGCCGTCCCCGACGCTCGCGATGGACTGGTCACACGTACCTCGGGCGAACCGCCAGGCCGTGCCGGCCCCGTCGTACAGCCGCTGGAACTCGTTGCGGGGTCCGCCGGCCGCGGCCAGGGAGAACGCGTGGGACAGCTCGTACAGGTGCGCCACCATCTCGCGGCACGCCCAGCGCTCCGTCACGACGGCGTCGAGCTGATCGCGGGTCAGGCCCTCGATCGGGCCGGTCAACGCGCTCAGATCGCGCGTCTGGGCGCCGTCAGCCCCGCTCCAGGCGAGGACCAGGCCCAGGACCGCGGCTGCGGCGGGGAGCCGCACCGCCCGCTACTCGGTAGCCGCCGGCTGGAACGTGGCGGTGGCGACCTGCTTCTTCTGCATCTCGCGCAGGCGGCCCTGCAGCGCGGTCACCGCGGCGGCCTCGTCCTCGTTCTGCTCGAACGCGATCAGCTTGTACAGGTACAGCGACACCGTGCTGCTCTCGAGGATCTCCTCGCAGCTGGCGCCCTCGCAGGCGATGTCGCTGAACTGGAAGTCGAGCCGCTTCATCTTGCGATCGAGGAAGCGGTGAGTGCCCTTGCGGTCGGAGCTGTCCAGCTTGACGACCGTCGGGTGCTTCAACGTGCACTCCCAGAACGGCGCCTCGAACATCTCGGCGCCCTCCGAGTAGCAGTCCACCGCTTCGGTGAACTTCACTTTCTCGGACTTCAGGCTGCGGACGTTGTCCCAGGTCGTGGCGAACTCGTGCACGTCGTCGACGATCACGTCGAACGTCTCCGGCTGCTCCGGCTTGGACTCCGGCTCGTCCTCGTCGACCGCGATGATGCGGATCACCGTCCCGGTGATCGTCGTGCCGTCGTTGAGCGTGATCTTGGCGTCCAGCGGCTTGATCGTCGGCTCCGGCTCGGGGCAGCCGTCGGCGTCGTCGAAGCCGTCGAGGCTCTCCGCCTCGTCGGGGCAGTCGTCCTCGGCGTCGGGCAGGCCGTCGCCGTCGTTGTCGGGATCGGGGCAGCCGTCGCCGTCCTCGTGCCCGTCGGCGTCCTCGGCCTCCTCGGGGCACTTGTCCGTCCCGTCCTCGACGCCGTCGCCGTCGGTGTCCGGCGGCGGGGGCGGGGGCGTCTCGGGCTCCTCACCCTTCTTCTTGCCCTTCTTCTTCTTCTTCTTCTTCGCGCCGCGCTGGGCGAGGCGATCGTCGTCGGTGGAGACAGTCTCTCCGTCGGAGGGGGTCGCCGCGAGCGCCGCGGGGGCGGCGACGGCGAGGCAGAGGGCACAGAGCAGCAAGCGCATGGGGGGTCCTCCTGGGACGGGGGATGATAGGGGTGCGGTCCCTCTTGCTTCAAGCCGGGACGGGGGTGCTCACCGGCGTAGGACCGTCCCGATCGCCCGCGGGGGGCACACTCCAGGCCTGCCGGACGGCCTGCAGCACGTCGTCGATTCTCGACAACTCGTTCAGTTGGCGCAGAAACGAGCGCTCCCCCGGGGCGCCACGGACGTACCCGACGAGGTGGCCGCGCACGTAGCGCGCGGCGCGGATCTCGGCGTCGTCGGCGTCCCGCTGTCGCGCCGCCCAGCGCACGTTGGCGTCTCGGGCGGCTTCGAGGTGGCGACGGATCAGCCCCAGTCGCTCATCGAGGCTGGGGGGGCTCCAGGGCCGATCCAGCCAGGCGGCTTCGATGGCAGCGAAGATCCAGGGGTTGCCGAGCGCTCCGCGCCCGACCATCACGGCGTCGACGCCGGTCTGCGCCCGCATGTCCAGCGCCCCCTGGGGGCCGAGCACGCCGCCGTTGCCGATGACCGGGATGCTGACGGCCTGGACCACTTCAGCCAGCAGCGGGAAGTCCACGGGACCCTCGTGCCGCTGGGCGCGGGTCCGGGCGTGCACCGCGATCGCCTGCCCACCGCCGTTCTCGACGGCCCGGGCGACGTCCACCGCGTTGCGCTCCCACTCGTCCCATCCCGAGCGCGTCTTGGCGGTCACCGGCAGGTGCGTGGCATCGACCACCGCGCGGACCAGCCGCTCCACGAGCCCGGGATCGCGCATGAGCGCGGCGCCCGCCCCCTTGCTGACGATCTTGGGCACCGGGCAGCCCATGTTCAGGTCGATGAGGTCGCACTGGATGTGCTCGCTGACGTAGCGGGCGCCGGCGGCGAGGGTGTCCGGGTCGTGGTGGTACAGCTGCACGCCGACGGGGCGCTCGTCGGCGTGCGTCTCGGCCAGCCGGAGCGAGCGACGGTCGCCCCGGGCGAGGAGATCCGCCTTGACCAGCTCGGTGTAGACCAACGAGCAGCCCTGCTCCCGGCAGAACGACCGGAACACCACGTCGGTCATGCCCGCCATCGGAGCGAGGACTGCGGGGGAGGTCAGGGACAGGCCGGCGATGACCGGGAGATCAGCCACAGAGCTCTTCGTCGTCCGCCTGGGGGATCGTCCACTGGATGGACTCGCTCGGGGAGACGTGCCCCGCCGCGTCGAGCACGTGGAACTGGAACAGGTGCACGCTGCCGCGCGGGAGGTCGGCCTGTCCGATCTGCTCGGTGTGCGGGATCGTGCCGGACGAGCCGAAGGCCTCCTCGGGGGAGTACTGGTGGGTCACGAGCGCGCCGGTGTCGATCTGCAGGCGATAGATGACGGGGGAGGGGAGGTCGCCGTCGGGGTCGATGACGTCGATGTTGAACAGGGCGAACGAGTTGCCCGAGAAGGTGACCTGGCAGACCTCGATCTCGACGATCTCGGGGCTGTCCGGATCGGCCACGTCGTCGTCGTCGGTGGCGTCGTCATCGTCGGTGGCGTCGTCGTCGTTCGCCTCGCCGCTGTCGTCGTCGTCGCCCCCCCGTCGCCTCGGGTCGTCACACGCCAGCCCGAGGGCGAGCAGCGGGACGATGATGGCGGCGAGGCGATCTCTCACGCCGACAAGGGTACCCTAGCGCCGCTGTGCGAAAGCGCCCCGACCTGCTGCTCCTCCTGCCCTTCGCCGCCGCCCTCGGTTGGCTGCAATGGCAGTACCGCGGCTACATCAAGGACGACACCTACATCGCCCTGCGCTACGCCCGGAACCTCGCCGAGGGCCACGGGATGGTCTTCAACTACGGGCAGCGGCTGGAGGGCTACACCGACTTCCTGTGGGTCGTGATGTCGGCCCCCGCCTTCTGGCTCGGGGTGGACCCGGTGCTGTGGGTCAAGGGGCTCGCGTGCCTCTTCGGCCAGCTCGGCCTGCTCGTCGTCTGGGAGCTCGTCCGCCACTTCGCCGGTGATCGCCTGGAGGCCTACGGCCTCTTCGGGCTCGGGATGTGGGCCGTCTCCGGCAGCGTGATCCTCTGGTCGATGGCGGGGATGGAGCCGACCGCCATGGCCGTCCTGTGCAGCGGCGGGGTGCTGTACCTGATGAAGCTGTGGGAGCGGCCGGACGACGGCGGCGACGCCCAGCGGCTGGCCTGGATCGCCGGCTTGCTGCTGGCGGGAGGGGCGCTGTGTCGCCCCGAGGGACACGCGTTCGCGCTCGCCGCCGCCGGGGTGGGGCTCGCGGACGCGATCCGGCGGGGCTACGTCCCCAAGCCCTGGCTGACGTGCGCCGGGATCCTCACGGTCACCCTCGGCCCGTACCACCTGTGGCGATACCTCTACTTCGGCTCCCTGGTGCCGAACACGTTCCGGGCCAAGGCGTCGGCCGAACTGGACCTCGACCGGGGCTTCCAGTTCGCCGGGGAGCTCCTGGGCTTCCAGGTCAACTCGGTCCTGTTCATCCTCGCGGCGATCAGCGTCATCGCGATCGTGTGGAGCCGCGATCGCTGGTTCGGGCGGGTGCTGGCGCTGCTCCTGTCGCTCTTCTTCGTGGCCTATCTCGTCAAGATCGGGCGCGACGAGATGAAGTGGTTCAGGCTGTACCTGCCGGTCTACCCGCTGCTCGTCGCCCTGGCCGCCGACGGCCTGCGCCAGGTCGGGCGCCTGGTCGAGGCCGCGGTACGTCGGGCCTCCGCCGAGCCCTCCGTCCCCCACGTGATGGCGGTGCTGCTCACCGTCGCCGCCGCCGCGCCGTGCGCCAAGATCTGCGTCGACTACGACCTGTCCAAGGCCGAGTGGCACAACAAGTACGTGCGTTGGTCCGAGCAGTCGTTCCAGGCGATGGCGCACTACGTCCGCGAGCGCAGCGAGCCCGGTGAGGTCGTCGTGTTCCAGGACATGGGAGCGGCGCCGTTCGCGGCCGGCGACCTGCGCTGGGTCGACACCATCGGGATCCTGGATCTCAATGTGGCACAGGAACTTGAGGCCACAGGGGTCAACCCCTTCTTGAGGTCGTTGAAGCGCAAGGAGCCGGGCGGCCGACAGGCGCTGAAGGACATGGACAAGCGCTTGAGGGACTACTTCCTCGAGCAGGATCCCGGCTGGGTCGCGTTCATCGCCTACGTGCCCAAGAAGAAGCGCCGTGGGCTGTGGCGGAAGTGGAAGAGGGCCCGGGGTGACCTGGACGAAGAGGAGGCCCTCTTCGCCAGCTACATCAAGGGCAACGGACACTCCCACTACCTGGCCCGGGACGGGCGATTCCAGCGAGGCTTCCACTACGTGAAGGCGTGGGACCGACTGAATCACGGCTACTGGGTCGTGCTCTACCGCGCCAACGACCACCCGAGCGTGGGGAAGGACTGATGGCAGGCAGCAGCTTCGGGCGGCTCTTCCGACTGCACACCTGGGGCGAGTCCCACGGCGGCGCGGTCGGCGCGGTGGTCGACGGCTGTCCCCCGGGGCTGGCCCTCGATCTCGACGCGGTCCAGCACCAGCTCGACCGTCGGCGGCCCGGCCAGTCCGACCTCGTCACCCAGCGCAAGGAGACGGACACCGTCTCGGTCCTCAGCGGCCTGCGGGACGGCGTGACGCTGGGGACCCCGATCAGCCTGCTCGTGCCCAACCGCGACGCTCGCCCCGGCGCCTACGACGAGATGCCGTGGCGCCCGTCCCACGCCGACTACACGTGGGAGGCGAAGCAGGGCATCGCGGCGGCCAGCGGCGGCGGCCGCGCCTCCGCGCGGGAGACCGTCGGGCGGGTCGCCGGCGGGGCCATCGCCCGCCAGCTGCTCGCCACCATCGGCGTCGAGATCGTCGCCTGGGTGGAGCAGGTGGCGGACATCGCGCTGCCGAGCGACGCGGTCGACGAGGCGACGGTCGCCGAGACCGACGTGGACGGCAACGACGTCCGCTGCCCCGACCCGATCGTCGCCGACGCCATGGCCGAGCGCATCCGCGCCACCCGGGCGGCCGGGGACACCGTCGGTGGCGTGATCCGGTGCGTCGCGCGAGGCGTGCCCGCGGGCTGGGGCGAGCCGGTCTTCGACAAGCTCCACGCCGACCTCGCCCGCGCCTGCATGAGCCTGCCGGCGACCCGGGGCTTCGAGATCGGCAGCGGGTTCGGCGCGGTCGCCCTCACGGGCAGCCAGCACAACGATCCGTTCGTCTCCGGCCCTGGCGGGGCGGTCCTGACCTCCAGCAACCACAGCGGAGGCGTGCAGGGCGGCATCAGCAACGGCATGCCGATCCGCCTGCGGGTGGCGTTCAAGCCGGTCTCGACGATCTTCAGCGAGCAGCAGACGCTCGGGCGGGACGGTCAGCCGACCACGTTCAAGGCCAAGGGGCGGCACGACCCGTGCGTGGTGCCGCGGGCGGTGCCGATCGTGGAGGCGATGGTGGGGCTGGTCCTCGCGGACCACTACCTGCGCCAGCGAGCCCGGCGCTGAACCGTCAGTCGTTGTAGGACGGGCCGCCTTCGGCGGAGTGGCTCGACATCTGGTTGAGCGGCGCGAACGTCCGCTCCGGCCAGCTGAGCACGCCCACCTTCCAGACATCGCCGGCGACCAGCGGGGTGCCCGCGGTCAGCTGCGAGCCGTCGACGAGCTGGTCGAACACCCGGACCTCCACCGTCGGGACGGCGGTCACCGCGGAGTTGCCCAGCTCGACACTGTGGTCGCTGTAGTAGTGGATCCAGACGTCGTAGTCGCCGTCCGGGGGCTCCTCGAGGTTGATCGTCTCGCGGTACGGGCCGCTGCCCTCACCGTCGGCGTCGCCGTCCAGCTCGGGGTTGTCGGTCGCGAGCTCGGACTCGCCCCAGTTGGGGTTCGGGTCCCAGCTGAAGCAGTCGCCGTCGCCGAAGTAGCTGCCGTCGGGGCCGATCAGGTGCAGGTCCAGGTCCGCCTGGGTGTTCTCCCACTCGGCGACGATCGTCAGGTCGCTCGGCGGCACCGACTGGATGACCGCGATCGACGGGAGCGACTCGGCGTCGTCGTCGTCGAGCACGACCAGCTTGATCCGGTAGGTGCCCAGCACGTCCGGCTCGAAGGAGGGGAACGACGCCTCGTTGACGTTGTCCGTCTCGGGATCGTCCTCCGGGACGAAGATGGCGCTGTCGTCGAAGACGCCCTCGGCGTCGACGAAGCTGCTGTCCTCGGGGACGGCGTCGAACGACCAGACGAAGGTCAGCAGCTGGGGCTGGCCGGCGTCGTCCGGATCATCGGACAGCGAGCCGTCCAGGTAGGCGGTGTCACCGTTGATGACGTAGCCGAGCCGCTGCTGGGCGGTGTTGTCGTCCCCGTTGTCGATCAGGGCCTGCGCGACGGGCGGCCGGTTGGGCAGGGCGCGGATGGTGTTGTTCTGGCAGCCGGCCAGCAGGAGGGAGCCGAGGGCGGCGGCTCCGAACAAGAGCGTCGTGGTGCGGCGCATGGTCCTACCTCCACTCCCGCCGGAGCATCCCGGCGAGGCCCACGAGGGCGAGCAATGCGAGCAGGCCGCTGGCGCTGCTCCCCGCGACGTTGGTGCACCCGCGGGTGCCTCCGGTGCCGCCGTTGTTGATCGGCTGCTGCGCGTCTTCGGTGAACAGGAACGGGTACGGCGGGTCCGTCTCGAGCCCGTCGTTGTTGATGACCACCAGGTCGGCCCAGCCGCCGCGCGCCTCGGGAGAGGTCGCCACCAGCTGGCCCACCTCGAGCTCCTCGACGCCGGTGGCCTCGAAGGTCTCGACGTTGCCGTCTTCGTCCGTCATGCGGAAGACGACGGTCGCGTCCGCGTCGAGCCCGACGCCGTTGATGCGCAGCTCGGTGCCGCCGCCGGGGTTGGCCTCGCTCGGCATGACCGCGGTGACGCGGGGGGGCACGCTGCCGCCGGACTCGTCCCAGTAGGTGAAGCCGTCGCTCAGCACGACCTCCTCGAGGCCCTTGCGGACGGTGATGTCGACGCTGCCCTCGGCGGTGCCCTCGGGCCAGTCTTCGACGATCAGGGTCTCGCCGCCGGTGCCGACGGTGACGTCGGCGGCGGGGGTGCCTCCCACCTCGACGGTGGTGGTGTTGTCGAACCCGCTGCCGTGGATCGTGACGGTGTAGCCGCCCTCGAGGTCACCCTCCTTGGGGCTCAGGAACGCGACGTCGATCGGCACGTCGGGCGTGTCGTCACCGGTCCAGGGGCCGTCCTCGGGGGGCTCTTCCTCGCTGAACTGGAAGTTGTCGATGAGGACCGCCGAGTCCCAGACGCCGTCGGCGACGTCGTAGATCTCGAACTCGATGTGCATGGTCTCGCCGGCCTCGCACGGGGCGATGGTCACGACCCAGCCGGTGCCGCCGTCGGCGTCGAAGCCGGTGCCGGTCAGCTGCGCCGGGTTGACCACGCTGAACAGCGCGTTGTTCACCGTCACCGGGTTGCCGAACGCGTCGAACACGATCTGGCCCTGGTAGGCGTTGCTGTCGAGGTGCACCTCGAAGGTGTCGTTGTAGGCGGAGCCGACCCACTCGGGGTACTCGCGGCTCAGGAAGTAGAAGTTGAAGCTGAACGAGTTCGCGGTCGCTGGGACCTCGATGTCGAACGAGAACGCGGCCCGGTCGCCGGCCGACGTGTCCGGACCGCTGCCCGGGTAGTCGTAGTCCTCGAGCGCTTCGATGTTGTTCACGTTGCCCGTCGAGAGGACCGCGAACGTCGGGGCGTTGTAGGGGCTGATCACGCCGAGCGAGGAGCGCACGTCGTACATCGTCGCCGCGCTGCCCTGGGTGTCGATCGAGGACGTCACGACCGAGCCCATGTCGAGCTCCATGGCGGCCATCAGGGCCTCGATCGGCTGTTCGGCCGATGCGGTGGCCGGAACGGCGGCGGCAAGAGCGATAGCCAGGAGGAGGGGTGGACGCTTGAACACTCGAGGTCTCCTTCGGTTCATACAGTCACGCGCGGGCCTGCCCCGAGCCACGCGTGGCCGGGAACTATATAAGCGACCGCCAGGGGACGGAGCAAGGCAATTGCCGGCCCTTACGGTTCGCTTCGCACGGCCTCCCTCTCATCTCAACGGGGCCGCAACATCCACGGTGGGCTGCAAGATATGGACCGTAGGCGCGGGCCGATTCGGGGGACTCAGGGGGTGGCCGGCTCCGGTCGGTACTCCTGCAGCAGCCCGCGGAGCAGCGCCGGTTCCAGGCGCCCTGCGAGGTCGTCGAGGGCCTTGCGGACCGAGTCGGCGTCCAGCGCCTCCAGGGTGATCAGCACCCGACACTCGGGGTCGTCCCAGCGCGGGTAGGAGCCGATCGCCACGTCCGGGAACGCTGCGCAGGTCGCCTCCAGGTGCTCCGCGATCTCCGACTCGCGCTGCATCGTTCGGATCGCAGCGCAGGCCGGGGGCGTACCGACCAGGTCTCCGGCGATCGCGTCGAACTTGCGCCGCATCAGCTCTGGGACGCCCGGCAGGATCCAGACGTTGCGGAACCGGACCTGGGGGAACCGGTGGCCGGGCACGACCTCCGCCCCGGCGGGGAGCATCGCCATCCGGCGGCGCGCGGGGGTCGGCTCTCCCCAGCCGTCGATCAGCTCGAGCAGCTTGGGGTGCGCCTCCAGCGGGACGTCGAACGCAGCGGCGACGCCCTTCATCGTGCAGTCGTCGTGGGTCGGTCCCACGCCGCCCGTGGTGAAGACGACGTCCGCGGCGCCGGCCGCACGTCGCACCGCGTCCGCGATGGCCGGGACCTGGTCGGGCACCACCACCATCCCCGCGCAGCGCACCCCGATCCGCCGCAGTCGACCGAGCAGCCACGGCCCGTTGGCGTCCACCACCTTGCCGGTCAGGATCTCGTCGCCGATGATGACCAGGCGGGCGATCTGGGGGGCTTGCGTCAAGGAGCTCCGTGGCGCCGGGTGAATCGTCAGACGGGCTGGACAGGCCGCGCGATCATATCGATGATATGGCGGCTCTGCCCCATCGATCGAAGGACGCGCCCCCACTCGGAGACCCATGCGAGGCCTGCTGCCGTACCTGTTTGCGCCGATGATCCTGCTCGCTGCCTGCGGCGGCGAGGACGTCCCCGTCGACGAACCCACGCCGGCCGAGGTGGCCGCCGCGGGCGGTGAGCCGGAGCCCGTCCCCGAAGACGAGAGCATGATCGGCCTGGGGAGCGCCGCCGACCTGATCGTCGTCGACGAGGATCAGGACAACATGCTCGCGACCTTGACCCAGGGGAGCGCCACGCCGGCCTCCCCCGCCGAGCCGGCGACGGCCGCCTACAGCAACCCCGAGCCGCGGGACACCGGCCTCGGCGTCGAGGGTGGCCGCACGATCTCCGCCGACCAGATCCAGTCCACGATCCAGCGCAACCGCGGCCAGGTTCGGGCCTGCTACGAGCGTCGGCTCAAGAGCAAGCCGGGGATGCAGGGCAAGGTCGTCACTTCCTGGACGATCGGGGCGGACGGCAAGGTCCGGTATGCGAAGATCGCTCGCAACACGACGGGCGACCGAGAACTCGGCCGCTGCGTGAGGGCTGCCGTCGCCAAGTGGCGGTTCCCAAAGGCACAATCACCCCAGGACGTCGAGTACCCCTTCAAGTTCAAGCCCGAGTACTAGTACCCATGCGCGCGCTCCCCCTCTCGCTGCTCGCCGCCTGCCTCGGCCTCGCCGTGGCCGGCTGCCCTCCCTCCGGCCAGGCCGACTATTACAACTTCGGCCTGGGCTACACGTGGGAGTACTTCCTCATCGAGGGGGGCGAGGAGGGGGAGTTCTGGACGCTCCAGGCGCTGGACGCGGACGAGAACACCGAGTCGGGGCGGGGCGACTACTACCTGCGCCTGACCCGCACGATCCCCGACGGGCTCGCCCCGGGCCAGGACCAGACCTTCGACCAGCGCCGGTTCAACGTCGCCCACCAGCAGGACCTCACGGGCTCGGAGCCGGTCTCGATCGGCTGGACCTACCGCTGGGTGCTGCAGGAGGAGGGCGATCGGGACGAGTACTTCGTCGTCGCGCCCGGCTCGGCCGGCGACTGGAGCGACTCCTGGTCCTACGAGACCGGTGAGGTCGGCGGCTCGGACTTCGAGCACGAGATCAGCGTCAGCCGTTGCGACGGCGAGGTCGAGACGAGCTACGCCGTCTTCGACGACTGCCTGGAGTACTCCCGGACCGTCACCACGACGAACTTCGACTTCGAAGGCAACGAGCAGATCCTCACCACCGTCCACGACGAGACCTGGGCCG
Organism: uncultured Rickettsiales bacterium; assembly: GCA_964416435.1. Classification (GTDB taxonomy): domain Bacteria; phylum Myxococcota_A; class UBA796; order UBA9615; family UBA9615; genus CAYQEG01. The sequence goes on from CAYQEG010000007.1 coordinate 24,172, forward strand.
CGGACGTCGGCCTCGTTCGCTACAGCATCACCGCGAGCGACGGCCACGTCTCCACCGCGGTGCTCCGTACGACGAGCTCCCAGCCCCCCGACGAGGGCTGACCTACTCCGTCGCCCCCTCGGCCGGGGCGTCCAGACACAGGAACGCGCGTCCGCCCTCGGGAGCCTCTGCCCCGAGCAGGGCGTCGAGCCGTCGTCCGATCCGCTGGATCGCTTCGGGCGGACCGGCCGCGAGGTTGACCCGCAGGAGCGCGACCTGCTCCGACGTGTCCATGCGGGGGCCGAACGAGCTGGCCGACGGCGCCATGCTCAGCGCGAGGAGCAGCTGGGCGACCTCGGTTCGGCGCAGTGGGATGATCGCGTCGGCGGGGTTGCCCTTGTGCAGGCCCCGGCGAACCACCTTGAGGTCATCGGCGATGCTGAACGTCTGGGCGACCCGCGGGTTGGCTTCGGCCGCCTCCTGGAAGCGCGCCATCGCGAGCAGCGCAGCCGGCTCCTTGAGGCCACCCGCCTCGCCCGCGTCGAACAGGCCGACCAGGTAGCGGCTGGACGGACCGTCGGCGGCGATCGCGCGGTACTCGGACGGCGGGATCGTGCCGTCGTCGAGCACCATCTCGAGGGCGTCCAGCTCGGCGACGACCTGTTGGTCGAACGTCGCCCGAACGTCGACCCCGTCGAACGACTGCGTCGGCAGGTGGATGTAGCTGATCGCAGCGCCGCCCTGGTCGATGACGTCACCCCAGGCGAACTCGAGCTGATGGACGAGCGCCTGGAACGTCAGCGCCTGCTCCGGGCTCATCGGAAACTCGTCCCGGGCTACGACGACCCGCGCCCCGGCGGGTCGGCCCTCCATGATCGGCAGGTTCGTGAGGCACTTGACGGCGACCAGGTCGTCCGTCATCTCGTCTTCGAACGCCTGGCAGACCCGGTCGACCGCTTCGAGGACCGCGGGGCGGAACAGGGGCCCGCGATCGCGCGCTCGAACCGCGATGACGCTGGCGCCCTGGTCACCGAACGCGTCGGTCACCTCCTGGGTGCAGTTCGCGCGGTCCACGTCCGACACGACGACGCGGTGTCGGCACCCGATGACCGCGCTGAGCGCCAGCAGGAGCACCGTCCACCGGACGGCGGCTTGACAAGCCCCCCCCCACGGGCCGGAAGCTGAGGGCGCGTGCCGGAGTTTCTCCTCCAGATCATGGGATTCGCCTGGTGGCTCGTCACCGTGGCCCTGGCGATCGCGCTGTACGAGGCGCTGCGGGCGTCGGTCCTCCGCGGGTTCAGGCTGCGGCTCCAGCGCTCGGCGAGCCGGTACCTGGCTCGACACCGGGTGAGGCTCGACCGCTTCAAGTTCGTGCAAAAGCATTACGTGAGGGAGTCGCTGCTGAACGACCGGGATCTGGCCGAGTCCATGCTCGAGTGCAGCCGCGACAGCGGGGAGCCGATCGAAGAGCTGCGGCGGCGCACCGAGGTGTACATCGAAGAGATCGTCCCCTACTTCAACCTGGTTTCTTACTACAAGGTGGGCCTCAACGTCGCCAAGAGCCTGATGGGCGCACTGTACGACGTGTCGTTCAGCCGCGAGAACCTGCGCGGCGCCTGGAAGGCGGCCGAGGGCCGCGACGCCACCGTGTTCGTCATCAACCACCGGAGCAACGCCGACTACGTGTTGCTCGCCCACGCGCTCAGCCGCGAGGTCGCGTTGTCGTACGCGGTCGGGGAGTGGGCCCGGGTGTGGCCCCTGGAGGGGCTCTTCAAGAGCTTCGGCTCGTACTTCGTGCGACGCGGGGAGCGTGACCCGCTGTACCACCGGGTCCTCCAGCGCTACATCCAGCTGGTCACGATGGGCGGGCTCGCCCAGGGCTTCTTCATCGAGGGCAAGCTGACCCGGTCCGGCCGGATGGGCCCGCCCAAGCTGGGGCTGCTGGAGCACCTGGTCGGCGTGTTCGAGCATGGGTTCGAGGGTGATGTCCGGTTCGTGCCGATCGGGCTGAACTTCGATCGGGTCCTCGAAGACACGAGGCTCCTTGCCGAAGGTCGGGGCCCGGCCCCGACCCCGCCGACGTTCACGGAGAAGCTCCAGTCCGCCGCGTCTCTCGTCGCGACCCTGCCCCCGGCCATCGTGGGGCGGGCCTCCCGGCTCCTCGAGGGCGCCTGGCGGTTTGCCCGTCGGGGCCGACTTGGATTCGGGGTCGCCGCCGCCCACGCCGGCCCGTCCCTCGGCTTTCGCGAGTTCTTCGGTGATGCGTTGGAGGAGGTCCTGGCGCTGTCCCGGGAGGAGCGCAAACCCCACCTCGAGCGTTTCGCCGACGAGCTGGTGCGTCGAATCGGCGAGCAGATTCCGGTCAGCGCGGTGCCGGTGTTCTCCCAGGCGGTGCTCGATGTCGTGCCCGAGGGGGAGTTCGTGGCGGAGGACGTGGTGGTCGGCCGGATCCGCGAGCTGCTCGACCAGCTGCGCGCGGCCGGGGCGCCGATGATGCTCGGCGGCCGATTCGCCGACCTGGAGGCCGAGCGGGCCGCCGACGCGTCGGGCGCGGCCGGCGGCGCCCGGGGCCTGTCGGGCTTGCAGGAGGATCTCATCGGGGCGGACGAAGCGCTGGGCGTGTTCACCGCGGCGACGGAGATCCTGCGCCGCCGCCGGGCCGTCGCGGTGGGGCCGGCGGGGGTCACCTGCGCGCCCGCCGGCGTCGAGCTGCTCCGGTACTACGCCTGGTCCATCGAGCCGCACCTGCAGCGCGGTGAGGGCGAGGCAGGCGCTCCGGCGGCCGAGCCCGACGCGTCGGAGGCGCCCATCGACGAGGGCGCGCCCGAGCCGGTCGACCCCGAGCCCCCCGCCGTCGACCCGCGCTACGCCGCGCTCCCGATGGATCACTCCGCTCCGCACCTCAACCCGGTCGGGTCGGGCAAGGACGATGACGACTGGGAGCCCTGGTAGGGACGGCCAGCCGACAGGTTCTTCGCCGATGCTCCGAGTTATCCACACTGTGGACAACCTGTGGAGTCATGCCTCAACTGACTGAGATCACTCAGTTTCGGGGGGGGTGGATATGGCGCATAACTCCAACCGCGAAAGAAACCGACAAAAAAGTGGGGCGAGCAGACCCCCGGTTTGGGCGTTGCTTGCCGGTGCGCACCGTCTCACCCCAACGTCGTCGTTGACCGTCCCGCGCGCCCTCTCCTAGCGTCGCTGCGCAAGCGTTCGTTGACATGCGGGTCCTGACGCATCGCCCCTTCCGGGCGAGTGTCGCGACAATGACGGAGAGGAGCGGCCCCGCACCACCGGACACGGTGGCGCGGCGGTGACGGATCGGCCTCACAACGGCGGAGAAGTCGTCGGCGTGGTCGGGAAAACCCCCTCCGTCCCGAACCCCAGGAGCGTCACCGGCTGAAACACGCCGGAAGGAATCAGCGGGAGCAAGCCGTCAAGGTCGTGAGAAACGACGAAGGCGGACCCGGAGCCGGGCTGGCAGTCGGCTCCCTCGCGTGGGATCGCAGATTCTGCATGCGCTGGAGGGGCGGTAGAACCCCAGGGAAGGCCACGACGGCGCTACTCGCCGTGCAAGGGGTGCGCTGGTCGCGCTGAGGGAGGGACCGAAGTCCAGGAGAGGATGATCGCCGCGGACCTGACCCCGCGGTGGCGCGGCCGGCGGGAAGACGCCGAAGATCGGACCGAGAGGTCAAGATCATGGGTGGAGTGGCAGAAGCCGATACGTCACTACCCCGGCCGGGAACAAGACTCTGAAGGACAGGTCGACTCCGCGAGTGCGGTCCCGGTTCGCCGGGGAGCCACGCGCCTTCGGTCTTCGGAGGGGACACCGCATCACGAACGCTTCCACAGGCCGGCCCGGCACCCCCGGGCCGGCCTTGTGCGTTCTCCCGGGCCGCCCGGCCCAGGCGTCCCGTCGCCCCCCGGGCAATCGCGGGCCCAGCGTTGTCTACGCGGCTGCACGGCACTCTTGTATGGTCGCCGCTTCCGAGGACCCGGAGGCGAGATGATGCAGCGCAGATTCGAAGATCAGGTCGCACTGGTGACCGGTGGCTCCCGCGGAATCGGGGCGGCCGTATGTACCCGGCTGGCCGCCGAGGGCGCCCGGGTGTGGGTCGGCTATCGCGACCGGCGGGACTCCGCCGACGCCGTGGTGGCCGCCATCTCCGACGCGGGAGGCCAGGCTACGGCGATCCAGTTGGACGTCCGCGACAGCGCGTCCGTCACCGCTGCTGCTGCGGCGGTGTTCGACGCCGAGGGCCGCATCGACGTGCTGGTCAACTCCGCCGGGATCACCCGGGACGGGCTCCTCCTGATGATGGAGGACGACCAGTGGAACGACGTGCTGGACACCAACGCCGGCGGCTCCTACCGGGTCTGCAAGGCGGTGGCCCGGTACATGCTGATGAAGCGAAAGGGATCCATTGTGCTGCTCTCGTCCGTAGCAGGACAGAAGGCGGGCCGGGGTCACGCCAACTACGCCGCGAGCAAGGGCGCGGTGGAGTCGATGACCCGAGCGCTCGCGGTGGAGCTGGCGAAGAAGAAGATCCGAGTCAACGCCGTCGCCCCGGGCGTGATCCTGACCGAGATGTCGGCGCGGGTCCGGGAAGCGGCGAGCGAGACCATCCTCGGCGAGATCCTGATGCGCAGGTTCGGAGACCCCGAGGAGATCGCGGCGACGGTCGCCTTCCTCGCCAGCGGCGACGCCGCCTACGTGACCGGCCAGGTGCTGGCCGTCGACGGCGGATTCAAGATGTAAGGAGATGAACATGACCGACGTCTTCATCACCGGCGTGACCGGTTTCCTCGGACGGCACCTCGCCGTCCGCCTCCTCCGACGGGCCGACGTGCGCCGCCTGTGGTGCCTCGTCCGGGCCGAGGACAAGGAGCACGGTCGCGCCCGGCTGCTCCGTTCGCTCGGTCGGGTCGTCCCCGAAGAGGAGGCGACGGCGTTGATGGGGCGGGTGGAGCCGGTGACGGGGGACCTGACTGTCGATGGGCTGGGGCTGTCCCCGGCGGACGTCGAGTCGGTCGTCTCCAGCTGCGAGCAGTTCCTGCACGCGGCGGCGGACGTGCGGTTCAACCAGGGCCTGCAGGAGGCCCGGGACCGCAACGTGTTCGGCACCCAGCAGGTGGCCGGGCTCGCGCGGAAGGCGGCTGAGCGGGGGACGCTGCGCCGGTTCGACTGGGTCGGCACCGCGTTTGTCGCGGGGCTGCGTCCCGGTCCCGTGCAGGAGGGGGAGCTGAAGCACGACGCCGGTTGGCGCAACACCTACGAGCAGACCAAGTACGAGGCGGAGGTGTGGCTCCGGGACGAGGCGTCGGACCTGCCTCTGACCGTCTTCCGGCCGGCGATCATCGTGGGCGAGTCGACCACCGGGGCGACCTCCAACTTCGGGATGCTGTACTGGCCGGTGCAGCTGTACGCCCGCGGCTGGTGGCGCACCATCGTCGGCTCGCCGCAGACCACCGTGGACCTGGTGCCGGTCGACTACGTGGCCGACGCGATCGACCTGTTGACCCGCGCCGAGCAGCCGACGGGGGGCACGTTCCACCTGGCCGCCGGCGTCGACGGCTGCCGGACCATCGAGCACCTCGCCGGGCTCTGCGAGAAGCACCTGGGTGGCAAGGGCGCGCGCTACGTCGACCCGACGTTCTTCATGCGCTGGGTGCGGCCGGTGCTCGACCTGTTCCTGTGGGGGAAGCGCGGCCGGGTGCTCAAGGACGGCGGCGCCTTCTTCGTCCCGTACTTCACCGGGCAGCCGGTGTTCGACACCACCGCAGCGACGGAGGCGCTGGCCGCCGCGGGGCTCACGCCACCGTCGGTCGAGGCCTACTTCTCCAACCTGTTGGACTACTGCGTGAGGACCGACTTCGGCCGGAAGCCGCTGCCGCCTGAGCCGGTCACGAGAGCAGAGTCAGCGTGACCTGAGTGCCCATGCCGGGGCTGGCGCGCACCTCGAGGTGGCCGCCCAGCGCCCGGAAGAGGTGCACGGACAGCATCAACGGCAGGTGCTCCAGCGTCGGCAGCGTGAACTCGCCGCTGCTCGCACGGGTCACGGAGTCGGGGGCGAGCACCGACTCCAGCACGCCGGCCTCCTGCACGGGCGCGCTGTCGATGATCACGAACCGCACGCAGTCGCCCTCGACCGTACCGGTCAGGGTGACCGTCACCCCGTCACTCACCAGGGCCCGGTCGAAGAAGCCCCGAAGGCTGCGCATCAGGAGCCGCGCGTCGGTGAACAGCGGCGCCTCCTCGTCGACCTGGACCGTCATCACCTCGCCCCCCCCCGCGCGGGCGATGCGCTGAACGCGGGGGAGCACGCCGGCGAGGATGCGGCCGACGGTGGTCTCGGTCCGGCGGATGTCGAGCGAGCCGTCGGCGATGCGGGTCATGTAGAGCAGGTCTTCGGAGACGGCTCGGATCTCGTCGCCGAGCATCTGGATCTCCTCCAGGTCCTCCCGCTGCTCCCGCCAGGGGCGGTCGGTGCGCTCGGCGACGCGGCGCGCGAGGCGCTCGATCTGGCCCGAGGGCTGCCGGAGCGCTTCGGCCGTCGGGGTCACCATGAACGCCGGGAGTTGGATTCCGGTGGCGATGCCGCCGACTCCGGAGGAGCGCCGGTCGGTCACGTCCCGACCGATCCAGAGCAGGGCCTTCCCCCCGTGCCAGTCGATCGTGCTCGAGACGCAGTCGACGACCCAGGTGTTGCCGGTGGGGGAGGGGATGGTCAGCTCGGTCTCGCGCGATCCTTCGCCGAGGAACACCGAGGTGTCGCCGGTGCTGGTGAACGCCTCGACCGACTCCAGCAGCTCGACGACGGAGCGGCCGCGCAGGCGGGGGACCGGCTCCCGGAAGTACTCGCCAGCCCCTTCGTTGGCGTGCAGGACGGTGCCGGCGGCGTCGACGACGAGCACCAGCCCACCCGCGCGGTGGAGGAGCAGCCGGTTCTGGACCTGTAGCTCCATGAGCCGCCGACGGGCGGAGAGTTCATCGTCCGACGGTCCGGTGTCGGGCTCGGGCTCGGGCTCGGGCTCGGGCTCGGGCTCGGGCTCGGGCGTCGGCTCCGCCTTCGGCGCCGCCGCGGCCGGGGCGGTCGCGCCGCGCAGGTAGACGAAGAAGCAGCGGGCCTCCCCCGGCTCGGACGCCAGGGCCGTGGTCAGCTCCGCCTCCTGCGGCTCGTTGCCGACCTTGATGGCGACGACCCGCCGGCTCTGCCCGTGCTCCTCGGCGAGGCTGAACAGCTCCTGCTGCAGCTCCAGGTGATGCCAGCCGAGCAGCCGCGCGATCGGGCGGAGGATCCACTCGGGTTCGGGGTCGGCCTGCATGAAGGCGATGGCGCCGGCGTTCCAGCCCAGGACCGTGCCCGAGCCGTCTACGCAGAACAGGGCGTCGGGTCCGAACGTGCGGAGGTGGTGCCGCATCCAGTCCGGAATCGGGATGTCCTCCGGACGGACCCCGGCTGGGACGTTCAAGAGTTGCTCCGCGCTGCCTTCACTTCTACCTGCCTCGTCGCCCGATAATCCGAATTGTGCCTCTCCGAGGTCACTTACGGCAAGCCTGCCCCTTCGCCTCAAGGCTCGGGGAACGCCTCCGATAAGCCAGGGTGACAGGAGCAGACGTGCGCCGAGACGACATCATCATCTTCGCCGGACTTGCGGTCATCGTCGCCGTAGCGGGGTTCACGATGCAGGCGGTCCAGGACTACCTCAACGGCGACTGGGCCGAGGTGTCCGACTGTCGCCAGACCTACTGGACGTGCGAGGCGCAGGTCGCCGGCAAGTCCAAGATCCCCCGCACCACCCCCGTGGTGTTCAGCGCTGACGCCAAGGCGTGTGACGAGTACCGGTCGTACGAGACCTCGCTGCGTCGAGCCACCTTCGACTGCGCCATGAGCCGTGGCGTCGTCGGGGGCACCTGTCGCGAGCTCGAGACCAACTGCGCCCTCCCCAAGAAGCGGTACTGAGCCGCTGAGCGTCCTCGCGGCGCCCTGATCTCTCCGACGGAGGCGCCCGGTCCTACCCATTCGGCCGCCCTGATACACTCCCGCGCGCGCTGCGGCCCGCGCGCTCGTCGAGTCGGAGGTCCGAAGATGAAGGATGCCGTCGCCCGGGGCGCCCGCCTCGCCGTGCTCCTGCTGCTGTTGCTCACGCCCACCTCGTCGCCGGCGATCGCCAGCGACGGCCTCGCCGTCATGGAGAGGGTCCGCGAGGGCCTCCTGTCGGACGGGGAGCAGATGTCCGTCCACATGGTGGTGACGGGAGGAGGCGGGACCGAAGAGCGGACGTTCAAGATGTGGACGAAGGCGCTGGACGGGAAGCCCGGCAAGTCGCTCATCCGGTTCGAGTCGCCGGGGAACATCGCGGGCACCGCGCTCCTCGCGGTCCAGCGCCCCAACGGCAAGCAGGACAGCTGGCTTTACGTGCCCGGCCTGGACCAGGTCCGCCGGATCGCGCCGGCCGACCGCTCCGAGTCGTTCGTCGGCAGCGACTTCACCATCGAGGACCTCACCGTCGCGCTGGATCCCGAGGCTCGGGAGTACACGGTGCTCGGCGAGACCGACTGTGGCGGGGATCGTCGCTGCGTGCAGGTCGAGGACAAGCCCCGCACTGACGCGGCCGCCAAGGCGAGCGGATACGGCCGGGTCGTGCTCTACGTCGACACCGAGCTGAGCGTGACGTGGCGGATCGACTTCTACGACAAGGCCGACGGGCTCCTGAAGGTGCTCAAGGCGGACGGCCTGGTCCAGGTGGGCGAGCGTTGGCGCTTCGACCAGGCGACGGTCGCCAACGTGCAGACCGGCAGCAAGACGGTGATGACGGTGACCGCCCGCAGCGCAGACAAGGTGGACGACTCCATCTTCTCTCCGTCGGCGCTGGACGCGTGGTAGGCCCGGTCCGCGCGGCGCTCGCCGCTGGGCTCTGTGCGCTGTTCGTGCCCGGGCTGCTCGCCGCCCAGTCGGGCCCTGCGAGCCCCGAGTTCACGCTGGGTGGGCTGATCGCGCTGGACGGCTACCAGTACCTTCAGGACGTCGAAGGACGGGCGCCCCCGGGCACGGAGGCGGCCCCCGGGGTGGCGCAGATCCGGTTCGCGCCGACCCTGCGAGCGCGGTACCGGTTCGTGCGGGCTTCGGCGGAGGTGGAGCTTCGCCACGACTTCCTGGACCCGGGCCGCGGCTCCCGCGTCATCCTCCGGGAGGCCGTCGTCGGTCTCCGGACCCACGGGTTCCGGCTCGAGGGCGGCGCCCTGCAGGCCCGCTGGGGGAAGATGGACGTCGCGTCGCCGACCGACAACATCGTCGCCTGGGACTACGAAGAGCTCCTGTTCGCGGAGCCGCTGCCGGTGCCCGGGATCGAGATCGGCTTCGCTCGGGGGGTCTTCTCGGCCGAGGTGATCGCCGTGCCGGCGTTCGTGCCCGCCCGCTTCCGGCACGCCGAGCCGTCCCGGTGGGACAACACCTGGGGCCTGCCCCAGACGCAGACGGTGCCCACCGGGATCGCCGGCGACCTCGTGTTCGGCAACCGGTACGACACGTTCACCGAGCCGGTCGCGGTGGGCGGCGGGGGGCTGCTCAACGCCTGGGACGTCGGCGGACGCGTCGACCTGTTCCTGCCGTCCGTCGACCTCGGCGTGTCGCTGCTCTACTCGCGGGACAAGCTCCCGACCTACACGGCGTTCCGGGTCACCAACAACCTGGACCTGGACGGGGACGGGCTGGGTGACCACGTCGGCAGCGGCGTCGCGCTGCTCGAGATCACGCCCCACCACGAGCGCCTGTTGATCCCGGGGCTCGACGTCGCCGTCAACGTCTGGCGGCTGGTGTTCAAGGGCGAGGCGGCCTACTTCCACACCCGCGATCCGGGCGGCGAGGACTGCCTGATCGACGACCCGTACATCAAGTACGCGATCGGCGCCGAGATCACCCTGCCGGAGATTGTCGGGGACTTCGGCCTCGCGTTCCGGCTGCAGTACAACGGCGACGTCGCGACCACCTCGGCCGAGCGTCGCGACGAGCAGAGCGCCGCCTGCCCGGGCAAGCAGGTCATCACCGTCGCGGACTCCGAGGCGGGGCTGCTCCCCACCGACTACGAGACGGGCTTCCAGGCGACCCCGGAGATCCGTCACCCCTACGCCCACGCCTTCTATTTCAACGTCCACGCGGACCTGCCGGCGAACCTCGCGATCGACGTGCGGGGATTTGCCGACTTCCACGGTGACGCCCTCATCCGAGGCCACCTCCAGTACGAAGTGCTCGAGCGCCTCACGCTCAGCGGCGGCGCCCTGGTGATGCTGTCGACGGGCGAGGACACGCTGTTCACCCCCTACGGGCGGAACAGCCGGGTCGAGGTCGGCCTGGCCTACCGATTCTGATCTGATGTCTCGAGCGCCGCTGCTGTCTGCCCTCGCCCTCTGCGCCCTGATCGGGGTCTCGATCGTGGGGGTGCCGCGCCTCCAGGTCGACGGGCTCCGAGCCTTCGCCCTGCCCGAGGGGCACCCCCTGATCGAGCTGAACGAGGCGCTCGACGCCCGGACCGGCGGGGACGACGTGCTGGTCGCCGCGGTGATCGCCGAGCCCGGGGTCACGATCTTCGCTCCCGGGCCGCTCGGCGCCGTCGAGGACGTGCGGGAGGCGATGCTCCAGGTCCCGACGCTGTCGGGCGTGCGGGACCTGCGGCAGGCGCCCGTGCTCGCCGAGCGGGACGGGGCGCTGACGGCGGTGACCCCGTTCGACCCCCTCCCGGCCGACAGCGCGGGGATCGCGGCGGCGGCCGACGTGGTGCTGGCCGATCCGTTCGTCCGGGACCAGCTGGTCGCCCGGAGCGGGCGCGTCGCGGTGGTCGTCGGTTGGATCGAGCGCGGAGGGGAGGACGTGCTCCTGGGTCGCATGGCCACGATCGCGCTGCGCGATCCCGACCTCGGCGAGACCGACGTGGGGCGGGAGATTCGCGACGAGATCAACGCGGCGCGCATGGCCATCGCGCTCGGGGAAGCGGAGGGCGCCCCCCAGGCGGAGGTCGCCCGACGGCTCCGCGAGCTCGCCGATCGCGGCGGCCCCGCGGGAGACGTCGTCAAGGCGATGGTCGAGGCGTCCCAGGTGGCGGCGGCGGACCCCGGCGCCGTCGCGCTCGCCGATCTGAAGGAGGCGCTCGGCCAGGTCGACGGCGGCGGGGCGCGGATCGAGTTGGCCGGTCCCCAGGTCACCACGGAGGCCCTCGCGGACGCCCCGCCGGGTGGCGTCAACGCCCCGCGCAAACGCCGGATACAGGCCCCCGGGCGGGGCGGCGGCGGGCCGCGCCCGGGCC
>CAYQEG010000007.1:35464-85362 GCA_964416435.1 uncultured Rickettsiales bacterium
GGATCGCGTGGGCGGGCCCCCCGGCCCCCCCGGCGGCCCGCGGGGCCCCCCCCGGGGGGGGGGCCAAGGCCGCGCTCATCGGCCTGATCCTGGCCGCCGGGCTGGCCGTCGGCTGGCGTCGCCGGTCCGCCACTCCAGCGATCGCCGCGGCCTGCGCCCCCGGCTTCGCCATGGCGGTCGGTCTCGGCTTCTGCGGGCTGCTGGACGCCCCCATGCACCTCCCGACCGCCCTCGCGGGGCTGTCGGGGGCGCTGTGGGCGGGGGCGATCGTGGCCGCGTCGGCGGTCGGGCCGGTCCCGCTGGTGCGTCTGAGCCTCGTCGCGGTGGTCGCCGGCGCGGCGTGGGGTTACGGCCTCGGGGACGCCGGCGCCGCGCTCGCGCCGGTGGCGTGCCTGCTGTCGGGCACCGCGGCGGCCTGGATCCTCGTGCCGACGATCACCCCCTACTCCGAAGAGGAGGTGCCGGTCAGTCACCCCTCCCGGTGGACCCCGTACGTCGCGGCGGCGGTCGGCGTCGCGGGCGTGTTCGTGCTCGTCGGGCGCCCGGTGGGGCTGGACGTCGGCGGCCTCCTGCGGGACAACGCGCCGGCGGGAGAGACCGGGCGGCTGCTCGCCGAGGAGCTCGGCACCGCGCCGGCCGCGTGGCTCGCGCTCCGGGTCGATGAGCCGCCGCGCGCGATGGCGCGGCCCGGCTCTCTGCGGGCGCTGCGCACCGGGCAGGAGGCGCTGTCCTCCGAGTCGGCGGTCGCCGGCACCGTCTCCTGGGCGGACTTCGTCTCGCGACTCCACAGCCAGGTCTCGGGCGCCGCCCCCGGTGAGCTCCCGCCGGATCCCTCGCTGGTGGATCAGTACCTGCTCGCCTTCGGCAAGCCGAAGCAGACCCGGGTCCTCGTGGCCGAGGACCTGTCGCTCGGGGTCGTGATGATCCGGCTCACGCCGGGCGGGGCCGCTCAGCTCGGTCGGATGGCCGAGGAGAACTGGCCCGCCGGGGACCAGCCCCTCGCGCTGGCGGGAGACGCCGTCGCGATGGCGCTCTCGGCGCGACTGTCCGCCCGGGAGATGCTCGGCGCGGCGCTGGTCGCGCTGTTCCTGCTCGTCGCGCTGCTCGCCCCCGGTCGGGCCAGCAGCAAGGCCCTCGCGGCCGACGGTCTCGTGGTCCTGGCGGGGGGACTCGTCGCGATGGGCGCCTCGGCGTCCCTGCTCGGCACGCTGGCGCCCAGCTCCTGCGCGGCCGGCGTGGTGGCCCTGGCGCTCGGCTGGCTCGCCCGCCGATGTGGCCCGGGAGGGGCTCCGGCCGCGGGGCTGGCGGCGGCGGGCCTGATCCCGCTGGCCCTGTCCCCCGCGCTGCAGCTTCACGCGTTCGGCGCCGGGATCGCCATCGCGGCGTTGCTCCTGGCGCTGTGTCGGGTCGGCGAAGGACCGTCGTCGGTGTAACGGCTTCGCTCCCCGCGCCGTACGGGGAGTGTCGCCTGGAGATGGTCGGCTCGCCGAGTCGGTAGGATCGCTCCGGGAGCCCCGGCGGGTCGGACCGCCCACCGGGAGGAGGAGCCATGCACGTAGCGATCGTCGGCAACGGTGTTTCCGGTGTCACGGCCGCGCGCACGATCCGCAAACGGGATCCCGACGCGCGCATCACCATCATCTCCGGCGAGTCGGACCACCACTGGTCCCGGCCGGCGCTCATGTACATCTACATGGGTCACATGCGCTTCGAGGACACGAAGCCGTACCAGGACCACTTCTGGCGCACCAACCGGATCGACCTGGTGCGAGGGTGGGTCACCTCGATCGACACCGACCGCAAGCAGCTCACGCTCGATGGCGCCCGCGTGCTCGGATACGACAAGCTGCTGCTCGCCGTCGGCAGCCAGCCCAACAAGTTCGGCTGGCCCGGGCAGGACCTGCGCCGCGTCGGCGGCATGGTCTCTCTGCAGGACCTCGCCGCGATCGAAGCGGCCTCGGCCGGGATGAAGCACGCCGCGGTGGTCGGGGGCGGGCTCATCGGCATCGAGATGGCCGAGATGCTCCACTCCCGCGGCATCCACGTCAGCCTGATCGTCCGCGAGGAGCAGTACTGGAACAACGTGCTGCCGACGGAGGAGGCGACGATGGTCTCCAACGTCATCCGGGCCGAGGGGATCGACCTGCGCCTGAGCACGGAGCTGCAGGAGATCGTCGACGACGGCGCGGGTCGAGCCTGCGCCGTGGTGACCAACACGGGAGACCGGATCGAGGTCGGCTATGTCGGCCTCACCGCCGGGGTGCGTCCCAACGTCGGCATCTGCGCGGGGACGGCGATCGCGACGGACCGTGGGATCCAGGTCGACCGCACCCTGGCCACGTCCCAGCCCGACGTCTGGGCGGCCGGTGACTGCGCGCAGATCGTGACCCCGGAGGGGGAGCGGGACCTCATCCAGGCGGTCTGGTACACGGGCCGGATGCAGGGCGAGGTCGCCGGCCGCAACATCTGCGGCGAGTCGGTCGAGTACGACCCGGGCATCTGGTTCAACTCGGCCAAGTTCGCGGACCTCGAGTACCACGTGTACGGCACCGTGCCGGCGGCCCGCGGACCGGAGCTGCCGAGCCTCTTCTGGATGGCGCCCGACGGTCGACGCAGCTGCCGCCTGGTCGTCGACGACGGCAAGGTCGTCGGCTTCAACGTGCTCGGGATCCGCTTCCGCCACGACGTCTGCGAACGCTGGATCGCCGAGGGTCGGGAGCCCGACTACGTGCTGGAGCACCTGCGGGAGGCGATCTTCGATCCGGAGCTGTACCGCCGCTGGGACAAGGACATCGTGCGTGGACTGCGGGGCCAGACGTGAGCGCGCTCGTCCAGATCGGCGGCCCGTCCCCGGCCCGGACCGGTCCCGACTCCCGCCCGCCGTCCGGCCTCGAGAAGGGCATGCTGGCCCTCGTCGGCGCGGGGTCGGTGATGTTCGTGGTGGCGCTGTTCGCGCCGGACGTCTTCGGCAGCGCGGCGTGGGCCGCTCCGACGATGTTCGGGATGATCGCGATCGGCACGATCGCCTATGTCGTGTCCGCGTTCTCGGGCACCACCCCCGGGATCAAGCACGACGGCGTCTTCCACAGCGGACTGATGAACCGCGGCGCGCTCGGCTGGGTCGCCGGTGTCGCGATCACCACCTTCTACGTGGTGCTGTACTGGCACGGGGAGTCGCTGCGGGGGGGCTACCAGTTGCTCGATCCCCTCGCGGGCTGGCTGACCGGCAAGCCCGCCGACCAGTGGTTCCTGTACGGGTTCCTGTACACGTCGCTGGTGCTGATCTTCGGGGTCCGGATGTTCGCCAAGTACCGGCACCAGCGGTACCAGCTCATCCGGACCGCCTCGGTGATGTTCTTCCAGCTTGGGCTGGCGTTCCTGATCCCGGGGCTGCTCAAGAAGATCTGGGCGCAGGACTTCTACTTCACCTACTTCTGGCCGCTGAAGCCGGACTACCTGCTCCCGTTCGACTACGTGATGGGGGCCGACGGCATGGCCGGGCGCGTCTGGAACGGCATGGCCGTCGGCCGCTTCATGGTGATCTGGAGCGCGTTCGCCGCGCTGGTGGCGGTGCCCGTCCTGACCTACTTCTTCGGCAAGCGCTGGTACTGCTCGTGGGTCTGCGGCTGCGGTGGCCTGGCCGAGACGTTCGGCGATCCGTGGCGCCAGCTGTCGGACAAGTCGGACGCGGCGTGGAAGTTCGAGCGGTGGTCGATCCACCTGGTGCTGGTGTTGATCGTCGCGTTGACGGGGTTCCTGTGGATCAACGACCTCACGGGGCGCCAGATGCTCGGGGACGACGGCTCGTCGCTCTTCTGGAAGACCTACGGGTTCTTCATCGTGATGGCCTTCTCCGGCGTCATCGGCGTCGGCTTCTACCCGCTGATGGGTTCGCGCGTCTGGTGTCGCTTCGGCTGCCCCCAGGCCGCCATCCTGGGCATCATCCAGCGCTTCTACAGCCGGTTCCGGATCACCACCAACGGCGGTCAGTGCATCTCCTGCGGCAACTGCTCCACGTACTGCGAGATGGGGATCGACGTGCGGGCGTACGCGCAGCGGGGGGACAACATCGTGCGGGCGTCGTGCGTCGGCTGCGGTGTGTGCGCAGCCGTCTGCCCGCGCGGCGTCCTGCGGCTGGAGAACGGGCCCGTGGGCGATCGCTTCCCCAACGCGGACAAGCCGCTCGTCGCGCTACGCGACGCGCTGCGGGGACGCCCGAAGGGCTAGCAGCGTGTACAGCTCCTAGCTGGGGAGTACCCGCCTGGGCAGGCTGGGGTGCTTGGGGGGGTGGTACCGAAGGTGGGGCTCGAACCCACACGACCCGGAGGTCACAGGATTTTGAATCCTGGGCGTCTACCAATTCCGCCACTTCGGCGCGGCGACAAGGCTGCGTCCGGGCCCGACGAATGTCAATCCGGTGGGCGACTGACGAACCTGCGAGCGGGTACCTTGGGCCCGTGACCCGCTGGTTGCTGATCGCTGCTGTCGCCCTCTCCGCGGTCACCGTGGTGGTCGTCGCGCCGCCCCCCAAGACACCTCCGCCGATGCGCAGGACCGAGGGCTGGTTCCCGTGGTGGTGGAACACCCCCGAGATGGAGGAGCCGCTGTACCGCAGCCCGGTGCCCGCCGCGGCTCGGGGGATGCAGGAGTGGCGGCTCGCGGAGCAGTCCCTGGTCAGCGTCGGGTTCCGGCCCTCGGACGACGCCGCCTATCACAAGGTGGTCGACGTCCCGCTGACCGGCAGCGTGCGGCTGGACACCCGCGATCTCGACTCCGGCTCGGGCCGCCTGTCCCTGAGCCGCGCGGCGCTGGAGGAGGCGGCGGGGCTGAGCGGCTCGGCGGCCGCCGACGACGGGATCGCGGTGGAGATCCGCGCGGTGAAGATCGGCACCGCGCCCCGCTTCGACGGCGCCGAGGCCTGGGGCGTGATCGAGTGGGTGATGCCCAACGGCGACAGCTCCGAGCTCGAGACCGTCGTCGTACGGGGCCCCGGCGACCGCCTGGCCGTGAGCACGCTCAGCACGCTGGGCTGGTCAGTCGGGGACGATGGGCTCCGGTGGAGTGACCTCGCCGTCGGCTGGGGGCTCGACCAGGGGCTCGACCGCGTCGTCGACCTCTCCTTCGAGCTGCACCTCGTCCCCGGCGGGGGCTGACGGAGCGGGGAGAGTTCGGCCGCGGTCGGTGGGTCCGTCCAACACGTACGTCAACGCGACGCCGAGGTAGGACCGGGTGCGGTCCCACTCTACCGCCCGCGCGACGAGCCAGCCGGTGGGATCGGGGAGCGGGCCCGTGGACCTCGCGTCCGGGAATCGGTGGCTCGCCCAGCGGTCGGCCGCGTCGAAGAAGCCGTCCGGCAGCCGCTCGTCGGGGTGACAGCGATACAGCTCCTCCTGCCAGAAGGGGGCGAGCTCCACCCACAGTCGGACCACGAGCAGGCGAGCGGTCGCGTCGTCCCGCTGCAGCTCGGCCTGCTGCTCGGCGCGCCGCTCCTCCTCGCCCCCGACCATCGGCAAGGTCACGTCGCCGTCGACGACCACCGCCCGCTCGATCCGCTCGAGGTGCGCCGGGCGCTCGACCGACCAGTTGGAGGCGTCGCGGTTGAGGTCGTGGTCGGGGCGAACCGTGCGCACCGTCCGGAACCCCTCGAACACGAACGGCCAGGGCGAGACCTCCCGCGCCCAGACGTTGAGGCTGGAGGGGGCCCGCCAGGCCCACGCGTCGGGGTCGTCGGGCGAGCCGAGGTGACAGCCGCGCTCCCCGGCGCGCGACGGGTCGAACGTGAGGTCGACCAGCACGAACCGGCCGGGCTTGCTCCGGTCTTCGCCCAGCTCGGCGGCCCGCCGGGCGAGCTCGGTGCCGGCGATCGGGCTGCGCATCGGCACGTGGTGGGTCGTGTAGTGGCGGCCCGACGTGGAGCGCACGAACGGTGTCAACGCGCGGGACTCCCAGGCTTCGGGCTCCGCGACCGGGTCGTGGCCGGCCGCCCGCACCGTCAGCGGCACCGCGTGATGGGCGAGCCCGGCGACCACGATCGCGATCCCCCAGGCCCGCGCGGCCCGGCCGCCGCCGTCGGTCAGGCGGGTGGCGGCGACGCGGAGGCAGACGAGGGAGGTGACGATCGCGTAGGGGGCGACGAAGAGCCAGTCGTTGAGGAACGCCCGGTTGCTCGTGCCGAGCACCGCCAACGGCAGCTGGGCGACGGCGGTGCCCGCGACGACCGCGAGCAGCCAGCGCCGCCCCGGCTCGCCGCCCTGCCACAGCCGCTTGCGGAGCAGCACCCAGGGCGCGAGGAGCAGCCCCGGCAGGAGGAGCACCGTGAACAGCGGCATGACGTGGAACCAGACCGTCTCGCTGAGCAGCTGGTAGACGTGATTGCCCCGGGCCAGCAGGTCCGCCTGCTGCCACCAGGTCGTCTCGCCGTAGCTCCCGCGGTGCACGAGGTACATCCGCATCGAGTAGCCCGGCTCCCCGATGAGGCGGCCCGCGAACCCCAGGTAGTACAGCCCGACGAGCCCGGTCGTGACGGCGCTCAGCGCCTGGTTGACCAGCCGCGGCTTCAGCGGCTTGCCCGCTTCCCGCCCCTGGAGCCAGGACGCCGCGAGCAGCAGCCCGGCGGTGGCGACGATGTCCGGCACCACGATCGGGTGGGTGTACAGCCGCAACCCCTGCCACGCGCCGAACGCGATCCAGAGCCGCCGCGACTTGACGCCTTCGGAGCGGAGCGCGGCGATCCCCAGGGCGAGCCCGAGGGGCGCGAGGCACGCCGCGTGGAACTGGATGTCCCACTTGCGGCTGTAGTTGATCATCATCGGCAGGTTGGCGGTCGCGAAGGCCGCGAGGATCGCCAGCCGCTCCGACGCCAGCTGCCGCGCGAGCAGCCAGGTGCCGACGATGAGCAGCAGGTAGAAGGGCAGGTTGGCGGCCCGGAAGACGAACCGCGACCGCCCGAACGTAGCGAGCGTCGCGAGGAGCGAGGTCTGAGCGAGCTGGGGGTGGAGCTCGCCCCGGGCGAAGTGGCGGAGCACCACGCCCGGCCTGGCGAACAGCGGCGCCTCGTCCAGGTCGGTCAAGGACCAGGTCACGTCGCCGGTGTAGAAGTCGTCGTGGTCGTCGGGGGGCCGCCGATCCAGGGCGCAGAACAGCAGCAGCGTGACGGCGGCGAAGGCGAGGACGGCGGCGAGGCCGCGCCGGTCGACGGGCATCAGCCCTCGGGGCCGACGAACACGTAGCTGCAGCCGTCGCGCAGCACGGTCGTCCCCTCGGCCGGCAGGCCGCCGGACCACGGCGTCGTCCAGGAGTGGCCGGGGTGCATCGTGGCGAGGGTGAGCACGAGCCAGCCCGGCTGACCGCCCTGGGGGGCGACCACGAGCAGGCGATCCGGGGCGCCGTCGCCGTCCAGGTCGGCGATCCGCTCGCCCAGGGTGGGCAGGCTCGGGTGCACCCAGGCGGCGGTCGCCGGCGGCTCGGCCTCGCCTTCGGGCTCGGCGGCTTCGGGCTCGGGGGCGCCCTCAGGCGTCGGCGTGGCCTCCGCGGGGGTGTCAGCCTCCGGCGCGGGTGTGTCGACGGTGGGCGGAGCGGGCTCGGAGACGTCCGGCAGCGGGCACGCGGGGCGGTCGCCGAAGTGCCAGGCGACGGGCACGTCGAGGGCGAGCCAACGCTGCGTGGCGTCCGCCGGGAGAGCGGCCAGGGCGACGTGATCGGGATCCCCGGTGGCGGACGCGACGCCGAGCGGCGGGGGACGGAAGACGATCCCGGCGCCCTGGAGGCTGACCTGCCAGCCGGAGCACGTCAGCCACAGGCCGGTGTCCTCGACGTGGATCGCGCCCGCGCAGCTCCAGGCCAGGCCGCCGGCCTGCAGCGCCACCGGGTGGAGCTCCGGGTCGACGCCCGCGTCCCGCACCCGCGCCACCACGTCCACGATCCCGCCCGGCGCGTAGCGCACCGCCAACGGGAGGACGCCGCCGCACTCCTCGAACAGGTCGACCGGGAGGGACCACTCCTCCTTCTTGCGCTCCTGCTTCAGCTCGATGCGGATCCGGGCCTCGACCACCCCGGGCAGCGCGCAGGGCGTCGCCGAGGTGAGCCAGTGCAGCGCGGGGCCGGTGCGCGGCGGAGGGGTCGTCACCTTGCCGCCCCAGGTGCCGGCGTACAGGGCAGCGCGCTCGTTCCAGTCGAACCACTTCTTGTCGACCCGGACCTCGAGGGCGTGGGTCACCACGGCCGAGTCCGGCAGCCGGCCGGGGAGGTCGATGGAGACCACCTCGATCCGGTGGCCCTCGGCGGGGGGCGCCTCGGGATCGGCGTCCAGGGCGGTGCTCAGCACCTCCACGCCGTCGGCTTCGGCGAGTCGCACCCCGGACCGACCCACGGCCCGCCGGAGCGTCTCCCAGCCAGTCGGCGTGCCCTCGTACCGGCGGGCGAGCTTCATCAGGGAGTCCGTCGACGCACCCGGCGGTAGCTCGGCGAGCGCGAGCGCCTGCTCCCGCATGTAGGCCTCGTCGGCCCGGGGGTGCTCGGGGTCGTTGATCCGGAGCTCCATCCAGGCCTGCAGCGTGTCTGCCGCTTCGGCCTCCTCCCAGGTCCGGGTCCGCCACAGCCGCTTCGCTGTCGCGAAGTTGGGCGACTCGGGATAGAGCCCCAGGAAGCGACCCAGCGCCTCTGCGGTGCCCGCGGAGACCGACTCGTTGAAGCCCGCCTCCTCCGCTCGGACCAGCGCCTCGGCGGCCGCCGTCGTGCCCGTGTAGCGGTCGGCGACGTCCCGGTAGGCCGCCTCCGACGGGTTGTCCGAGGCGGTGTAGAGCGAGAGCTTGGCCTCGAGTTGGTACGCGTCGGCCTCGCGCGGTCCGTTGGGGAACTCGGCCCGGTAGGCGGCCACCCGCTCGGGGTTGCGGCCCGACAGGCGGTGGTACTCCGCCTCGGCGAGCACCCGCCGGACGTCGGGGACCAGTTCGTGGTCGGGGTTCTTGTCCAGCCACTTGCGCGCCTGCTCGGCGACGTCGTCGTAGCGCTCCGTCTCGAGCCACTTCTCCCAGCGATCCACCGGTTGGGCGGCCGCCGCGGGCCTCGACGGCAGCGCGATCGCCAGCGCGGCGAGGAGGGTCAGGGCGAGCGGGAGGGAACGACGCATGCCGGTGGGAGTCTAATGCTTGTGCCCGCGCCTCGCGCAACCATGGAAGGGCGGAGGCGCAGACGGGTTGTTATCTTGAGCCGGGGAGCCGGCCATCACACCGAAGGACCGGGCGCCCCCCCGAGACGGGCCAGACAGCGATGCGATCGACCCCCAGCCTCCCGCCCCCCGTCGTCCGCGCGTTGGCCGCGGTGCGTCGTCGTCGGCGGGTGTTGGCGCTGCTCGAGGCCGCCTGCTGGATGGCCGTCGGTGGCTCGATCCTCGTGCTCCTCGCCCCGTTCGCGGCCGACGTCGAGGTGCCCGGGTGGCTCCGTCTCCTCTCACGCGCGTGGCTGATCGGCTGGATCGTCGTCCCGTTCGCGCTGTTCGTGGTGCCGCCCTGGCGTCGGACGGCGAGCCCCTTGCGGGTCGCCCGGGCGGTGGACGATCGGGTCCCCGAGACCGGCGACGCGCTCCTCGCCGCCGTCGACCTGGCGGTCGCGCTGGACGCCGGCGGGATCGAGAACCCTGCGAGCCGCCACCTCGCCCGCGACCACCTCCACCTGGCGGCCCGCCGCGCCGAGGAGGTGAGCGCCTCCTCGCTGCTGCCCCTCTCGCGCCTGGGCCGCCGCGCGCTGATCGGTCCGGCGCTCGCGGCCGTCGCGGTCACCCTCGCGGTGGTGCGCCCCGACCCGCTGTCCGCGGGCCTGCTCGCGCTGCTCGGGGCGACTGCCCCATCGGCCGACGGCGCGGAGGACGGGGCCGGCGCCGACGACGAGGTCGTGACCCTCGTGCTGCGCAACCTGCGGATCACGCTCGAGCCTCCGGCCTACACCGGCCGCGAGACGCTGCTCCTCGAGGGGACGACCGGCGACTTCCGCGCCCTCCCGGGCACCCGCGTCACGCTCGAAGCGGACCTGCCGTCCGGCGGCGCCGAGGCGACGGTCGCCTGGCTCGAGGGACCCGAACCGCCGCGATGGACCGCGCCTGTCGACGGCGACCGGGTCGAGGTCGCCTTCGTGGTGCCCGGCGGCGGTGAGTACCGCGTCGAGTTGGGCCGGGGGGCGGTCCGCGAGGCCCTCGTCAGCCGCCGGATGCACGTCGAGGCGCTGCCCGACGATCCCCCGGAGCTGGAGGTCACCGGACCGGGGGGAGACCTGACGGTCCGCCCGGCGGAGACCATCTCCCTGTCGGTCCGGACCAGCGACGACTTCGGTCTCAGCCGCGTCGACCTGGCCGTCGTGTCGGGGGGCCGGCTGCTCCAGCGCACCCCGGTGGCGGATCCGGCGGAGCTGAGCGGGCAGACCCAGCTCGAGGAGTTCCTCGAGTGGAGCCCGGCGAACCTCGCCGGCGCGGGCGGCGAGCTCGAGCTGGTCGTCGAGTCCTGGGACAACGACACCGTCAACGGTCCCAAGGTGACGCGGTCGCGACCGATCGAGGTCTGGGTGCCGACGCCGCGGGACCAGCACCGCCGGGTCCTCGCGGGCAAGCGGCGCCTGCTCGACCAGTCCCTCGACCTGCTCGCCGCAGTGCTGGTCGCCGACGCCACGGCGGGCGACCAGGGACGCGACGAGGTGGTCCGGGCCCACGAACACCAGCACCGCCTCGCCCAGGGCGTCTTCGCGACCGCCGGGGAGCTGTCCCAGGCGATGGCCGACGACCCCTACGAGCGGCGCCAGGTCTGGCTGGGACTCGGCCAGGCGATCGAGAACCTGGCTCGCCGGTGGGACGAGGTGGACGAGACGGTGCGGCAGCGGGTCGAGCCGTTGGAGCAGCCGTGGGTGGATCGCTCGACGCTGGCGCTCCTGTCGTCCAAGCGTCAGCTCGCCATCGACGAGCTCGAGCGGATCGTGCTCGACCTCGGCGCCTTCGTGAACCTCCAGATCGGCGAAGAGATCGCCAACCAGCTCGACGGGATCGAGCCCCAGATGGCGGACCTCGCCGACCTCATCCGCCAGGCGCAGGACGGCGGCCAGGTGGACGAGCGCATCGAGCAGGCGCTGAGCGAGCTCGCCCGGGAGCTCGCCGAGATCGCTCAGCAGATGGCCGAGCGGTCCCGCGGGCCCAACGACAGCTTCGAGAACCAGATGCCCCAGGAGCTGGGGCAGGACGCGCTGTCCGAGATCCGTGACCTCCTCGCCCAGGGCAAGCACGAAGAGGCGATGGAGCGGCTGCAGCAGGCGATGGACGCCCTGGCGGAGATGCGCGAGGCGCTCCAGCAAGAGTCCGAGCAGATGGCCGGCGGCCAGGACGCCCAGCAGCTTCAGGAGCAGCTGCAGGCGGGGATCGACGAGGCGAGGCGACTGGAACAGGAGCAGCAGGAGGTCATCGACGCCACCCGGGAGCTGCAGGAGCGGTTCGGCTCGGGCGACCCGATGAGCGAAGAGGAGCGGCAGCAGATCGCGGACGACATCGAGCGCCTCCGGGAGATGATCGACGAGCTCCCGCCCGAGGGGCTGGACCCGCGCAGTCGCGCCGCTGCCGGCCAGTGGACCCGGCTCGCGGAGCGCCTCGCTCAGCGCCTGGGCGACTCGTTCGCGTCCGGCTCTACCGACCAGGCGATCGAAGAGGCGTCGGCCGTCGCGGGCTACCTGCAGGAGGCGCGGCGGGAGCTGGGGGCCGCCCAGGGAGACCCCTCCGCGGTGCAGCAGGGGCGTCAGGGCTCCCAGGAGGCGGCGGCGCTCGCCCAGGACATCGCCGACCGGCTGGCCCAGTCCGACTCACGCTCACGGCGGGCCCGCAGCCGCGCCGCCGGCGCGAGCGAGGGGACCCAGCAGCAGCAGCAGGGGGTCGCCGAGGGCGTCGGCCAGCTGTCCGAGCAGATGCAGGACGTCGGCGGCTCCGCGTTCAACCCGGTCGCCGGGCGACAGCGCCTGGAGCAGGCCCAGCAGATGATGCGCGGGGCGACGGGGCGCCTGGCCCAGGGCCGCACCGGTCCGGCGCTGGCGTCCGAGGAGGACGCGCTCCGTCAGCTCCAGGCCTTCCGTGAGTCGCTCGAGCAGGCGCAGCAGGCGATGCAGTCCGGCGGGCAGCGGATGGGGCAGGGGAGCCAGCCGGGCAACGGACAGGGGGGCCAGCAGACGCCGTGGGGCCGGATGGACGACTTCGGGGGTGAAGGCTGGGACGAACGGGGTGACGTCGAGATGTCGGACCCCGAGGACTTCGTGACGCCCGAGGCCTTCCGCGCCCTGATCCAGGAGGAGGCGAGCGGGGACGCGCCGGAGCGGTATCGCCCGATGAACGGCTCCTACTACGAGGAGCTGATCAAGTGAGGCGGCTCCTGCTCAGCGCCCTCCTCGTCGCCGTGGTCGCCTGGCCCGGCGTGGATCCGCGCGCCCGCACCGCCCCCCCGACGGGGGAGGA
This sequence comes from uncultured Rickettsiales bacterium, assembly GCA_964416435.1. GTDB lineage: Bacteria > Myxococcota_A > UBA796 > UBA9615 > UBA9615 > CAYQEG01. Next base: position 47,934 of record CAYQEG010000007.1, read on the forward strand.
GGTCCTCAAGCTGCTGTCGGAGACGCGGATGGAGGAGGCAGCCCGCCTCGCCCCCGCGATCCCCGAGGACGATCCCAACCGGGGGCTCGCGCTCGCGTCGCTGCACTACCACCGCGGCGACTACGACGGCGCGCACGACGCGCTGGTCGCCGGCGGACCCGGCACCGAGGCGATCGAGGCCCGCATGGCGTGGCTGCCCGAGCAGATCGGGCAGGCCAAGGCCGCGACCACCGGCATGCTCGAGCGCGAGGTGGGCAACTTCCGGTTCCGCTTCGCGCCCGGCCCCGATGCGATCCTGGTCGAGTACGCCGCGGAGGCGCTGGAGGGGACGCGGGCGGAGATGGAGCGGCTGGTCGGGGTCGCGCCTTCGGAGCCGACGCTCGTCGAGTTCTTCCCGTCCGTCGCCCGGTTCGTGCAGGCGTCGGGCCTGCCCGCGGAGTGGGTCGAGACGACCGGCACCGTGGCGATCGCGAAGTGGGACCGGATGCTCGTCCTCTCCCCGATGAACATGCCCCGGGGCTACCCGTGGATGGACACCCTGGCGCACGAGTACGTGCACCTCGCGCTGAGCCGGGCGAGTCACAACGAGGCTCCGATCTGGTTCCAGGAGGGGTCCGCCAAGCTGCTCGAGTCCGCGTGGCGCGGCGGCGGCCGACAAGACTTCACCAGCCCCTACGCGGAGTCGTTGCTCGCGACGGCCCTGGCGGAGGACGCGCTCATCCCGTTCGAGCAGATGCACCCGTCGATGGCCGCGTTGCCGTCGGCGGAGGCGGCGACGCTCGCCTTCGCGCAGGTCGCGTACGCCGTCGACTACCTGTTCGACGAGGCGGGGGAAGAGGGCTACCGGCGGATCGTGGACCAGGTGCGCCGTCACGGCGACGTGATGCGGGCCGTCGACCTCGTGCTCGGTCGCTCGGGTCGCTTCGAGGCCCGGGTCCGGACCCACATCGAGCAACAGCGGCCCCGCGTGCGGGCCAACGTCGCGGGCTTCGCGCTCCAGATCGAGGCGGGCGCGGCAGGCGAAGCGGACGACCAGGGCCAGGCCCTGGACCCGGTGCTCATCGCTGACCGCAAGATGCAGGACCTGACCCGGGTGGGCGACCTGCTGCGGCTCCGCGGGCACGTCGAAGCGGCGCTCCTCGAGTACGAGAAGGCCGACCGCGTCGGCGTGTTCCACTCGCCGGCGCTCGCCAACAAGCAGGCGCGCGCCCTCCGCTCCCTGGGCCGCCCCGAGGACGCGATGGTGGTCCTCCGCGGCAGCGTCGCCCTGTACCCGGAGTACACCCCCACGGTCGCGCTGCTGTGCGACGTATCGGCGGTCGCCGGGGAGGACGGGGCCGCGCTGGACGCCTGCAGCCGGTCCGTCGGCCTCAACCCCTTCGACCCCACTGTGCACCGTCGGCTCGCCGAGCTGCACGACCGCGCCGGCCGCACCGCCGACGCCGAACTCGAGCGCAGGGTCCTGCAGGTCCTGTCCGACCACCTGCGCCGCTGATGGAGCCACCGATGGATGAACACACCGAACCGACCACGACCGCCGCCGCGGCGCCGACCGACGAGGCTGAGGGCAGCCGCACCGAAGCAGCGGAAGCGTTGGCGTCCGCCGGGGAGGTGGCGCGCATCGCGACCCAGCTGAAGTCCGAGCTCGGCCGGGTGATCGTCGGGCAGGAGGAGGTCGTCGAGCTGCTGCTGACGTCGCTCCTCGCGCGCGGGCACGGCCTCCTCGAAGGTGTGCCGGGACTGGCCAAGACGCTGTTGGTCCGGTCCCTCGCGCAGGCGACGCACTGCAGCTTCTCGCGCATCCAGTTCACCCCGGACCTGCTGCCGTCGGACATCACCGGCACCGAGGTCCTCGAGGAGGACCGCACGACCGGGCGCCGGGAGTTGAAGTTCGTCCAGGGGCCCGTGTTCGCCAACCTGGTGCTCGCCGACGAGATCAACCGCACGCCGCCCAAGACGCAGGCCGCGCTCCTGCAGGCGATGCAGGAGGGGCAGGTCACCGCGAGCGGGCGGACGCTGCCGCTGCCCCGGCCGTTCCTGGTGTTCGCCACCCAGAACCCGGTCGAGCAGGAGGGCACCTATCCGCTGCCCGAGGCCCAGCTGGACCGCTTCATGTTCCTCATCGAGGTCGGCTACCCGTCCCACGACGAAGAGCTGGCGATCGTCGAGCGAACGACGACCACCGCGGACCCGGAGCCGCTCGCGTGCGTCTCCCCCGAGGAGCTGATCAAGCTGCAGCAGCAGGTCCGGTCGGTGCCGGCGGGCCCCGAGGTGGTCAAGCTGGCCGTCGAGCTGGTGCGGGCCACCCGACCGGGCGACGGGGCGTCGGAGGTGGTGCGGGACTGGGTGTCCTGGGGCGCCGGCCCGCGGGCGAGCCAGTTCCTGGTGCTCGGCGGCAAGGCCCGAGCGCTGCTCCGCGGGCGCACCGCGGTCACTCGGGAGGACATCCGAGCGCTCGCCTACCCGGTGCTCCGCCACCGCGTCCTGCTCAACTTCCGGGCCGAGGCGGAGGGCGTCAAGCCGATCAGCGTGATCGACCGACTGCTCGACCTCGTCGACCCGCCGAGCCGCCTGTGAGCCCTGCGTGAGCGACCCTCGCCCCAGCCCCACGGACAGCCTCGATCCGCTCCTCCTGGAGCGGGCGCGGGCGCTGTCTGCGCGGGTCCGGGCGCTGGTGCTCGGCGCGGGGCACGGGGTGCACCGCTCGCGCCAGTTGGGCGGGGGGAGCGAGTTCTCGGAGTTCAAGGGCTACTCGCCCGGGGACGACCTGCGCCACCTGGACTGGAAGGTCCACGGCCGCACCGACCGCTACGTCGTTCGGCAGTACGAGAGCGACCGGCGGACGGAGGTCCACCTGCTGCTGGACCGGAGCGGCTCCATGGCGTTCGGCACGACCGGCGGCGTCGGGCCCGAGCTGCCGGCCGACAAGTGGGACGCCGCCCGGACGTTCGCGCTGGCGCTCGGGTTCGTGTTCCTGAGGCAGGGGGACCGCGTCGGGCTCACGGTGATCGGCGACGGCGGCGCGCGGACCATCCCCCCGCGGGGTGGGGAGCGGCAGCTGCTGGAGCTGGCGCGGCAGGCCACGGTCGGTGAGCCGGCCGGCGCGGGGGACCTGTCGGCGGCCCTCGCGGACCTGGCGATCCGGGCGCGGAAGGCGCTGATCATCGTCGTGAGTGACCTGCTCTCCGAGTCCGATCGCTGGCTGGACGCCCTCGGCGTGCACACCGCGCGAGGCCGTGAGGCGTGGGTCGTGCACGTGGTGGACCCGGCCGAGATCAGCTTCCCGTACGACGAGCCGACGCGCTTCGTCGACCTGGAGGGCGCGGGCGACCTGCGACTGAACCCCCGCGAGTTGGCCCGCAGCTACCGCGAAGAGTTCGCCGCGTTCCTCGAGGATCGCCAGACGCGGTGCCTCCAGGCGCGGGTTCACTACCTCCGGTACCCGACGGACCGAACGCTCGTGGACGAGCTCGGCGCCTTCCTGCAGGAGCGGACGTGGGCCTGAGCCTCGCCGTGCCGGCCATGCTCGCGGGGCTGCTGCTCCTCGCCCTGCCGATCGCGGCCCACCTGACGGGGTACCGAGAGGTCCGCGTCGTCGACTTCCCGACCCTTCGCTTCCTCCGGGCGTCCGAGCTCAAGGTGCGTCGGCGCACGCGGTTCGAGTCGTTGCTCCTGCTCGTTCTGCGGATCCTCGCCATCGCGGCGGTCGTCGCGCTGTTCGCGCGGCCCAGCGTCACCTGGACCGCCACGGCGTTGGCCGGCCTCGACCCGGCGCGTACGACCGTGATCCTGCTGGATGTCTCCGCTTCGATGACGGCCGAAGGGGACGACGGTCCGGTGTTCGACGAGGCGAAGGTCCTGGCCCGTCGCCTCGTCGAGGGGCTGTCGGACGGGACCCAGGCCGCGCTGCTCGTGTTCGACCGCCGGGCCCTGGTGCTCGGGCCGGGCCTCACCGCCGACCGAACGAGCTTGTTGCGGGAGCTGGACGAGCTGTCGGTGGGGGCGGGGTCGACCGATCTCGACGCGGCTCTGCGACGGGCGCGCCGACTCCTGCGGGACTCCAACGTCGGTGAGGCCAACATCTTCGTGCTGTCCGACGGCACCGCCACCGCCCTGCCCGGCTCCTTCGCCGACGGCTGGCCGGAGGGCGTGACCGTGCACTACCACGACCTCCTGGACGCCGATCTCGCCAACCGGTTCGTGGTCGACGGCACGGTGCGCGGCGGGCTTCGGCGAGGGGAGGGGGTCCGGGTCGACGCGGAGGTCCGGGCGGTCGGTGACCGGCCGGGGCGACCGCTGCCGATCACGCTGCGCCTCGCCGACGGCACCCAGGTCGCGGTCGACGTCGAGTTCGACGCCGCGGGCGATGGCCAGGCCAGCTTCTCGCTGCCGATGCCCCCGGCGGGCCGGCGCGAGGCGACCCTCGACCTCGCGTCGGACGACATGCCGATCGACGACAGCTGGCCTTTCGTGATGGAGGGCGACTCGGACCTGGAGGTGCTGCTCGTGTCTGGCGACGGCGGCAGCAACCCGCGTGAGGACGAGACGTGGTTCCTGGAGAAGGCGCTCCAGCCGGGTCCGGGTTCTCCCTCGCGGGTGCGCCCGCGGGTGGTCCGAGCCGAGGAGCTGCGGCACGTCAGCGGCGGGCACGGGGACGTCGTCTTCCTGTGCAACGTCGCAGATCCGACGCCGCTGGTGCCGGAGCTCGAGGCGTTCGTCGCCCGAGGCGGCGGCCTGTTCGTCTCCGTGGGGAGCCGGGTGGACGCCGACCTGTACAACGATGTCCTGGGGGACCTGCTGCCGGCGGCGTTCACCGAGCTGAAGACGCGGGGGCGAAGCACCTTCGAGGAGAGCCCGATGGGGCTGTCCGTGCCGCCGCTCGAGACCGAGGAGTTCCGGGTGTTCCGCACCGGCGGCGCCGGCGTCTTCGCCCGGGTCGGGTTCGGCAAGGTCCTCGGGACGGAGCCGCGGCTGGCCGCCGACTCCGAGGTGCTGCTCCGCTACACGGACGGGCTGCCGGCGCTGCTCGAGCGGCGGGTGGCACAAGGTCGCGTCGTCGTGTTCACCTCCACGTTGGACGACGACTGGACCGATCTTCCGCTTCGCTCGATCTACGTGTCCCTGATGCACCAGTTCGCGCGGTCCCTGAGCGGCACGCTGCTGCTCGAGGGGGGCCAGGGCGTCGAGGTCGGTGGCGTGGTGACGTTGCCGGTGCCGCCCGATCCCGAGCGTCGGGCCTGGGTGGTGGATCCCCAGGGGCGCGAGGCGATGCTCGACGCCGGCGCCGCCGACGCCGAAGGGCGCGTCGCCTTCTCCGGGACCGACCGGCCGGGCCACTACGCGCTGCGGTGGGAGGACCGCTCGGGCGAGCACGAGGAGGGCATCCTGCGGGGCGTCTTCTCGGTGCGTGTGCCGGTGGCGGAGTCGGAGCGGTCGCCCGCGAGCCGGGACGCGCTCCTCGCGTCGGTGCCCGGGCTCGTTCACCACGGCGACGGCGACCCCGTCACCGCCGACGCGCCGGGCAAGGTGATCCGTACTGCGTCGCTCGCCCCCGCCGCGCTGGCGCTCCTGGCGCTCCTGCTGCTCGGCGAAGGCCTGGTCGCGACGAGGAGGGCGTGAGCGTGAGGCGACGTGACTTCCTCAAGAGCACCGCAGCGGCCGGCGGCCTGCTCGCGTTGCCGTCGGGGGCCCAGGCCCTGGGCGAGCCACCGGTCGGCATCGGCCGGCTCGACGTGCCGGGGCTGCCCGACCCGCGCCCGGGCGCGCTCGCCGATCTGCTGCGCGAGGTCCAGCAGAACAGCTCGGTGCAGCCGAACCTCGAGATCCCCGCGATCGATCCGGCGAGCGAGGCGCTGTTCAGCCAGCCGTTCGTCGCGATCACCGGCGATCGGTGGTTCGAGCCGCTGTCCGACGAGGCGGTGGCCAACCTCCGGCTGTACCTGACCGAAGGCGGCTTCCTGTTCGTCGACGACGCGACGGGCCTGGAAGGCAGCGACTTCGACCGGGCGGTGCGCCGGGACCTGGCACGGATCCTCCCGGGCACCCGGCTGGGCGCCGTCGGACGGGATCACGCCGTCTATCGGTCCTTCTTCCTCCTGCGGGGGATCGCGGGGCGGATCCTGGTCCGCCGGTACCTCGAGGGCATGTGGCTGGGTGACATCACCCCGGTGCTCTACTCCCGCAACGACCTGCTCGGCGCGCTCTGGCGATCGGGGGCCGGTGAGTACCGGCTCGACGTGCTGCCCGGAGGCCGCCGCCAGCGGACCGCCTCCCGCACGCTCGGCATCAACGTCGTGTTGTTCGCGCTCACCGGCAACTACAAGCGGGACGTGGTGCACGTGCAGACGCTCCTGAAGCGGATGCGTCGCCAGGGAGGGTACGCCGAGTGAGCGACCTCGCGACACGCGTCGAGCTCCTGTGGAACCCGCTGGTCCCGGGCTGGGCGCTGGTGCTCGGGGGAGTCGCGGCGGTGCTCGTGCTCGCGCTGGCGTGGCGCTCGTCGGCGGGCGTCGCCAGCCGACGCCGACGGTCGCTCCTGGCGCTCCGCGTGGTGGCGCTCCTGCTCCTGGGGCTCGTGGTCGCGGGGCCGGAGCGAATCACGACGGAGGGTCGACCGGTGCGGGACCCGCTCGTGCTCCTCATCGACGACTCACGCTCCATGCGGGTGGAGGACTCCGGGGGGGAGAGCCGCGCCGCGACGGTGGGCGCCTGGCTGTCCGAGCACCAGGCAGCCATCGACGCGCTCCGCGAGGACTACGACGTGCGGATCTTCGGCGTGAGCGGTGAGCTCACGGAGTGGTCCGGGCTCGCCCCGGGCGGCGACGGGAGCAGCGCCGCGGCCTTCTCCGATCCCGACCTGGCCGCGTCGGGCGGCGGCGGGCTGTTCTCGGGGGAGCCGATCGCCGCCGACGGAGCAGCGTCGGACCTCGGCGGCGCGCTGTTCGGATTGACCGACGCGCTGGACGGGGCCCGCCCGGCCGGCGCGATGCTGATCTCCGACGGCGCCGACCGCGCCGCCCTCGGCCGCGCCTGGCGGGCGGGGGGTGACGAGTCCGTGCAGCAACTGGTGGGCGACCTCTCGTTCCCGATCTCGACCTGGACGGTCGGCGATCCCGACGGCCCCGCCGACCTCGCCGTGAGGACCGTGAGTGCCCCGCCCTTCGGCTTTGTGCGGCGTCCGCTTCGCCTGGAGGTCGAGCTCGCGCGAGAGGGTCTGCCCCAGGGGCCCGTCAAGGTCGCGCTCCACGGGGAGGGAGAGCTGTTGGCGATCCGCGACGCACGGTTCGAGGACGGCAAGGCGGAGGTGGTCTTCGAGGTGAAGCCGGACGAGATCGGCTTCCACACCTACCGGGTCTCGGTGCCCATCCCCGACGGCGACACGATCCCGTCCAACAACGCCATGGAGCTCACGGTCAAGGTCGTCCGCGACCGAACCCGGGTGCTGCAGGTGACGTCGCGGCCGTCCTGGGACGTCAAGTTCCTGCGACGCCTGCTCAAGACCGACCCGAACATCGACCTGGTCTCTTTCTTCATCCTGCGGAGCACCGAGCGGCGAGGCGCCCTCGCGAGCCGGGAGGAGCTCTCCCTGATCGCGTTCCCGTACGACGATCTGTTCGACAAGGACCTCCAGGGCTTCGACCTCGTGATCTTCCAGAACTTCTGGTTCGGGAGCTGGGCCCACTTCTCGGACGCGCCGTTCCTGGAGAGCCTGGCGCGGTACGTCGAGGACGGCGGCGCGCTGCTGATGGTCGGCGGTGACCTCTCGTTCGGCGAGGCGGACTACGGGCAGTCGCCGTTGGCGCGGGTCCTTCCCACCGCGGTGCCGAGCGTGGAGGCGCGCACCGACGGGCTGCAGGCGACGCTGACCGAGGTCGGGCGCCGGCACCCGATCACCCGACTGGACCGGGACCCTGCGGCCAACGAGGAGCGCTGGGCTGCGTTGCCACCACTGCAGGGACACAACCCGCTCGGTGGCCTGCAGGAAGGGGCCGTGAGCCTGCTCGAAGCGGCGCCCGGTGAGTCCATCGCCGCGGTGCGGTCGGTAGGGAAGGGGCGCAGCATGGCGTTCGCGACGGACACGTCGTGGCGGTGGGCCCTGGCCGGGACCACCGGACCGGGGGCGGGTCGTGACCACGCCGACTTCTGGCGTTCGTCGATCCGCTGGCTGGTCAAGGACGCGGAGCAGCGCCAGGTCCAGGTGATCACCGACAAGGAGAACTACCGGCTCGGCGAGACCATCCAGGTGCAGGTCCGAGTGCTCGGCGAGGACTATGCCCCCCGGCGCGACGCGGCCATCACCGGCGCCGTGGTCGCGGTCTCGGGGCGGGAGCAGAGCGCCCCCATCGAGGGGGCGACGGACGAGGCGGGGCAGTACAGCTTCACGGTGCCGGCGGACCAGGAGGGGACGCTGGTCGTCGGGGTCGACGTCCAAGGGGTTCCCGACCCGTTCGGCCACGCCGAGGCCCGCGTGTCAGTGAACGACCGGCTCGGCGAACTCGAGGATCCCCGCACCCGGCCCGACCTCATGGCGGCGATCGCCGAGTCGACAGGCGGCGAGGTCCTGGGGCCGGACCCGGACCCGAGCAAGCTGATCCGTCGACCGGCCGACTCGCTCCTCGCCGTGGATCGGCGGGTGGAGCCGCTGTGGGGCCACCCGCTGCTGTTGCTCCTCCTCGCCCTGCCGCTGGGCAGCGAGTGGATCCTGCGGCGCCGCATGGGGCTCCGCTGACCGGAGCTTGCTGCGTGGTATAAGCCCAGGGATTTCCGGGGTTTGGATGACGACCCGAGTAACTGGCGGCGCCCTGAAGGGGCGCAGACTCCAGACCCCGAAGGGGGAATCCGTTCGTCCGACCTCTTCGAGGGTCCGGGAGTCGATCTTCTCGATCCTCAGTCAGCGCCTGGAGGGCCTGAGCGTGCTCGATGTCTGCGCCGGCGCCGGCACGCTGGGGATCGAAGCGGCCTCGCGGGGCGCCCGGCAGGTCGTCTTCGTGGAGCGGGACGCCCGCACGGCCCGCCTCCTGGGTGAGAACGTCCGGCTCCTGGACGGGGTCGCGGAGCACCGGGTGATCAAGCGGCCGGCGAGCCAGGCGCTCGCCGCGCTGGCCGCCGCGGGCGAGCGATTCGACCTGGTCTTCGCGGATCCGCCGTACGCTCAGGCCGCCCGGATCGTCGCCGAGATCGGCGGTGCCACCTCGACGCTGCTGGCCGAAGGTGGCACCTTCATCGTCGAAGCAGCGTCCAAGGCGTCGCTGCCCGAGGAGCTCGGGAGCCTTCGCGTGCTGGACCGGCGGTCCTACGGCAGCACGTCCGTCACGATGTACGGCAGGGAGGAAGCATGAGTCAGCGCGTCGGGATCTACCCGGGCAGCTTCGACCCGATCACGATGGGTCACGTCAACATCGTGGAGCGATCGCTCGCCATCTTCGACGAAGTGGTGGTCGCCGTTCTGAACAACCCGCACAAGCGCTGCATGTTCACGCCGCCGGAGCGGGTAGCCCTGATCCAGGAGGTCTTTGCGGGCCAGTCCGGGGTCGTCGTCGAGCACTTCGACGGGCTGCTCGTGGACTACGTCGCACGCCGCGAGGCGCGCACCGTGATCCGGGGGCTGCGGGCGGTGCAGGACTTCGAGTACGAGTTCCAGATGACGATGATGAACCGTCGCCTGGCGCCGGACATCGACACCGTCTTCATGATGACGGACGAGGAGCATTTCTACATCGCGTCCCGCACGGTCAAGGAGGTCGCCTCCCTCGGTGGCGACATCACGGGCCTGGTGCCGCCGGCGGTCCAGACCGCCATCTTCGAGCGGCTGGCGGCGAGCAAATGACCCGCCTGACGTCGCGGATTCAGGCGATCCAGCCTTCGGCGACGTTCGCGATCAAGGCTCGCGCCCGCGAGCTCGCGGCGGCAGGGGTGGATGTGGTCGACCTCAGCACCGGGGAGCCGGACGGCGATCCGCCGGCGGAGGTCGCGGAAGCTGCGATCGCCGCCATCCGAGCCGGCCAGAATGGCTACGGGCCGGTGTGTGGGACGTCCGAACTGCGGCACGTCATCGCCGACAGCTACCAGGCCAAGGGGTTGGAGGTGACGTCCGCAAACGTGCTCGTCACGTTCGGCGGCAAGCAGGCGCTCAATCACCTCGCGAACGCTCTGTTCGGGCCCGGCGACGAGGTCATCCTGCTGAGCCCGTACTGGGTCTCGTATCCCGCCCAGGTCAAGCTCACGGGGGCGCGGCCGGTGCTCGTGCCCGCTGACTCGACCGCGGGCTTCCAACCCGACCCCGACGCGATCGAGGCCGCGATCACCAGCCGCACCCGCGCGATCCTGGTCAACAGCCCGAGCAACCCGACCGGCTGCGTCGCCGAGCGCGGTCGGCTCGAGGCGATCGACCGGCTCGCGGCCCGGCGGGGCATCGCCGTGATCAGCGACGAGATCTACGACGCGATGACCTACGGCGAGGCCGAGGCGATCTGCTACCCGAGCCTCAACGACGTGGCGCTTCGCCGGACGATGGTCGTCAACGCGGTCAGCAAGACCTACGCGATGACCGGATGGCGGGTGGGCTGGATGCTCGCCTCGACGCAGGTCGTCGACGCCTGCGCCAAGCTCCACGGACACTCGACCTCCGGCGTGAGCCTGATCAACCAGGCCGCCGCCGTCGCGGCGCTGCGCTCCTCCTCCGACTACGTGGAGCCCGTGAAGGCGGCGCTCGTGCGTCGCCGTGACCTCATGGTCGCCGGGCTGGACGCGATCGAAGGCGTCTCGGTCGGACCGGTTCCACAGGGCGCGTTCTATGTCTTCCCGCGCGTCGACGGGCTGTTCGGCCGCAAGACCCCCCGGGGCCGCATCCTCAAGTGCGGCTTCGACGTCGCCGACTACCTGATCTCCGAAGGCGGTCTCGGCGTCGTGCCGGGCGAGGCCTTCGGCGAGCCCCGGTGTATCCGCCTCTCGTACGCCCTGGCCCTGCCGGTGGTGGAAGAGGGCGTCGCTCGCGCCGCCGCCGCGCTCTCGAAGCTGAACTGAGCCTCCCACCGTTCTCTGCGGTCCCCGTGCGTCGCCCGGGCGGTACCTGTGCAGGAGTCATGCACAGGGTATGAACCGAGGTGAACCGACTTCGAACCTTGTGCGCTGCCAGTGCAAACACACGAGTGCACAGGCTGACCGCCGGACGGGTGGCGCCCTCGCCTCGAGGCCCAGCAGCCGGCCAGAACGCGAACGTCCCCGGGGTGCGGGGACGTTCGTCGAGGGGGTCTGGAGGGCCGCTGGCAGCCGGCTCAGCTCTTCGGGCCGTGCTCCCGGCGCCGGGGGCCGGCGTCCGTCTTACGGCCCTCTTCGCGGATGCGCTTCACCGTCCAGCCTTCGCGGACCGCCAGCTTCGGGTCGACGCCGGCCTTGAGGATCTCTTCGGCCTTGAAGATCGACAGGCGGCCGGCTTCGACCTCCTGCCGAATCGCGTCGTCCTGGGCCACGCGGAGGTACCGCTGCAGGGTCCGCTTGCGGCGGCCCGTGATGTGCTCGATCTCGCGCAGCGCGACGCGGTCCTCGTGGAGCCGGAACGTCGACTGCAGGCGCTGGACGGTGGAGTTCCCGGTGGCGCCTTCGGCGCCCGCGTCCATGAGTCGGAGCCGTTGGCAGTCCTCGTCTTCGAGGTCTCGCCAGACGATCGCGGGGACCTGGCGCAGCCGGAGCTGGCGAGCCGCAGTGAGCCGCCGGAAGCCGTCGATCACCTGGAAGCCGCCGTCCTTCTCCCGCAGCACGAGGGGGCGCCGCACGCCCTCGACCTTGATGCTGCGGACCAACGCCTCACCGGCGTTGTTGGGGCCGTCGCTGAACGTCTTGTCCCGCCAGTCGATGCGCCCGATGGAGACGTGCTCTACGAGCTGGGACGCCGCCTCGGCCCGGTCGAACGCCGGCTTGCCGTTGGCCGAGCCCATCAGGGGGAGCAGGCTCGCCTGGCCGGTCGGCTCGGCGAACGCGGGCCGCTCCGGGGACGCGGTCTCGGGCTCCATGATGACGACCCCGTCGATCAGCTCCCAGTGCATCCGGGTCGACGCTTCCAGTCGGAAGGGGAAGGACTTGGGCAGCACGATGCGGTCCTGGGACCCGAGCCGCAGCACGGCGCCCGAGCCGACGACCCCGAGGAACGGGTGGTCCTCCTGCGGGAACCAGGCCTTCAACTGGCCCGCGAGGGCCACGTAGCGGTCCCAGTGGGCCAGGGGGAAGACGTAGAGCCGGTCGCCGCGGGCCGAGACGACGATCTCGTCGCCCCGCTCGATGCCGTGCTGGTGGAGGAACTCCGCCGGGATGCTCAGCCGGCGCTCCTTGGCGATGAACTTGACCCGACGCGTCAGCTTTCCCATCTCTGCCTCCTGCCGGCCTGTGGGCAACCCGAGGGCTACCTGTGGATGACCGGCTCTATGGAGGCTACGGGGGACTGGTAATTTCTGTCAAGGGATCTGCTGGCCCGGGTGGACGTTTCACGGCCCGAAGGGGTGGCTGGTAGAGTCTTTGCGACCATGTAAAGCCGTTACTAAACAAGGTGATGGACGCATCATACGCACAGGTATGTCCCGTGCCCGGGGCGCGGCCTGTTGGCACCGACGAAGGCTGCGCCAGACGGGCGCCGAGGCCTGTGGATAACTTCTGTGGAAGACCGCTGGTAGACCGCGCCATGGCGTGGCGTACGCGGCTTGCGCGTGCGAAACGTCGGTGCGGAGGCGTGATTATTCGAGGATGGCGCCGCGGACCGCGATGGCCGCGACGGTCTCGCGCAGCGACATCGTCGGCTCGTAGCCGAGCTCCCGCTGGATCTTCGAGCCGTCGACGATGCAGGAGTACCGCACGAAGTCGATCGCGTGGGGCGGGAGCTTGGAGCGGCCCACCTTGAACGCGAGCAGGTCGGTGACCGCGAGCACCGGGTGGGGAATCGGCACGCGCCGCCGCCCGAGCATGTTCAGGAGCGTCACCAGCGGGACCGCGCCGGCGCCAGGGACGTTGTAGATGCCTCGGGCGTCCCCCTGGAGCGAGAGCACGATGGCCTCGATGACGTCGTTCTCGTGGATGATCTGCATCATCGGGTTGAACCCGAGGGCGGTCGGCACCGGATCCCGGGACAGGTACTGGTGCAGCATGCCTTCGCGGATGTTCGGCCCGACGATCTGCACCGGCCGCAGCAGCACGACCTTCATGTCCCGGTGTTCCCACATGAACGAGCGGCACAGGTGGTCGAACTCGACCAGGTCGCTGAGCTCCTCGTACCGGGCGCCGAGCTTGAGCGGCATCTCCTCGGCGATGAGGGCCGGGTTGTCCGGGCGGGCGCCGTAGACCGCGGCGCGGCTGAGCATCACGGCCTTGCTCACGCCGTACTTCTGGCACCACTTGAAGACGCGCTGCGTGCCCTGCACGTTGATCACGTGGCGCTTGCTCTTGGAGACGCGCTGGTCGCTCACGAACGCGAGGTGCACCACCGCCCAGGGCTTGACGGTGCGGAACACGTCCTCGGCGCCACCGCGCCGCAGGTCCACGCGGCGGAATTCGAAGCGGTCGGGCACGTCGAGCACCCAGTTGCGCTTGTCGATACCGATGATGTCCAGGTCGGTCGACTCGAGCAGCCGCCGGAGCAGCACGCGGCCGACGCCGCCGCAGACGCCGGTGATCAGGATCTTCCGCTTCGCCTTCTTGCGCGTCATCTAGAAGATGCCCCGTCGCTGCTTCAGACCGCGCTTGATCTGCGCGTCCAGGGCCGCCTTGACCTGCTCGACCTTGTCGGCGACCTCGGCGTCGCTCGCGTCCGGATCTCCGTCGAAGTACATCGGCTCCCCGAAGTTCAGCACGAACTTCGTCGGCAGCGGCACGAAGGCGAGGGGACCGAGGATCGGGAGCGTGGCCGGCACCGGCGCGTACGGCGCCCCCAGGAGGCGGGCCAGCGCCTTGATGTCGTAGACCGACGGGATGCTCTCTTCGCTGCCGACCACGCCGACCGGCACGATCGGCGCGCCGGTCTCCAGCGCCAGCCGCATGAAGCCGAGCCCGAAGCGCTGCAGCTCGTAGCGCTGCCAGATCGTCTTGCCGGAGCCGCGCACCCCTTCGGGGAAGACGAGGACGCACTCATCGTTCTCCAGCAGCTTGCGGCAGTCCTCACGGTTTCCGACGATCTGTCCCGCCCGCGCGAACAGCGTCGACGCGAACGGCAGGGTCGGGACCCAGCGCTCGACCATCGCGCGCACGACCCGCGGCGGATCCGCCTCGAGCACCGCGGCGGTGCCCACGACGATGCCGTCGAAGGGGAGCTGGCCGCCGTGGTTGGCGATGAGGAGGACCCGCCCCTCGGGGATGTTCTCGATTCCGTGAGCCTCGGCGCGGAACCACTTCCGATACAGCCAGCGGGTGATGGAGATGGCGCGGACGGCGACCAGCGGGTTCATCCCCCACGCGTCGTATCCGATCTCGTTGAGCTTGTTCGGGATCCGATCGAGGATCGACCGCATCTCGTCGTCGAGGAAGATCTTGTCGAATCGATCGAGCAGTCCCATCGAGGCGACCGTACACGAACGCGGGCTCTGCTACCATCCCGCGAACCCGGCCTGTCCGGGTCTGGAGGTGGCTGTGGCCGGCGCCACGCATAGCGTCATCATCGACGTCCCCAGGCGTGAGTTCTTCGAGGTGATCCGCGACTACGAGCGGTACCCGGAGTTCCTTCCGGACATGGAGGTCGTGCGGGTCGTGGAGCGCGACGGCGACGTCGTCGACGTGCACTTCACGCTCAACATGATCAAGCAGCTGCGGTACACGCTGCGGCTGACAGAGCGCCCCGCCGACGGTCTGGACTGGGTGCTGCTCGAGGGACCCTTTCGCCGGAACGAGGGCGGCTGGGTCCTCGTCGACACGCCCGACGGTCGGACCGACGCCAGCTACAGCATCGAAGTGAGCGTCGGGGTGTTCCTCCCCGGCACGCTCGTCAACAAGCTCGTCGGGCAGACCCTGCCGGCGACGCTCATGGCGTTCAAGGCCCGCGCCGAAGCGCTCCATCAAGGCAAGTGAACAAGAACACCGCACTCCTGGCCGCGCTCGGCGCGGTCGCGCTGATCGTCGTCTTCCTCTTCGTGACGGGAGACCCGCCCTCCTCGACCTCCAGCGGCCCCGAGCCAGACGCGACCCCGGCCCCCGAGCCGACGGCCGCTCCGGACGAGCTGGCCGAGCGCCTGGCGCTCCTCCGGCAGGAGGCGGAGGTCCTGCAGGAGGCGGACCGCGACCTGTTCAACTCCCACGCCCGCGAACTCGCGGACGAGGCGCTCCAGGCGCGGCGTCCCGACATCAGCGCCGGGGTGGGCCGTGCCCTGGCCGACTCCGGGGACCTGGAGCTCGCCGGGGCGATCCTCCAGCGGGCCGTCGGACTGATGAAGCCGGGAGAGCACCCCAAGGACCACCTGTACGCGCTCGCCACCGTGAGGCGTGAGCAGGGGCGCCCGATCGAAGCGGCCTCGCTGTACGAGCGGGCCGTGCACGCGCCGCCGACCCTCCCCGCCGAGTTCGTGGGGCTGTCGGAGCACTACCTCGCGGCGGACCGCGAGGGGCCGGCCCGGGCCGCGGTGACCCGGGGCCTTCGCGAGCACACCAACGACCGGCTCCTGCGGGTCCAGGGGGCGGAGGTCGAGATGCTCACGGGCAAGGTCGACCTGGCGCTCACGCAGCTGGAGACCCTGCTGCAGGACGACCCGACGGACCTCGACGCCCGGATCCTGCGCATCGAGGCGATGCTCGCGGTGTCGGAGTTCGACGCCGCCGCCCAGGAGGCCGCGGCGCTCCGAGACGAGTACCCCGACGACGCCTGGGGCTGGATCCTCGGCGCCGCGGCGGAGCGGGTGCGCGGGCGTCCCGCCCTGGAGTGGGTCGAGCGAGCGGACGAGCTGGCGTCGGACTGCACGTGCAAGCGCACCGAGCAGCGGGCGGTGGCGTGGGTCCGGACCGTGGGGCAGGGACCCCGCGTGTTGCCGCGCTCTCGCGTCGACATCAGCGAGGAAGTGGATCTACGCGCTCCCTGAGGAAGTGCTCCACGGCCGTGTTGATCACCTCGGGCTGCTCCACGATGCCGGCGTGAGTCGCGCCGTGTAGCCACACCAGCTCGCTGTCGGGCAGCGCGTCGTCGAGCTCACGGCTCAGTCGGGGCGGCGTGAAGCTGTCCCGCTCGGCCGCCACCACGAGCACGGGCACGCTCACCGAAGGGAGGATGTCCCGCGCTGAATGCTCGCCCATCTCCCGCGCCATGGCGAAGAAGAGGGGGAACCCGAGGACCGTGAGGTGGTGGAGGTACTGGCGCAGGTCGTGGCGGGACAGGCGCTTGCCGTCGACGGCGCCGACGAGCCGCCCCGCGTCGAACGCGGCCGGATTGGCGACTCCGAGCTTCGCGACGACGCCCATGAACCGGGGCGCACGATCGAACAGGTGGATGACCAGGTCGAACAGCTGCCGGGACCACGAGAGGTCGGCGAAGGTGTCCAGGGGGTGGCCGTAGGTGCCGAGCACCGAGATCAAGCCGCCGACCTCGTCGGGCGCCTGGCGGAAGCGCTCCAGGATGACCTGCGCCCCCATGGAGTGGCCCGCGAGCACCGGCCGCTCCAGGCCGGCGTCGGCGACGACCGCCCCGAGGTCCCGGGCGTGGCGAGCGATCGAGAGGTCGCTGTCCATCGACACCGCGCCGCTGCGGCCGTGAGCGCGGTAGTCCCAGACCAGCACCGGCCGTTCGGTGCAGAACCGCCGGACCAGGTACTCCCAGAAGAAGGTCGAGACGCCGATCCCGTTGCAGCACGCGATGGGCGGTCCGTCCCCCTCGCCGACGACGCGCCAGAAGAGCTGTACGCCATCATCGGCTCGGGCGAAGCCCTGCCGGACCGGTACGTTTGTGACTTGCAATGAACGCATGTTCAGATACGATCCCCAGGTCCGGCACTCTTAGCACATTGCAGCCCCCGCGGAAGCTCACGCCGATGACGCACATCCCTCGCCACCGATCCGTCGACGCGATCGTCGACAGCCTCCTGGAGCGCCCGCCGACGGCGGACTGCTTCACCCACCGGCTGGAGATCCCGTCCCGTCCCGCGCGCACGGAGCTGTTCCCTCAGTGGGTCGGCAAGAAGCTCCGGGGCGCGCTCGACGGGATCGGGATCCACGAGCTGTACCGCCACCAGCGACTGGCGATCGACGCCGTCCGCAAGGGGGACGACGTCGTCGTCGTCACGCCGACGGCGTCGGGCAAGTCGCTCTGCTTCAACCTGCCGGTGCTCCAGGCGATCCTCGAGCAGCCCGAGACCCGCGCCTTCTACCTGTTCCCGACCAAGGCGCTGGCCCAGGACCAGGTCGGCTCGCTTCAGCGCCTGATCGACGAGCTGGACGTGCCGGTCCGCACCTTCACCTACGACGGCGACACCCCGGCGGACGCGCGCACCGCGGTTCGCAACCGGGGGCACGTCATCGTCAGCAACCCGGACATGCTCCACGCCGGCATCCTCCCGAACCACCCGCGCTGGCGGAAGGTGCTGCAGGACCTCAAGTTCATCGTGCTGGACGAGGTGCACACCTACCGCGGCGTCTTCGGTAGCCACGTCGCCAACGTGCTCCGTCGGCTGATGCGGCTGTGCGCGTTCTACGGCTCCCACCCCCAGGTGATCTGCTGCTCGGCGACGATCGCCAACCCCGCGCAGCACGCCCAGCGGCTCCTCGACCGCCCTTTCACCCTGGTCGGCCCCGAGGAGAACGGCGCGCCCTCGGGCCCCAAGGAGGTGCTGCTGTACAACCCGCCGGTGATCAACGAGGAGCTGGGCATTCGCAAGGGGGTGCTGTCCCAGGCGCTGAGGCTCGCGTCCCCGTTCGTCGAGCAGGACGTGCCGACGATCTGCTTCACGGGTAGCCGCCTCCACACCGAGGTGCTCGCCCGCTACCTGCGAGAGCGGTTCTGCCGGCGGCCGGGAACCGGCCACAAGATCGCTTCGTACCGCGGTGGCTATCTGCCCGGGCTGCGGCGGCAGGTCGAGCGCGGGCTGCGCGACGGCGACGTCACCTGCGTCGTGTCGACCAACGCGCTGGAGCTCGGCATCGACATCGGGCAGCTCGACGTCGCGATCCTGGCCGGATACCCGGGCTCCGTCGCGTCGCTGTGGCAGCAGGGGGGGCGCGCGGGACGCAGCGAGCGCAAGTCGGTCGTCGTCGTCATCGCCCGCAACTCGCCGATGGACCAGTTCATCATCAACCACCCGAAGTGGCTGTTCGGCGGGGGGCCCGAGCACGCCCGCATCGACCCCGACAACCTCATGGTCTTGATCGCGCACGTGAAGTGCTCGCTGTACGAGCTCCCGTTCGCGTCCAGCGACTCCTTCGGGGCGGAGCCGCTGGACGAGATGCTCGAGTTCCTCCAGGAGGCCGGGGTCGCCCACAACCGCGGGGACACCTGGTACTGGTCGGACGAGAGCTACCCGGCCGACGGGGTCTCGCTCCGCAGCGCCGACGCCGAGAACGTCGTCATCATCGACACGTCGGCCGGGGACCGCGTCATCGCCGAGACGGACCGGCTCGGCGCCCAGACGGTGGTCCACGAGGGCGCGATCTACATGGTCGAGAGCCAGCCCTACCAGGTCGACCACCTGGACTGGGAGCAATGCAAGGCGTACGTACGCCGGGTCGACGTCGACCACTTCACGACGGCCATGAGCTACAGCAAGGTCCGCATCATCGACACCTTCGACGAGCAGCCCTGGCACAGCGCCGGGAGCAAGGCCTGGGGTGAGGTGCACGTCGCGCGCAAGACGGTCGGTTACAAGAAGGTGAAGCTCTACACGTCGGAGAACTGCGGCTACGGCGACGTACACCTGCCGGACGTGGAGATGCACACGACGTCCTTCTGGCTCTCCCTCGCGGGGGATCAACTGGCCGACGCGGGGTACCGGGGGCTGGACGTCGTCGACGGGCTGCTGGGGCTGGGGCGGGTGTTGAGGCACCTCGGCGCGCTCCACCTGATGTGCGACTCCGGGGACCTGGGGGTCTCGCTGGCGGATCCCGAGGACGAGTGGGTCGCCGCCCTGGACCGCGGTGGGCGACGGACCATGCAGCCCACCGGCAGCCGGGACAACCTCGACGCGGACACGCTCCGGCTGCTCCGCCCGACGCTGTTCCTGTACGACTCCATCCCCGGCGGCGTGGGCTTCGCGGGCAAGCTGTTCGAGCTCGCGCCGACCCTGATCGAGGAGGCGCGCGACCGCATCGTCGGCTGCACGTGCGGGACCGGGTGTCCGTCCTGCACCGGCCCGCTGGGCGAGGTCGAGGAGTGCGCGAAGGCCGTCGCCATGGACCTGGTCGACTGGCTGAGCGGGCGCATCGCCCGGCCCCGGGGACCGGCCTTGTCGATCGAGCTGATGGCGACCGGGAGCTGATCGTGTCGTCGCTGCGTGACCGTCTCCGCCGCCAGGTCGGGGACCCGACCGCCAAGAAGACCGTGACCGAGCCGGCCGTCGGGTCCGAGCCGGCGCCGCCCCGTCGGCCCCGCGGGTCGGTCCTGGAGCAGCTCCGACGAATGCAGCTCAGCGGCGCTCCTCCGCCCCCCGATCCGGGGCCACGCAAGCTCGACGTCCGGCACTCACGCCCCCACGTGGTGAAGCCGCGGCGGCCCGCGGACCCCCATCGGCCCTTGACCGAGCCGCCCACCATCGAGCGGACCGAAGTGCACCGCGCCGGCACCTCCTGCCTCCATGGAGTTCTGACGCTTCCGCCGGAGCATCGTCACGGGGCGCTCGCCCTGGAGGAGGTGCGGAGGATCGACGGCCGCGCCGCGGTGCTCCTCAGCGGGGACGCGGACCTCGCCGACTTCGATCCCACCCGCGCCCTGTTCTTCGACCTGGAGACGACGGGCCTGCTCGGCGGCTCTGGGAACCTCGCGTTCCTGACCGGCGCTCTCCGGGTACTCCCGGACGGTCGGATCGAGCTGCACCAGCTCCTGCTCCGCAGCCCGGCGGAGGAGGCGGCGGCGCTGTCGGTCTTCACCGAGCTGCTCGACCAGGTCGACTACCTGGTGTCGTTCAACGGCAAGTCGTTCGACCGCAACGTGATGGCGGACCGGCTCACCATGAACCGGATGAAGCCCGACCGGGTGCTCGCGATGCCTCACCTCGACCTGCTGCATCCGGCTCGGCGCCTGTTTCGGGGCGCTCACGGGGGGAGCAGCCTGTCGCTGCTCGAGGAGCGGGAGCTGGGGGTCTTCCGATGCGAGGGAGAGGTCCGGGGGGCGGACGTGCCGGCGCTGTGGTTCGAGTTCCTGCGCAGCGGCCGGGACCACCTGCTGCGGCCCGTCATCGACCACAACGCGCTGGACCTGCTCAGCCTGCTGACCCTCGGCGGTCACCTGGTTCGCTGCGTGGAGGCGCCGGGGGCCGCGTTGCCGCGGCCGCGGGCGCCGGTCGCGGCGGCGAAGCTGCTCATCGAGCGCGGCGAGCCCGACCGGGGGGAGGAGGTGCTGCGGCTGCTCGTCCGGTCAGCGGACGACGACCCGGTCTTCTACGGGGCCGCGGGGCTGTATGCCGAGCACCTGCGTCGCACCGGTCGTCACGCCGAGGCGCTGCCGCTGTGGCGCCGCATGATGCGCGTCGCCGGCTGCGCCGACCTCGCCCCCTGGGAGCGGGCCGCCATCGCGCTGGAGTGGCGGTTGGAGCGGCCTGCGGAGGCGCTGCAGATCGTGGACGACCTGCTCGAACGCCTCCAGGGCGCGGGACGCCTGGCCAGCCAGGCCCCGGAGGTGGAGGCCCTCCGTCGCCGCCGGGCGCGGCTCACGGCTCGGCTGGCCCGGGGAGGGCGTCCAGCGAGTCCGGCGACGACGCCGCGTCCGGGTAGAGCCGATTGCGACGCTCGTGCCCACATCGACGGCACCGGTGGGTGACGATCCACAGCCCCCCTCGAGTCTCGTAGCTCGCGACCTCCATCACCCCGCCGCAGGCCGAGGCCCGATCGCCCGGCACGTCCCCGTCCACGTGGAGGCTGCACAGGCAGCGGGGGCAATGGTTGCGTACGAAGCCGTCGCCGGCCTCGACCTCCAGGCCGCACTCGGCGCACTCGAACGCCTCGTTCCGGGGGATGGGGTTGCTCCGCCGCCGAGCGTCGGCTTCACGCCCCGCGGCCAGCCGGAGGAGACGATCGACCGGCAGGTCCGGGGCGACGTCGGCCAGCTCCGCGAGGGCGGCCCGCGCGGCGGCCCCGTCGTCCCCGGAGAGGGCCGCGGCGACCCCCTTCCTGGCCGCCTTCGACGCGGCGGCGAGCTCGACGAAGCGTTCGGCCGGCGCGCCGGCTGCGAGCGCCGTCCGGGCCCGCTCCCAGGACCGCCGGTCGGCCCCCTTGCCGGGCCCGCTCATCTCACCCCGTCCCACCCGCGGCCGCGGTGACCCTGTCCGTAGGGGGGGGGCACGGGGGGCTGCTCCCGGCCGTGCTGGGTGACCAGGTAGAGGATCCAGCCGTAGCCGTCCTCCCGGTCGACGGCGGTCAGGCCGACCGGTCCCGCCGTCATGTTCTGCCCCGTGACCATCCAGGGGGCGACGCGGGCGGAGTCGGTCCACTCCTCGGCGAACCAGACCACGTAGTCGATCCGCTCCTCCGCGAGCCAGGCCCCGAACTCGTTGGGGTCCATCTCCTGGACGTGCTCGGGCAGGGTCCACCAGGAGAAGACGCGCAGCTGGGACGGTTGCCGCTTCAGCCAGACCTCCGGGATGGAAGACACCAGGACGCCGGTGCCCGGCGGGGTCTCCTCCTCCAGCCACGTCGAGAGCTCGAGCTGGGGGCGGTACCAGGACGACGCGCGGGACGCCTGGTAGTGCGTCTCGCTCATGAAGGACGGCACGACGGAGATCAGCACGACCGCCCAGGCGACGGCGCGCAGGCCGGGGGAGGGGAGCCGACGTTCGAGCCAACCCCAGCCGCCGGCTGCGAGCAGGCCCAGGAACGGGACCGCGTGCAGGAGCCAGACCCAGTAGAGGTTGTGGTTGGGCTCGTGGTGCGAGACGAACCCCTCGCCGAGCCAGAACGCGAGCCCGAACGCCGCGAACGCGACGGCGGTGCGGCCCCCCGGCCTGCTGGAGCCCTGCCACATCGCCCAGCCGCCTCCCGCCGCGAGGATCCACCAGGTCCAGCCGATCTTGCGGGGCAGCGTCCACGTCAACAGCCACCACGACGACTGGATGCCCTGGACCAGCCAGGCGCCGACGTCGAACTTCGGCAGCTCGCCGCCGTGCACGTCCGGGGCGAGGTTGATCTGGAAGACCGACGTGATGAACAGCCCCTCGCCCTGCGCGACCGTGATGTACAGCTGCCACCCGGCGAGGGTGCCGCCCAGGATGGCGGCCGGCAGGAGGAGCGAGCGGAGCCCCCGCCCCGCGTCCCGCGCCCAGGACCACAGCGCAGGCAGGAACAGCGAGAAGAACCCCTCCATCCGAATCAGGAACGCGCCCGCGATGAGGCCGAACCCGCGGTCCCGCGCCCCCCACAGCAGCGCGGCCATCCCCGCGAACGAGATCGACGCGAACACCGGAGAGCGCAGCGTCGACGCGCCGTACAGCGCCATCTCGGGCTGGAACACGAGCCACAGGCCGAGGAGCCAGGACGCGGAGGTCGACACCAGCTTGCGGGCCACCAGGGCCGCGAGGGCGACGTTGGCGCAGGACAGGGACATCGTCAGGAGCAGCGCGGAGCCGCGGGGAGCGTCCCAGATCAGGCGGATGAGGGCGCTGAGCACGTACCAACCCGGCATGTGGGAGGTCCGGAACCAGGTGAGCCGGGAGTCGATCACCTCCCGGACCATCATCACGTTGCCGTAGTCGCCCTCTTCCCAGCCGTAGTAGCGGCCGGTCAGCCACAGGCGCCACGCCGCGGCCAGCGCGAGCAGGGCGACGAACTGAAGGCGAGCCCGGTTGTGCTCCGTCACCGGCACGATCGTAGACCGCCGGGCGCTTGACCGCGCGCGAGCCGGCACTACGTTGCCCCGATGGTGCCCCGTCCCCGCCAGATTGCGCGTCGTCTGCTGAGGCGGGTCGTGCGCCCGATCGTCGAGCGGCGGCTGCAGCTCATGGAGGAGACCGAGGGGCTGCGGGAGGACGTGGAGCGGCTGGAGCAGCGACTGTCGGAGCTGACCGAGCTGGTCGGACGGCTCGGCTCCCACCTGGAGGGTGACGATCGATGAACGTCGTGACCGCCCTCGAAGGAGCGATGGACCTCCGCGGGCTCTGGCCCGCGCAGGGTCGGTCCGCGGTGATCGCGTGCTCCGGTGGGGTCGACTCGACGGTGCTCGCCCGGCTGCTCGCACCTCGCCTGATCGCCCGAGGCCACGGCTGTCTGCTCGCGTGCCTCGACCACGGCCTCCGAGACGGCGCGGCGGATGACGTCGCGTCCGTGAAGGCCCTGGCCGCCGAGCTGCGCACGGGGTTCGCGTCGGTCCGACGCCGCCCTGATCCCAACCGCGCCGCCGCCGAGGGGCTGCAGTCCGCGGCTCGCGCCGTCCGGTACGGCTGGCTTCGGGAGCTCAGCGACCGCGAAGGTGGCGCCCCGATCTACCTCGCCCACCAGCGGGACGACCAGGTCGAGACGCTGCTCCTCCTGGCCGAGCAGGGCGTGCCGTCCGAGCGAGCGGCGGGCATGAGTCCGGCCCGTGGGCGGCTGCGTCGCCCGCTCCTGGATGTGCCCCGGTCCTCGATCGAGGCGCTGGCGGCGGAGCGGGGCTGGCCGTTTCGGATCGACCCGAGCAACGCCGACCTGCGGTTTGCGCGCAGCCGGATCCGCCACGTCGTGGTGCCCGCCCTCCGCGCCACCGACCCCGCGGCGGAGCGCTCGCTGCTGCAAGCGGGATTGCGAGCGGGGGCGCGCCGGACCTACCTCTTGAAGGAATCGGACGCGGCCCGTCCGGCGGTGCTGCTGCACGCCAGCCCGGGCGCGGCTACGTTCGATCGTCCGGGGCTCGTCCGCCTCGACGTGGAGATCGCCCTGGTGCTCCTGCGCAGCTCGATGAACCCCGACGGTCGCGGACCGGCCCGCCGAGCGTTGCTCGATGTCCTCGCGGACGCCGAGCGGGGTGGAAAGGCCCGCGTGCGTCACCTCGGCGCCGGGTGGAACGCCCGCACCGCGGGCGATCGGGTCGACCTCTCCCGGGCGCCGCTGAAGCTGGAGGGGCTCGGCCCGGACGCGGCCCCGCTCGTCGAGGACATGCCCGTTCGCTGGGGGGGGCGATCGATCGGTTGCCGTCGCCTCGATCCTGTCGAGGCGCACGAGCAGCTCGGCGAGGCCGGCGCGGGGATCGACCACGCGCTGGTCGACGGGGGCCGGGCGGGATCGCTCTCCGTCGAGGCGGCCGGCACGGGCCGTCGCATGAGGCCGTTCGGCCTGGGCGGCTCCCGGTCCGTGCGGGAGCTGCTCGCCGAGGCCGGGGTGCCCCGGGATCGCCGCGCCGGTTGGCCCGTCGTCGTCGACGCCGCGGGCGAGGTGCTCTGGCTGGTCGGGGTGCGGGCTTCCGAGCTCGCGCCGATCCGGCCGGAGAGCGCCGACTCGATGTTGCTGTACACTTCCGCCGATCGCCCCGACGCCGATCGGCTCGAGGCTGGATGAACCGATGAAGCAAGCCCACAAGACCCTCGCCTTCTGGCTGTTCATCGTCCTGCTGGCACTCCTGCTGCTGGCGGTGATGAGGAACCAGGGCCCGCCCAAGGTGGAACGCCTCACCTGGACCGAGTTCACCCAGAAGGTGGACGCCGGTGAGGTCGACAAGATCACGGTGACCGGGGCCGAAGAGGTCAGCGGTCAGCTGTCCGACGACCCCGCGACCCGCATCGTCACGCGCGGTCCGATCAAGGAGGAGTACTGGCAGGGACGCCTGGCCGACGCCGGCGTCCGGGTCGAGTACCTCGAGGGCAAGGACCGTGGCTGGGGAACGGCCCTGTTCCAGTGGCTTCCGCTGATCTTCATCGTGTTCTTCCTCGTGTTCCTGATGCGCCAGCTGCAGGTCGGCGGCGGCAAGGCGATGCAGTTCGGTAAGTCGAAGGCGCGCCTGCTGAGCGAGAACGCGAAGCAGGTCACGTTCAAGGACGTGGCCGGCGTCGAAGAAGCGAAAGAAGAACTCGAAGAGATCGTCCAGTTCCTCAAGGCCCCGAAGAAGATCACACGTCTCGGAGGCCGCATCCCCAAGGGCGTGCTGCTGATGGGGCCGCCCGGCACCGGCAAGACGCTGCTCGCCCGCGCCATCGCCGGCGAGGCGGGCGTGCCCTTCTTCTCGATCTCGGGCTCGGACTTCGTCGAGATGTTCGTCGGCGTCGGCGCTTCGCGCGTCCGTGACCTGTTCGAGCAGGGCAAGAAGAACGCCCCCTGCATCATCTTCATCGACGAGATCGACGCCGTCGGTCGTCACCGCGGCGCCGGCCTGGGCGGCGGCCACGACGAGCGGGAGCAGACCCTCAACCAGCTGCTGGTGGAGATGGACGGCTTCGAGGGCAACGAGGGGGTCATCCTCATCGCCGCGACCAACCGGCCCGATGTGCTCGACCCGGCGTTGCTGCGGCCCGGCCGCTTCGACCGCCGCGTCACCGTGCCCCGCCCGGACGTGCGCGGGCGCGAGATGATCCTGGAGATCCACGCCCGCGACCTGCCGATCGCCGACGACGTCCAGTTGGCCAAGATCGCCCGCGGCACGCCCGGCTTCACCGGCGCCGACCTGAGCAACGTGATGAACGAGGCGGCGCTGCTGGCCGCCCGGATGGACCGCGAGCAGGTCACGATGGTCGACATCGAGGCAGCCAAGGACAAGGTCATGATGGGCGCCGAGCGGCGGTCGCTGGTCGTCTCCGAGGAGGAGCGCAAGACCACCGCCTATCACGAGGCCGGCCACGCCCTCGTCGCGGCGCTGTTGCCCGGCGCGGACCCGCTGTACCGGGTCACGATCATCCCCCGGGGGCGCGCTCTGGGCTTGACCCAGCAGCTCCCGGAGGAGGACCGACTGACCCTCGGTCGTCAGCACCTGCTGGACAACATCGCCATCCTCATGGGCGGTCGCGCGGCCGAAGAGGTGGCGCTGAACCAGGTCACCACCGGCGCTGGCAACGACATCGAACGGGCCACGACGCTGGCCCGCAAGATGGTCTGCGAGTGGGGCATGTCCGACGCCATGGGGCCGCTGACCTTCGGCAAGAAGGACGAGAACGTCTTCCTCGGCCGCGAGCTCCACGATCGCAACGACGTCTCGGAGGAGACGGCCAAGAAGATCGACTCCGAGATCAGACGGATCGTCACCGACGGCTACGCCCGCGCCCGGGACCTGGTCAAGAGCAACATCGCGGCCCTGCACGACGTCAGCCTCGCGCTGCTGGAGCGGGAGACGTTGACCGGCGACGAGGTCGCCCGGATGCTCCGCGCCTACGGCAACAGCGGCGCGGAGTCGATGGCCTGAGTCCCTGAGTTGACCGCCCCACCGCGGCCGCTGAGCTGGGCCTCCGGAAGCCTGGCCGCCGGCCGGACCGCGGTCATGGCGATCCTCAACGTCACCCCCGACTCGTTCTTCGACGGCGGCCGCTACGCGTCGGTGGACGCCGCGCTGCAGCGGGCCGATCGCGTCCTCCAGGAGGGCGCCGATCTACTCGACATCGGCGGCGAGAGCACCCGGCCGGGGGCCGACGAGGTCGGGGAGGAGGCCGAACTCGAGCGCGTCATGCCGGTCCTCGAGGCGCTCGCCCGGCGGGGCTACCCGCTCCCGATCTCCGTCGACACCTGGCGCGGTCGGGTGGCCCGAGAGGGGCTGCAGCGCGGCGCGGTGATCGTCAACGACGTCTCGGGGGGCCTGCGCGACCCCGGTCTGCTGGCCGAAGCGGCCCGCGCGGGGGCCGCCGTGGTGCTCATGCACATGCGTGGCACCCCGCGTACCATGCAGGCCGACGTGCGCTACACCCACCTGCTGAGCGAGGTCGCCGACGCCCTCGCAGACCGCTGCGCCGCCGCGACGGCGGCGGGGATCCCGGCCGAGCGCCAGGCGATCGATCCCGGCATCGGGTTCGGCAAGAGCGCGCAGGGCTGCGTCGATCTGCTCGCCAACCTGGGCTGCCTGCACGCCCTCGACCGGCCGATCCTGGTCGGCGCGTCTCGGAAGTCCTTCCTCGGTCGCCTGTTCGGGCACGAGCCCGAGCAGCGCCTCGAGGGCTCGCTCATCGCGGCGGGCGCCGCGGTCCATGACGGCGCCAGCATCGTGCGCGTGCACGACGTCGGCGCGACCCGCCGAGCCGTCGATGTCGCCGGCGCGCTCCGAGACGCGCGACGATGAGCGAGATCCTCGCCGGCCTCCGGCTCGTCGACGCCGTCGACATCGTCGTCGTCGCGATCCTGATCTACCGGGTGCTCCTGCTGCTCAAGGGCACGCGGGCGTTCCAGGTGCTCGGCGGCCTGATGGTGCTCGCGGCGGTCTACGGGTTCGCCCGGGCGCTCGCGCTGAACACCGTCATCTGGATCTTCGAGCGGTTCAGCTTCTACCTGGTCGTCGCGCTGATCATCCTGTTCCAGGACGACATCCGTCGCGCCCTCGCGCGGGTCGGCAACCCGCTGGTCGGCGGCGTCGCCCGACGCGAGAAGCTGTCGACCTACCAGATCCTCGCCCGGGCCTGCTTCCGGTTGGCCGACCAGGGGCGGGGCGCGCTCATCGCCGTGGAGCGGGACGCCTCGCTCGACGAGCTGGAGGAGCAGGCGACCGACCTGGACGCTGCGCTGACGGAGGAGCTGCTGGTGGCGATCTTCCAGCCGACGAGCCCCATCCACGACGGCGCCGTCGTGATCCGGGGAGACCGGGCCTGGATCGCCGCGTCGTTCCTGCCGCTGTCGACCCGACCGGACCTGCGCCCCAACCTCGGCACCCGCCACCGCGCCGCCATCGGGCAGACCGAGGAGACCGACTGCATGGTCTTCGTGGTCTCCGAGGAGCGCCGCGCGGTCTCCATCGCGTTCCACGGCGAGCTGTACAGCGTCGACTCTCCAGACGAGCTGCGGCTGAAGGTGCAGGAGCTGCTGTCCATGGAGCAGACCGACCTGAGCACCACGGGCACCTTCACCCCGGCGCGCAAGAAGTCGTCCGGCAGCTTCCCGCCGGCAGAAGGGGGCCGGCGATGAACCTGCGCGCAGCCCTCACCGACAACCTGGCCCTCAAGGCGACGAGCGTGTTGCTGGCCATGGGGGCCTGGTTCCTGGCCCAGGGCGAGCAGATCTACCACGCGACCATCGAGGCGCCCGTCGACTACCTGTGGCCCGAGCCGGCCGACCGGCTGGTCCTGATGAACGACGACGCCCCGCCGGATCCGGTGCGCCTGCGCGTCTCCGGGTCTCGCATCGCCGTGAACCGCCTCGTCCAGAAGGCCCGCGAGGTCGAGATCCGGTACGTCGTCGACCTGCGAGAGGCCGAAGCGGGCCGCACCGTGCACAGCTTCCTGCGGCCCCCCGGAGGGGTGACCGATGAGGTGCAGGTGGACACCGTCTCGCCGGCCGAGACCGAGCTGGTGTTCGACGAGACGGCGACGGTCACGGTGCCGGTGCTGCTCCGGACCCGGGGCACGCTCCCGACGGGGTTCGTCGAGGTGTCCCGGGGGGTGCTGCCTGCCTCCGCGACGCTGACCGGGAGCAAGCGGGACCTCCAGTCGCTGGAGTTCGTGCAGACGGTGCCGCTGAGGCTCGACAACCTCAAGGCGCCGTTCGAAGGGACGGTCAGCCTCGATCTCGGACAGCTCCACGTGCTCGCCGACGCGCCGCGCAGCGTGCAGGTGACCTTCGCGGTGGAGGAGGCCCAGGCGGAGCAGGAGTTCTCGGCGCTCTCGCTGGAGACGTCCGAGGCGTGGGACGGGTACGACGTGACGCCGACGAGCTGCCTCGTGCGGTTGAAGGGCCCGGTGCCGGTGCTCGAGGACCTGCGCCGCGGCGGGCTCGCGGTGCGGCTGGGCGGGACGCCCGATCAGCTGGTGTTCCCCCCCGAGTCCGCGGCGGTGGTGATCTGGTCGCCGTCGGCCGACGATGGCGCGCCGCCGGCGGTGCGCGTCGTGATCGACCACCCGAGGGCCGCCGAGGTCGAGCTCGTGTCGGTGCGCCCCGAGATATTCAAGGTCAAGGCTCCCCCGGAGCCTCCCACCCCGGAGTCGACCCCGGAACCAACCCCCGCGCCCGAGGAGGGCGGATGAGCATCTTCGGAACCGACGGAGTACGGGGGAGGGCCGGGGAAGGCCTGCTCGGAGCGGGTGAGGTCGAGCGCCTGGGGGCGGCGTTCGCCACCGCCCTGGGGGCCGACGCGGTGATCGCCGTCGCCCGGGACACCCGGATCTCGGGACCCTGGATCCGGGACTCGCTGCTCGATGGGCTGACGGCCGTCGGCGCCGACGTGGTGGATCTCGGGGTGCTGCCGACGCCAGCGCTCTCCCGGGCGCTCGCCGCCGAGGCCGCCTGGAGCGGCGGCGTGATGATCACCGCGTCCCACAACCCGTTCCACGACAACGGGCTCAAGTTCTTCGGCCCGGACGGCCTCAAGGCTACGGACGACCTTCAGAGCGCGGTCGAGGAGCTGTTCGAGGGGCCGATCCGGGTGTCCGGCCCCCGAGGTTCGGTGGACTGGAGCCACGTCGACCGGGTCCGCGCCGACTACCTGGCGTCCCTCGTCCAGGACGACGCCTGGCCCGGCCCCCTCGTCTTCGACGACGCCGCGGGAGCGGCCGCGGGCCTGTTCGCCGAGCTGCTCGGCCCCGACGCGGTGGCGGTGGCTGCGGCCCCCGACGGGCGGAACATCAACGAGGGGGTCGGCGCGGTGCACCCCGAGGCTGCGGCTGTGAAGGTGGTCGCGGTCGGCGCCTGGGGCGGGATCGTCGTGGACGGCGACGGCGACCGGATCATGGTGGTCGACGAGCTCGGCGGCGTGCACGACGGTGACGCGATCCTCGGGTTCCTCGCCGGCCAGATGGCCGACGCGGGCACGCTTCGCGGCGGCGCGATCGTCGGCACGGTGACCAGCAACAGCGGGCTGGAGGCCTGGCTGGGCGAGCGCGGCTTGAGCCTGATCCGCACGCCGGTCGGGGACCGGCACGTCGCGGCGGCGATGGTGGAGCGGGGCTGCAACCTCGGCGGCGAGTCTTCGGGGCATGTCCTGACGCCCGACCTGTGCCCGACGGGCGACGGGATTCGGGTGGGACTCACGGTGCTCCGGAGCGCCGCGGCCGCCGGACGACCGTTGTCGGAGCTGCTCGGAGCGATCCCCCGCTTCCCGTCCGCGAAGCGCAAGGTGCCCGACGGCGCCCGTCCTCCCATCGACCGGCTGCTCGGCGGACCGGAGGTCCGACCCGTGCTCAGCGCGATCGAAGACGGAGGCGGCCGCTCCCTGGTCCGCTATTCCGGCACGGAGCCGTACCTGCGGATCCAGGTCGAGGGGCCGGACGCGGATCTGGTAGAAGCCTGGGCCGATCGGTTGGCCTCGGTCGCGGGAGCGTCCCTGGGCGGCTGACTCGATCGCGTCGCTTCGGCGCGAGCAACCCGCCCCCCGAGGAGGGACGTCCCATGGCAGACCTGGGCGTCAACATCGACCACATCGCAACCATCCGCCAGGCCCGTCAGGTCGCCTATCCGGACCCCGTGCCCGGCGCCGCCATCGCCGAGATGGCCGGCGCGGACCAGATCACGTGCCACATCCGGATGGACCGTCGGCACATCAACGAGCGGGACCTGGAGGTCCTGGCCGCGACGGTCCAGACCCGCCTGAACGTCGAGATGGCGGCGACCGACGAGATGGTCGCGATCGCGCGGCGCATCCGACCCCACCAGGTGACCCTGGTGCCCGAGCGGGAAGGGGAGGTGACCACCGAAGGTGGCCTCGACCTCACCGACGCGACGGTCCGGGCTGAGGTGCGTGCGGCGACCGCCGCGCTGACCGAACTCGGGATCCGGATGGCGATCTTCACCGACCCGACGGAGGTCCAGGTGCGCGCCACCGCCGAGCTGGGCGTACGGACGATCGAGCTGAACACGGCCGCCTACGCCGAGGCGACCCCCGACCAGGTGGGCAGCGAGCTGGCCCGGATCGATGCCGCGGCGACGCTGGCGCGGGACCTCGGGCTCTTCGTCGCCGCCGGCCACGGACTGCACTATCACAACGTCCAGGCCCTGACCGCCCTCGACCTCATCGAGGAGTACAACATCGGCCACGCGCTCATCGCACGGGCGGTGTTCAGCGGGCTGGACGCGGCGGTGCGTGACATGAAGGCTCTGCTGGCGTGACGTCCGCGCCTCTGCTGACCGCCGAGCAGATGGCGGAGCTCGATCGCCGGACGATCGAAGAGCTCGGCGTGCCTGGCCTGGTGCTCATGGAGAGCGCGGCGTGGGCCTGCTGCGAGGTGCTGCTGGAGCGCTTCTCCGGGCGCCTCGACCGCGGCGTCTGCATCGTCTGCGGGGTCGGCAACAACGGCGGCGACGGCCTCGCGATGGCCCGCCGGCTGCACCTCCTGGGCGTTCCCGTCGAGGTGACCCTGCTGACCCGGCTGACCCGGCTGCACGGCGACCCGGCGCGGCAGGCGGAGATGGCGGTCGCGGTCGGCGTGACGATCCGTGAAGCGCCCGGCTCGGAGCCCCTGGCGTTCGCCACCCGGCGATGGGCCGACGCCGGGGTGCTCGTGGACGCGATCTTCGGCACCGGCCTCGGCCGGACGGTCGAGGGCCGATTCGCCGCCGCCATCGACGCGATCGGGGAGGCGCGCCAGGCCGGCGTCCCGGTGCTCGCCGTCGACGTGCCGTCGGGCATCTCGGGCACGTCGGGGGCCGAGCTCGGCCGCTCGGTCGAGGCGGACGTGACGGTCACCTTCGCCGCCTTGAAGGTGGGCCACATGTTGCCGCCCGGGCGGGCTCGCTCCGGTTCCCTGGTCCGCGCGGACATCGGGATCCCGGCCGAGCGCTGGCTCGACCTCATCCCGGACCTGCTCCGACTGGTGGACGCCTCGGTGCTCGGCGCGGCGGTGCCGCCCGCCCCCCAGGCGGCTCACAAGGGCAGCCACGGCCACCTGCTGGTGATCGCTGGAGGCCCCGGCAAGGAGGGCGCCGCTGCGCTGTGCGCGGAAGCGGCGCTGTGCGCCGGCGCGGGCCTGGTCACCCTGGCCGCCCCCGCCGGGTCCGACCTGCGGCGGCTCGCGCCCGAGGTGATGGTCGAGCGCTTCGAGCTGAACGAGGTGGACCGCGTGCTGAAGCTCGCCGGCGAGCGCTCGGCGGTGGCGATCGGGCCGGGGTTGGGGACGTCGGCGCAGACCTCCGAGCTGGTCCGCCGCCTGTACACCGAGGCCGAGACGCCCGCCGTGTTCGACGCCGACGCCCTGAACTGCATCGCTTCGCTGCCCACCATTCCGGCCCGGGATGGCGGGGAGCGGGTGCTCACGCCGCACCCCGGCGAGATGGCGCGCCTCATGACCAGCCCCTGGACGGAGCTGTCGAGCCGTCGCGTCGCCGCGGCGCGCCAGCTCGCCCGCGAAGCGGACGCGACGGTCGCCCTCAAGGGCGCCGGTACCGTCATCGCGACCCCTGCGGGGGCGGCTCGGATCAACCCCACCGGCAACCCGGGCATGGCCACGGCCGGGTCCGGAGACGTGCTCACCGGGGTCGTCGGCGCGCTGCTCGCCCGGGGCGTCGCCCCCGCGGAGGCCACCGCCGCCGCGGTGTACTGGCATGGCCTGGCCGGGGACGTCGCCCGGGAGCAGCGGGGGGAGCCGGCGGTCCTCGCGTCCGACATCAGCGGCGCGCTCGGCGAGGCCTGGCGGCGAGCTCGGGAGGGTCGCATCCCGCCGGTGTTCGCGTGTCGCCCGTGAGCGTCGCCCAGACCGCGCTCCTCGTCGACGACGGGGCGACCCGGCTGCTCGGAGAGCGGGTCGGCCGGCTCTGCCGGGACGGGGACGTCATCGCGCTGTGCGGCCCGCTGGGGGCGGGCAAGACGACGTTCGTGCAGGGGCTGGCGAAGGGGCTGGACGTGCCCCGGTCGGTTGCGGTACGAAGCCCTACGTTCGCGCTGGCCAACGAGTACCCGGGCCGACTGGCCGTCCTGCACATCGACCTGTACCGCGTCGCCTCGGAGGCCGAGGCGGAGGACCTGGGCTTCGGCGACCGCGCCGGAGTCGTCGGGGTGGCGGTCGTCGAGTGGGCCGACCGCCTGCCCGACCTGCTCCCCGGTCACGCGCTCTGGATCGAGCTGGATCACGCCGAGCTCGGCCGTCGTGTCATCGCCTGGGAGCCGGACGAGCCGCTGGGGATCGCCGGGATCGAACTGCCCGCCGCCGCGGGGGAGGAGCGATGGAGCGAGATCGACCGGACACCACCCTGGGAGCGTTCCTCCTCGCGGTGATCCTGGTGGCCATCGCGCTGCTGCCGTCCCTCGTGGCGGCCCCGGTCGAGCGGCTGGAGGAGCTGCCGACGAGCGCTCCCGCCGGGGTGGATCCCCGGACGGCCGCGGCCTTCGGCTGGCCGATCTCCCCCTCGGAGTCGGACCCGCGGGTCTGGGAGGAGCTCGACCGGGTCGGCCCGGTGCTCGCAGGCCGGCTCGCCAGGGCGGCGGAGGCCGGCCTTCTGGCCCGCCCCGCCGGCCTGTTGCAGGTCGAGGGAATCGGAGCAACCATGGCGGCCCGCCTGGGGCCGCAGATCGGCTGGAAGGAAGATCAGTGACCGCGATCTACATGGACCACAACGCGACGACGCCCGTGCGCCCGGAGGTGCTGGAGGCGATGTGGCCCTGGTACGAGTCCGAATGGGGCAACGCGTCCTCGATCCACTGGGCCGGCCGGGAGCCGAAGGAGGCGATCGAGGCTGCCCGCGAGCAGCTGTGCGCCCTGATCTCCGCACCCCAGCGTGACGTCTTCTTCACCAGCGGGGGAACGGAGTCGGACAACACCGCGCTCCTCGGCGTCGGGCTCGCGCTGCGCGACAAGGGTCGACACATCATCTCGTCGTCGGTCGAGCACAAGGCGATCCTCGACTGCGCCGAAGGGATGGAGAAGCTGCACGGCTTCGAGTTCACCTGGCTGGGGGTGGACGACCAGGGTCGCACCGACCCCGAAGAGCTGCGGGCAGCGATCCGCGATGACACGATCCTCGCGTCGGTGATGCTCGCCAACAACGAGCTCGGTGACGTCGCGCCCATCGCGGAGCTGGCCGCGATCGCCCACGAGCGGGGCGTCCTCTTCCACACCGACGCCGTGAACGCGCTGGGGAAGATCCCGGTGGACGTCGGCGCCATGGGCGTGGACCTGATGTCCGTGTCGGGGCACAAGATCTACGGCCCGAAGGGCGTCGGCGCGATGTACCTCAAGCGGCGCACGCCGTTCGAGCCGCTGCTCCGGGGTGGGGGACAGGAGCGCAAGCGGCGGTGCGGCACCTACAACACCGCCGGGATCGTCGGGTTCGGCCGCGCCGCGGAGCTCGCGGCGGACTACGTCACGCCCGAGGCGATGGCGCAGACCGCCCGGCTGCGGGACCGCCTGGAGCAGGGCCTCCTCGCTCGACTGGACGGCGTGGAGGTCAACGGCGACCTGGCGTCGCGCCTCCCGAACACCAGCAACGTCAGCTTCGACGCGGTGGACGGCGAGGGTCTGGTGCTCAGCCTGGATCTCAAGGGAATCGCGGTAAGTACCGGCTCTGCATGCACTTCCGGCTCGCTGGATCCCAGCCATGTCCTCCTCGCTCTCGGCAAGGATCCGCGCTGGCTCGACGCGGCGATTCGCTTCTCCCTCGGCCGGAGCACGACCGAAGCCGACGTCGACGCCGTGCTCGAGGCGACCGTCGCCGAGGTGCAGCGACTGCGCGCCCTGAACCAGCCCGCCTCCGCCTGAGGTCCCGTTGAAAGAGCAGCTGCCGGACCCCGGCGAGCGCGTCGTCGTCGCGATGAGCGGCGGAGTCGACTCGTCGGTCGTCGCGGCGCTGCTCCACGAGCGCGGCTGCGAGGTCGTGGGCGTCACCCTGTCGCTCTACGAGGCGCCCGCTGACGACGCGTTCGAGGGCGGCTGCTGCACCCCGTCGGACATCTCCGACGCGCGCCGGGTCTGCGCCGCGCTGGGCGTCCCGCACTACGTCCTGGACTACCGGGCAGACTTCGATTCACACGTCATAGATACGTTCGTAAATGCCTATAAAACGGGCACAACACCGAATCCGTGCGTCGTGTGCAACAACGTCCTCAAGTTCGACTTCCTGCTCGGTCGTTCGCTGGATCTGGACGCCCGGTGGCTCGCGACCGGCCACTACGCCCAGGCCGTGCGGGACGACGAGGGTCGGCCGCGCCTGCTCGCGGGTCGGGACCCCCTCAAGGACCAGTCGTACTTCCTGTACGGGATGGCTCGGACGGCGCTGGAGCGGCTGACGTTCCCGCTGGGTGGTCAGACCAAGGAGCAGGCCAGGGCGCACGCGCGGCGGTTGGGCGTGCGCACCAGCGACAAGCCGGACTCCCAGGACATCTGCTTCGTCGGGGAGGGCAAGGTGGCCGACTTCGTCGCGTCCCGGGGCGGGGCCGGGGAGCCGGGCGACATCGTCGACGAGGCGGGCCGGGTGCTCGGTCGCCACGATGGCGTGCACGCCTACACGATCGGCCAGCGCCGGGGCCTCGGGATCTCGGCGGAGCAGCCGCTGTACGTGCAGCGCATCGACGCGGCTCGCCGCCGACTCGTGGTGACCCCGCCGGAACGCCTCGACAGCGACATCCTCGTCGTCGCCGACTGGGCCTGGCTGCGACCGCCGGAGCCCGGGGAGGCGCTGTCGGTCCGGGTGCGCTATCGCAGCCGGCCGGCCAACGTCGCCGCCGTCTCGGCCTCCGGGTCGGTCGCGGAGCTGCGTCTCGCGGCCCCCGTTCGAGCGGCCGCGCCGGGCCAGGCGGTGGTGCTGTACGGCGGCGAGGGTGGCGGCGAGGTGCTCGGAGGCGGCACCCTTCGAGCCGCTCGCTGAGCCGCGCGCTCCTCGCGCTCACGCGCACGCGCTCCACGCGCGTCGACGTTCCAATGGCAGCCGTGGTACAAATCGGGGACCCAGAGGGGCGATGGCGAGGTGCGCCTGGGCCCCCGGACCTGCGGAGAGAATCGATGCGGATCAGTATGTGCCTGCTCGGAGCGGCACTCTTCACCGGCGCCCTCACCCTCAGCGGCTGCCTCCAGACGTGCAACCAGCTGTGTGTCGAGAACGCCCGATACGTGGACGGCTGCCTGGAGACGTGGGACGCCATGTGGGCCGACTTCGGCTACGACGGCCGGAACGAGACCGACGGGTCGGCCTACCAGGGCGGGCCGGCGGAGGAGTATGTCGAGCGGTGCCGCACCCGCTACTCCGCGGCCACGAGCCTCTCGAGCCCAGAGGACGCCCGGGATATCCGGCTCGCCTGCTCCGATGACCTTCAGCTCGTCGCCTCCTCCGTTGGCTGCAACGACTACGAGCCGAACGACATCGAGCTGGACCCGAACCAGTAGGCGCCCCGGGAGACTGTCCATGAAGATCACCCGAACCCTGCTCCTGTTCAGCGCTGCGGCGTTGCTGCTGGCGGCCTGCGCGACGACGGGCGGCCGCGGCAAGAGCAAAGACCCGGACATGCTCGTCGGCCTGGTGCTCGACCCCGAGGGGCGCGCGATCCCGTTCGCCAAGGTGTCGGTCATTCCCCAGGCGCCCGATGACTCGACGGACGTCGGTCGCGGCGGCAGCCGCTCGACGGAGCCGCTCCCCGACTCGGCCCGCGGCCTCGCGGTGACGACGGAGGGCGGCAGCTGGACCGTCGATCACATCAGCGGGGACGACGGAGAGTCGCTGGGCATGCCCGACGGCTACTACTACGAGGTCACCGTCTACAAGCCCGGCTTCCATGTCTGGAAGGACTCGGTCCTGTACGAGCGGGGCACCTTGCAGGTCGACGTGACGCTCTACCCGGACACGATCGACATCGAAGACGTCGGGCACGTGGTCGATACGACCATCGGCGACACCAACACCGGGGCGGGGGTCCTGCGGCAGGGCGAATAGCCCGAGTCGCAGGAGGGGAAGCCGGACCAGGATGGCAGAAGGCATCGGAGTACAGGGCGAGTTCCGCCTCCTTCACAAGATCGGTGAAGGCGGGATGGCGGACGTGTTCCTGGCCGAGCGCCTGGGGGACGACGGCTTCCGGACCCGGGTCGCCCTGAAGCGTCTCCATCGCGGCCTGGCGATGGACAGCTACTTCATCCGCCAGCTGGTGCGCGAAGCTCGGCTGCTCGGCCTCCTGGAGCACGCCAACATCGTCAAGGTCTTCGACCTCCGGCGGATCGGCGACGAGTACTACGTCGTCATGGAGTACGTCGACGGGATCGACCTCGCCGCGGTCGTCAAGGTGCACCGGACCCGGAAGACCCGGCTCCCTCGGCCCTTCTTCTTCCACGTCGCCCTGAGCCTG
>CAYQEG010000008.1:0-83333 GCA_964416435.1 uncultured Rickettsiales bacterium
GTCGTCGTCGTCGGTGGCGTCGTCGTCGTCGGTCGCGTCGTCGTCGTCGGTCGCGTCGTCGTCGTCCTGCGGGGCGCTGTCGTCGTCGTCGATCGGGTCCTGGAGGATGCGGACGCCGCAGCCCGCGAGCACGAACAGCAGGAGCATGAGGATCGGGAGCGAGCGGTTCACGGCGGCAGTATGGCACCCTCCAGGGGGTGAACGGCGAGGACCCCAGGGACCGTGGCGTCCTCCTCGGCCCCGTCGCGGTGGGGCTGATCGCCCTGGCGTGGCGCGTCGCCCTGACCACCCGCTACTTCGGCAGCGAAGAAGAGGACTACGGCAACCTCGGCTTGATCCTCGGCACCCTCCGCTCCGGCTTCCGCTACGTGGAGACGGAGCACATGCCGCTCTACACGACGCTGTCGGCGCTGGTGATGGGACTCACCGGGGACGCGGAGCTGGGCGGCGAGATCGTCGCCGCGACCGCCGGGGCCTGCGCGGCGGGCCTGACGTGCGCGATCGGCTGGCGCTGGATCGGCCCCCCCGCGGGGCTCGTCGGCGGCCTCGTGGTGGCGTTCCAGCCGGACTTCGCGCTGGTCTCGGCGACCCCGCTGCGCATGTCGACCTTCGTGGCGTTGTCCCTCGCCGCGGTGTTCCTGTTCGGGGAGCGCCGCCCGATCTCCGGGGGGATCGCCCTGTCGCTGGCGTTCCTGACCCGCTTCGACGCCGCGTTCACGCTGCTCCCGGTGATGGCGTTGCTGGCGCTGCACCGCCGGGATCGACGCACGGGCGCCGGCGTCGGGATCGCCGCCGCCGTCGTGGTCGCCTGGTCGCTGTACTACCGGGCGGCCCTGGGCACGTTCGCGTTCTGGGGCTCGGTGGCCGAGCGGAGCACCGGCGAGGAGCGCGCCGGCCTCGCCACGGTCGCCCAGGTGTTCGGCCGGATCGTGCTGCCCCACGTGGGCACCGCCGTCGTCGGTCTCGCGATCGTCGGCCTGGTGCTCGCCCTGCGTCGCCCCGGCGCCGATCCGACGGCGCGCGAGCGCACCTGGCTGCTCGCCCTGTGCGGCGGCGCTATGACCGGTTTCTTCGCGCTCGCCGTCTTCCTGTCGTCCTACGGCTGGGACCACAACCTGTTCTGGAAGTGGATGTGCCCCACCGTCCCGTTCATCGGGCTCTTCGCCGGGCTGGTCGCGCACCGGGCCAGGGAGCAGACCGACGCCCTGCGACTGGGCGGCGCCGCCGTGGTGGCGGCGGGGATCCTGCTCGCCGGCTGGCAATGGCAGGGCGAGCTCCGCGATCAGCTGGAGCGGAGCGACACCTGGTACGGGACGCAGGTCCGGCTCGTCCGCTGGGTCGAGGACGCCTACCCCGACGACGTCGCGCTGGTCGCCGACCTGATCCCGGCGACCTGGCTGTCCCGCCGCCCCAACCGTCGCGTCGTCCACCTCTGGTCCCAGGGCATGGTGCCCGAGGGGCTGGACGAAGAGGCGTTCGGACGCTGGCTGGTCGCCGAGCGGGTCGCGCTCGTGCTCACCTTCGACGAGGAGTGGGTCGGCTCGGCGCGGCTCGCCCCGTTCCTGCAGGGCGACCGACCGGTCACCGCGGGGCCGGTCCGGCTGACCCCGATCGCCCGGGAGACCGGGTACGGTTTCGTCGCCTGGCAGGTCTCGGGCTCACCGCACATCCCGCAGCCGACCCGCCCCCCGCCCCCGGACGCCGGAGCCCTGTGATGACGATCGAAGTCGCCCGAGCCGCCTGGACCGAAGCGCTGGGCCCCGTGATCGCGCTGATGGATCCGACCCGCCAGGGAATGTTCCGGCAGGAGCTCCAGCGCTTCCTGGCGACCGCCCGGTTCCAGCCCGAGGCGGCGGACGAGGTGGCCGGCCAGCTCCAGAAGCTGCTGCTCCAGGCGGCGCGGGCCGCGCGGGCCCCGGCCGCGATCTCCGCGACCCGTGATCTGACCGCCGACCGGGCGACCATGAGCTCGCTGTGCGAGCACCTCCTCGCCGGTTGGCGCGACGCGGAGGCGGCCGTCCAGAACGATCGACGACCCGCCTGCGAAGAGAGCGGGAGCGGCGGAGGGGTCTTCTTCGGCCCTCGCCTGGGCGGCACCGGCCGAGACGGAGCGGTCCGGCGGGACGACGAGTAGGCTCCGTCGCTGGTAGGATCCCGCGTTCCTCCGAGGGAGCTCCGAGTGTTTCGATCCCTGCTGGTCAACAACCCGCTTCGTTTCCTGTTCAACCCCACCCTGGGGGCCCTGGGCGGCCTGATCGGGTGGGCGTTGTTCGTCCTCGCCCTGGAGGTGGTGGCGGAGCTGGGCCTCTTCGAGGGCGGCTCGGAGATGTTCGAGCGGGTCGCCTACTTCGCCTTCATGGGCCTCGCTGTGGCGTTCTCCTGCAACCTGCTGCGCGGAATCCAGGACGGCCAGGGAGCCCTCCGGGTCTTCGGCCAGGGGCTGCTCGCGTCGGTCGTCGGCGGGATCGGCGGGCTGCTCGCCGGCCTCGCCATCCACCTGCTGGCCGAGCTGGCCGGCACCACGATGGACGCGATGCTCCCCAAGCTGGCCTGCTACCTGCTGGTCGGCACGCTGGTCGGGCTGAGCTCCCGCATCACGACCCTGGACAAGACCACCTGGCTCGCCGCGATCGGCGGCTTCCTCGGCGGCGCCCTGGCGGTCCTGATCTGGGTGGTCCTCGAGAAGGTCGGCGGTGAGTACGACGCCTACGCCTCGCTGCTCATCCCGATGACCCTCGGGTTCGGCATCGGCGGCGCGACCTACTCGCTGCCTTCGTTCGTCTCCGGGGGTGAGCTCAAGGTGCTCACCGGGCAGTTCCGCGGCCAGTCCAAGGCGATCGAGACCGACGACATCGTGATCGGCAACAACAAGCGGCAGCTCCAGTGGGTGCTGCCCAAGTGGGAGGGCGTGCAGGACCCCCACGCCAAGCTCGAGGTCGTCAAGGAGGGCAAGGGCTACAAGCACCAGATCAAGAACATGTGCGGCAAGGCGCTGGTGGTCGTCCGCGACAAGAAGCGGCACCGCCTCAAGCCCAAGCAGGTGATGGAGCTGCACGACGAGGACGTGGTGGTCTTCGCCACGGGCAAGAACTACGTGAAGGTCAAGTACCTCCAGAAGACCGAGAAGAGCTGATGCGGGTTCGCCAGAGAGTTGCCCAGGGGGCCGCGCTGGCGGCCGCGATGCTGCTGAGCAGCGCCGCGCTCGCGCAAGGCAAGGGGGAAGCGGCGCCCGCCGACGCCCCGGCGTTCGACGACGGCGAGCAGCCCGCCGCCGCACCCGAGGGCGGGGGCGGCGTCGCGATCGACCAGATCCCGGTCGGCGAAGCCTGCGACTGGCCGGTCGACCTGCTGTGGCACCGCGAGTCCAAGGAGACGCCGTGGCAGATGGGCGTCTCGGTGCTCAACAAGGCGAGCGGCCAGCAGGCGCCCGGCCTCGCCGCCGAGCACTTCAACGTGCTCCTCGACGGAGAGCCGGTGGCCAAGGGCGACGGCTTCCAGGTGCGACAGAGCGCCGCGGCGTTCGTCGTGCCCGGGGGCGAGGAGGGCGGCGAAGAGCAGCCGCCCACCGACCTGGGCGTGGACCCGATCAACTACGACGTCTACTTCGCCATCGACATGACGAAGTCCATGGGCGAGACCCTGCAGCCCGAGGGGATGAACAAGCCCTTCAGCAAGCTCAACCTGTCGCTGCGGGTCGTCAACCGACTGGTCCAGCCCCCGCGTCAGGGCTCCTCGGCCCTGTTCGACGAGCGGGACCGGGTCTACATCTCCGGCTTCACGAGCAAGCTCGAGACCGGCTTCATGGCGAGCACGACGGCGGACCGGGGCAAGATCCGGGACGCCCTCACCGCCATGAACGAGGTCGAGCCGAGCGGCGACTCGGCCGCGCTGTACGCGGCGGTGCTGCACCACCTGCGGAACATCCAGGCGCAGGCGGCGGAGTACTCCGACCCCGAGAAGAAGCGGG
Source organism: uncultured Rickettsiales bacterium (assembly GCA_964416435.1). GTDB lineage: Bacteria > Myxococcota_A > UBA796 > UBA9615 > UBA9615 > CAYQEG01. Next base: position 3,968 of record CAYQEG010000008.1, read on the forward strand.
AGGCGGTGCTGATCGTCATCACCGACAGCTTCAACGGCATGGACCTCGAGGGCCGCCGACCCCTCAAGTACTGCTCGAAGAACGACGAGCTGACGGACGCCGTGCAGCAGGCGGTCCTGGACACGCAGACCGCGACGGACGGCAACCTCAAGCTGTACATCCTCGCCATCGGCGGGGAGTCGGAGCCGGAGCACTACTCGCTGACCGAGCCGCCCCACCGGCGGTGCCGCATCAACCGGGTCGAGAAGGAGACGCTCGACGGTCGGAGCCTGCGGGTGATCGGCAACCGCGACCTCACCCGCGGCGGCTACCGCATCTCGGAGAACCCGCTGGAGCTGATGAGCTTCATCATCTCGCGGTTCGAGGCGCTCAAGTCGGCCTACGAGGTGACCTACACGCCCCCCGAGGGGGTGTCCCGCGCGCGGAGCTTCGCGGTGACCGTGCAGGTCGGCGAGGCGCTCTGCATCGACAGCGAGGTCATCTCGTCCAACATCATCCCCCAGGCCCGCGGATCGGACGTCAAGACGACGCCCGGGGAGTTCGCGCTGTTCCTCGCGGGGCTGCTCATCGCGTCGCTTTTCCTTCCCCGATCCCTGTCGAACCTGTTTACGCTGGGGAGTGGTGGAGGCCGACCGGCTCCGCCCAAGAAGAGGAAGAAGAAGAAGCGGAGGCGCTGAGCCATGGCCGACAGCAAGCGAGCGATCGACCGCATGCTGCAGCGGGGCGAGACCCGCGCCATCAAGCGTGCGTCGCCGGTGCTCCCCGACTCGGTGCGCCGCATCTCCGAGCGGAGCGACGGGGCCTCCCTGACGCGCGCTCCGCTGAACGTGCAGGTCCAGACCACCCAGTCGGACGAGGTGGGCATCGCCACCGCCGCCGACCTGCGGTCGGAGATCGCCCGGCAGGTCGCCGAGCTGGTCACCCTGTCGGCCGAGAAGGGCCTGCTGCGAGCTGGCGAAGGTGAGCAGGTGGCTCGGGAAGAGGCCGCAGAAGGTGGCGAGGACGCCGGCGACCAGGGCGACCTCGCGGTGCTCAAGCAGTGGTACGAGACCCTCGAGGCGAAGGGGCTGACGAAGCCCGAGATCGAGGAGATCATGATCGAGCAGCTCAAGGGCCTTCGCCGCGGCATGCGCGCGATGGCGGCAGACCGGAAGGTCGGGAGGTGACATGAGCGCACCCGCAAAGCTCGAAGCGCTCCGCGCGCCCCAGGCCGAGTTCGACGGTGAGGTCGGCGGGTTCGTCGTCCAGGTGGTGAAGGAGGGGCCCGACCGGGGCGCCCTGCTGCTCACCCCGCCCGACGGCGAGGCGCTGGAGATCCGGCTCGAAGCGGGGCGCCTCTCGCTGAGCTACGCCGGGCCGACGGTCCGGCTGGAGGCCCCCGACGGCGAGCTTCAGCTGCAGGGACGCAGCGTCTCGGTCAAGGGCAGCGAGACCGTAGAAGTGCACGGCGGACAGGAGGTCGACATCCACTCCGGGGTCGACGTCGAGGTCCGCGCCGACCACCACGTCAACCTCTGGGGTTTCGGCGTCAACGTCGGGGATTAGAATCGAAGTGATTATCCCAGGACCGGTCGGCCGGTCCTGCGGTAAGGTTGTTTGTTCAAACCGGTTTCCTTTCCAGCCCATGACGGGCTACCCCTCGCGACACAAGACGTGTCGTCTTCGGCCAGAGGGGGCCGCCAACGGGGACGATGATGGCAACGGCGGAACGACCGTCTCTGCAGAACAGACTCACGGCACGTCTGGATCGATACGACTCGCCGGCTGACCGGGCGCTGGCCCGCGTCGCGCGGCATTCCGGATCGATCGGGTTCCTCGGGCGCACCACAGGGCGCCGCCTCGAGCGGACCGCGCGCTGGGAGAACCGGGTGGCGCTGCGAAGCGCAGCCCTGCCTTCGATCCGTCGACGGATGGGCGCGTCCGCGTCGGCCGGTCGCAGCGCCTGGCGCAGCTTCGGCTCGTCGCTGCTCGACGCCGCCTTCGTGGAGTCGGTCCCGCCGTGGCTGCTGCAGGTCGAAGAGCCGGTGCCCGTCGCGCAGGAGGTCTGGACACCCCCGCGCCCCACCGCGTCGGTGGTCCAGGGCTGGGGCGCGTTCGCCGGTGTTCCGGGCTCGGCCCCGGTCGCCCGCACCCGCGCGGGCGCCCTGAGCCGCTCCTCGGGGATCGCGCCGCCGTCCCTGCAGTTCGCGGCCGCGCCGCGGACGCCTGACACCGCCCCCACGCCCGCCACCGCGGGCTTCGCATCGGCGGCCCTCTCCGCCACCCCCCTCCCCGCTCAGCCCGTCACCACCGCGACCGTCGCCGCCCTCCGCCGTGGCGTCGCGCCGCTGGCGCGGCTCACCCGAGCGACCACCGATCCCACCGGTCCGGTCGCCCGGGCCGAGGCCCGCGCAGAGGCGCGCGGCCCCCTGGCTCGCGGCACGGGCCGCTTCTCCCCCGGACTGACGGTCGGACGCGCCGTGTCGCGCGCCGCGGCGTCGGCCCCGAGCGGTCGTGGCTTCGCCGTCGCCCGCCACCGCTCCGCCAGCCGATCCGCCGGTCCCTCGACGGCTCCCCTCGGCCGCGCCACGTCGGTCGGCGCCACCGCCACCTCGACGGTCGCGCGAGCAGCCTGGTCCTCCCCCGGCTCCACCGCGCTGGTCGCCCGCCAGCGGGCGAGCGCCGCGGCCAGCACCGCCCCCCTGGCCCGCGCCTCGGCCCGGACCGCCCGCGCCTTCGAAGCGGACGCCGGCCCGGTGGGCCGGATCGCCTCGCGCACCGGCCTGGCGCCGAGCGAGCCGGGCCGGACGTTCCGAGGCCTGACCCGTCAGCCTCGCGGCGCCGCGCAGCCCTTCGCCGCCCCGGTCGGCCCGGACGCCACCGTCGCGCCGTCGCGCGCAGCGGCCCCCCCGACGTCGACGGCGCTCCGCGCCGCGGCGCGATTCGCGCCCCCGGCGGCCCCCCTGCAGCGCGCCTTCCAGCGCTCCGTCGGCGGCTCCGGCCCCCGCGCCGTGCGCGAAGCGAGCTCCCTGTTCGGGCGCACGCCGGCGCTGCTCTCCTCCTCCGCCCTCGCCGTCGCGGCGCCCGCGCCCGAAGTGGTGCTCGCGGCGGCCGGCGCCCCGGTCACCGCCGCCGTCGAAGCGACGTCGCTCGCGTGGGGCTGGACGGACCCGAGCCATCGCCCGTTGACCCGCACCGGGGACCCGACGGTTCCGGCCCCGCCCGTCAGCTGGCCGCAAGCCTCCGCCCCGATCGCCCGGGCGACCGCACAGCGCACCGCCGCGTCGGCCCCCGTCGCCACGACCCGAGCGCTGACGCGCCAGGCGCGCCCCGAGACCGCCGCCCGGTTCTCGACCCCGCCCGCGTCGAGCGCGATCTTCGCGGCGTCGACCCCGACCGCGTCGCAGGCCGTCGCGTCCCGCCGATCCGCCCCGACTCCGCTGAGCCGGCTGCTCGAGTCCAGCCCGTCGGTCGCCAGCTCCGCGCCGGTCAGCCGCGCGGCGGCGCGCGCGTCCGAGGCGGCTCGTCCCTGGAGCGCACCTGCGTCCACCTCCCCGGTCGCCCGCACGCTCGGTCGCTCGGCCGTGCCGCCGACCGCGCCGACCGCGCGTCGTCGCTTCTCGGGCCCCGGCCCCCTCGAACTGCAGCTGCCCGACGCGCCCCCCAGCTTCGCGACGCCCGTCGCCGAAGCGGCCGTCGAGCCGACCATCGCGCCGACGGCGGCGCCGCCCGCCCCGACCGCGCCCGTCTCCGTGGCCAGCCTCCCGGCGGCCAGCGCACCCCTCGGGGCCGGCGCCTTCGCCGGGCTGACGTCGACCGCCCGCTCCGCCGCCACGCCGGCGTCCCGGCGGGTCTCTCCGGCCAGCCGCGCGCTCCAGCGCTTCGAAGCCCCGGAGTCCACCGCGATCGTGGCCCGGGCGGAAGCCCGCCGGATCACAGGTCCGCCCGCCATGCGACTCGCCGCGCGCCGCGGCCTCGCGTCGGAGCCCGGCGCCGGGTTCGCTCCGACCGCATCCCTGAGCGTCGCGGCCGGCCTCGGCCGCCAGGTCGGCGTACGGCAGGCCCGACGCGGCGCCTTCGACGCGCCGCTCCCGTCGATGTCGCCCGAGTGGTTCGCCCCGACGGTCGAGGCGGCAGCGCAGCAAGCCGCGCCGGCGGTCGAGGCGCCCGCCGCACCGGCGACCGCGACCCCGGTCCCGCCCGTCACCTTCCCCGCCCCGTCGGCCCCGGTCGCGCGCACGATCGCGCGGGCGTTCGAGCCGTCGGACGGCCCCTCCGCCACGCCCGCGGCCCGACGTACCGCCACCGCCTCGCCGCTGAGCCGTGCCTTCGAGCGCGCCGGTCTGCCGAGCGCGAGCGCCCCGATCGCCCGCGCCGGTGGCGGCCTCCCGCAGCCGTCCGCGACGGTCGCGGTGAGCGCCCGAGCGCTCGCCCGAACGGCCTCCGCGAAGCGCTCCGTCGCGCGCGCCCGGCCGCTCACCGGTCGGTTCGACCCGGTGCTGCCGTCGATTCCGCCCCAGGCGGTCGCCCGCGCCGAGGTCCAGGCCACCCCGGAGGCCTTCGCGGCTCGGCCCGTCACCGACGACGCCCCCGCCGCTGCTCCTTCGGCCCTCCCGGGGTCGAGCGCGCTGCGCGCCGCGGCCGCCGGCCCGGCCGCTCGCTCGACCGCCACCGTCGCCACGTCGTCGGTCGCCCGGGCGCTCGCCCGCGCGTCCACGCCCGCGGCTCAGCCCGGTTGGGACCCGTGGACCGGCGCCCCCGTCGCGACGCCCGTCGCCGGGCTGCCGTGGGCCGGTGCCCCGACGGCCGCGACCGGGTCGTCGCCGTACGTCGGCGCTTCGCTGTCCCGGACGGCGTCCCACCCGCTGACCGGCGCCCCCTCGGCCGTCGCCCGCAGCGGTGGCTGGACGGGCGCGTCGACGGCCGACCCGGCCTACCGCTCGGTCCCCGGCGCTGCCCGGGCCGACGCCAGCTACTCCGCCTGGCAGGGCGCCCCCGCCGCCCGGCGGACCGGCTTCCGCCGCGCCGCTTCGATGGAGCTGGTCAGCTTCGCGGGCCTGCCTCCCGCGGTCGCGCAGCCCGACGTCGCTCCGGTGGCCGCCTGGGCCGCGCGGTCCGTCGACCCCGCCACGGGAGCGGTCATCACGACGCCGACCGGCCCCGCCGGCTCGACGGCCACGCGCGCGGCCGCCCGCTCCGCCGACGGCCGGCCCCCCTCCGCCGCGGCCCGACGGTCGGCCAGCCTGCCGCTCCCGACGGCCAGCGCGCCCCTCGCTCGAGGCGCCGTCCGTAGCGTCGCCGGGTCGGCCCCCCGCGGCCTCGCCCGCGCGCTGCAGCGTGACGCCGAGACGCCTTCGCGGCTCGAGCCGCGATCGCCGGTGGGGAGCTCCCCACGGCCCTGATCCCGGCGCTGATGCGCGACGTGGACGACGACGGCGCCGCCGCCATCCTGGGCCGGGCCGGTGAAGCCGCCGCCCGACGACTCGGAGCGCCCACGGCGACCGGCGCCCTTCCGGGCGTCGCTTCGACCGCCACGGTCGCCCGCCAGGCCAAGCGCCGACCGATGACGTCGAGCACGCTCGCGTCGCTCAAGGGGCTGCGCGCCGGCGACCCGGCGCCGGCCGACTTCTCGGCCTCCGCGTCCCCGGCGGACCAGCCGCTCGCGGACGGCTCCCGGCTCGTGCGCACGGCCGCCCGGCGACTCTCTGCGACCACCGAAGCGGTGCGCACCGCCGACGTCGCCCGGGCAGCCGAGACGCTCGCCCGCGCCCCGCAGTCCCAGGGTCCGAAGATCAGCCGCCGCGACGTGCGCGAGCTGGTCCGCAAGGAGGTCGCCGACCTGACGACGATCTCCGCCCCGGCGCCGGTCGTGCACCGCTCCGACATCCAGCGGCAGGTCGCCGCCGCCGCCGCCGACGGCGTGGCCCGGGAGGCCAGCCCCTCGACCCAGGCCGGAGGTGCTGCGGCCGCCGCGCGCGACCTCCAGGACTTCATGAAGCGCATCGTGCGCCGCATGGAGAAGCTGGATCGGATCCGGTCGGAGCGCGAAGTCGGCTGACGCGCGAGGCCGCCCGAAGAGGCCTCGCGGCTACTGGCAGCGGCCCCCGGAGAGCCCGTAGAGCTTGCTCAGTTCGGGGGCCTTGGCCTGGAAGCCGAGGTCGTCGACGAACACCGTGATGGCGTAGCAGCCCGCGGCGCGGCCCTTGAACTTCGCGCCGATCGTGTACTTCTGGACCACGCCCTTGGACGGCAGCCCATCGCTGCCCTCGTAGACGAACTGCAGCAGGCTGTCCCCCTTGACCGTCGCCGCGGACCAGCGGCCGGTGGCGCCTCCGTCAGCGCACTCGCCCTTGTCGCCCTTGGCCGGATCGAACGTCGGGCGCATCGGCGCGTCACCGACCCGGGCGCGACCCTCGAGCTTGGCGCCCTCGGGGTTGGCGATCATCACGCAGATCTTGTGCTCGGTGCTGACCGAGGCCGCGACGGTGCCGGTCAGGCTGACCGCCACGACGAGCTTGCTCCCGGTGGGCGGCTGGACCTCGACGTAGACCCGGTCGCCGGACGCCTGGGCCTGCAGCGCCTCGACCACCGCCGGCTCGCGCATGAGGCTCGTCACGTGGCGGGTCAGGTCCGCGGTCACCCCGGCGTCGATCGGCAGCGTCGCGACGATGGCGCCGCGGCGGCTCTGCCGGAACCGGAGGGTCCAGGTGCCGTCGGTGCTGCTCCCGCCGGAGATCTCCAGGGGGTTGGCGAACGCGTTCCGACCGGTGTCGAACGTCGCCTGTTCCACCACCTTGCCCGAGTGCCAGCGCCAACTGCCGGCCGCCGGCGGGCTGGTCGTCCCCCCGCGATCGGGCGTCGGCTCCCCACCCGGCGCGAGGTTCTCGGGCTCCTCCTCCAGGGGCGTCGGGGCCACGATCCGCAGCGACTCCGAGCGGCGCAGGAAGCTCAGCTCGTCGTCGATGAACAGCTCCGCTCCCTGCGGCAGGATGATGATGTCCGCGTCGACGACCTCACCGGGGGCTCCCCACAGCCGGTCCCAGTTCCCGCCCTGACGCTGCACTGAGAAGGTGTACACCCCGTCGCCGCCCGAGCTGCGGTCGAGCCGCTGGCGCTTCAGCCCCTCCTCCGCGATGAGCCACACCTCGATCGGCTGGATGGTCGACTCGGCGTAGGCGTCCCTCTTCTGGAGCCGCAGGAGCGCCGCGGACTCCGACTCGGCGTCGGAGAACGGGACGCAGGCGATGCCCGGGTTCCAGCCCGCGCCGCAGCCGGTGAACGTGTAGGCGTAGGGCTCGCCCAGCGCGAGCACGTCGGCCCCCGGGCCGCCGTCCCCGCCCGACTGGGTGGGGTCAGCGTCCTGGCGCGCCTGGAGCATGTTGAGCACAGCCAACCCCGCCACCAGCGCGGCGAGGGCGGCGAGCAGGAGGCCGACCAGCACGAGGCCCCGGCGGTCGCTGGCGGGAGCCTCCTCGTCTTCCTCTTCCCCCTCCTCGGCCATCGCGCCCCAGTCGATTCCGGATCCGGTCCCCTCGGGCGCCGGCGCCGACGCCCGGGCCGGGGCCGGCATCGGCTCCTCGTCGTCGAACGTCTGGGCGAGCTCCTTCATGCGCGCCGACTGGGCCGACGTGCCGATCTGGGAGGGCGGCACGGGGCTCGGAGGCAGCAAGCAGGGCTCGCGCTCGACGGTGAACACCGGCTCCGCGATCGGTTCCCAGCGGTCGTTGGGGCGCAGCGACGGCGGGGCGATCGCCTGGAGCGACATGAGCGGCACCGGCCGGCTCATCTTGTTCTGGGCGAACACCTGGAACAGCAGCGTGTCCTCTTCGATGCCCGGGTAGAGCACCAGCCCGACCTGGAACGGCACCTCGTCGAGGTCGTACCCGACCTCCCCGAGGAACAGCGCGATGCGGATGTTGTGCTCGACCGGGTCGTAGGTGTCCCCCTCGCTGAACCGGTGGGGGGAGACGATCCGGACGACCCCCAGGATCTTCTGCTCCCCGGTGGCGGGGAACGTGGCGGCCATGAAGCGCAGCGCGCCGACCAGGTCCTGGCGCTCCTTGTCGGGGTCTTCGCCCAGGTGGCCCAGGAACCGGACGCGCTTGATCGTGACGTGGTTGCCGGTCTTGGCGCCGAGCAGGACGCCGATCCGGTCCTGGTGCGTCTCGACGACCGCGCTGGCCATACCTTCGAGGATGGAGGCGACCGGCCCCTCGGCGCGGTCCTGCCCCAACGTCAGCCAGTCCGGCGCCTCCTTGCGGACCATGCCGACCTGGTGCAGGACCGGCGTGTCGTCCTGGGCGTCGTCGTCGTCGCCGTCCCCTTCACCCTCCTCGACCCCCTCAGCCTCTACGACTTGAAACTTCCAGGGGAGCGCCGCCGTCACCTCCCTCCGGCTCTTGGCTCCGAAGAGGTGCAGCCCCGGGAGCAGCGGCGTACCCCCGCCCCGGTTGACGAAGTAGCCGACGGACGTGTCCGCAGTGCCCAGCTTGGGCGCGAGCACCAGGGCGAACTGGTAGGGCCGGTGGAAGTCGCGGTGGGTACGGAGGTCGTACCGGGACAGGAACACCGACATGTTGGGGTGGGTGTGGTACCAGCCCAGGAGCAGCAGCTCCTCTCCTGCTTCCTTGGAGAGGTTCTCCATCTGGTCGATGAGGTCGTCCCAGACGGAGTACGTGAACTTGAAGTGCACCGGCGAGCTGTCTTCGTCGCGGGCGACCGCGATGTGGCTCACCTTGATGAGCGAGTTGTCCTCGCTGGTGGTGCCCAGGAGGATCCCGGCGACCTCCTTGTCGATCTGGATCGAGCGCTGGGACTCGAACTGGAGCCGGCGCGCGACCTCCCAATCGAGGTAGAGCGTGGGCATCTCCGCGTCGATGTTCTCTTCCGCGACAGCCCCGACATACAGCGTTTTCGCAGGCACGGCGAACCGGACCGACGAGTCGCCGGTCTCCTCTTCCATGAAGATCGGTTCATCCACCGAGGTCATGCGCGCCGCTCTGGGGTGGGCGTTCGGCCGAAATTGACAAGCAACACGGCCTCTTACAGACTTCCGATTGATATCACGGGGGGTCGGTGTGCCACAAGACGGGCGCCCCGCTGGCCCACCCCCCCGAAGAACGCTGGGACCATGCCAGACCGGATCCGCTTCACCCTCATCGAGGACGGCGAAGACGTACGCCCGTACGACTTCGATACCCAGACCGTTCAGATCGGTGCGGATCCCGATCGCGGTGACAACCTCCTGATCCCGCTGCCGCCCCGGCTGCGCCACGTGCGCGCCAAGATCCTCCGCCAGGCCGACTACGTCGAACTCGAGGTCAAGGGCGGCCCCATCTGGGTCCAGGGCTCCCGGCTGGAGGAGGGCGACGCCGTCGAGCTGAACGTCGGCGACCTGCTCGTCTTCGGCACCCGCAAGCCCCGCGGCGTCCGCCTCCGGTTCGAGTACGCCACCGAAGCCGCGATCGTGATCGACGACGTGGCGGACTGGACCGCCTCCGCCGCCCCCAAGAAGAAGCGAGGTTCGGCGGCCGAGGACGACGCGTTCGCGTTCGAGGAGGAGGTCGACCCGACCGCGGGGATGAACCCGTACCAGAAGGCCCTGTTCTGGTACCGGAAGCAGTACGCGAAGTTCGCCAAGTGGCGCAAGAAGGCGGCCCGGGTCAGCTACTGGGTCAGCACGATCGGGATCGTCTGGTCCAAGGTCGGCAAGGTCGTCACCCTGGTCGGCGGCGTGGCGATCCTCGGAGGCGGCTGGTTCATGGAGAGCAAGGACCGCAAGGAGGCCGAAGAGGCGGAGGAGGTGGCCGTCACCGACGAAGCGGCCGCCGTCCGGGCGGAGCGGGAGGCGTTCCTCGCCCAGACCGAGATCCAGCGCCAGATGCGCGAGTGCAACTGCCCCGGCTCCCCGGGCGTCGACCAGGTCGAGCTCGACGGCGCTGAGGCGCTGCTGACGGCGTTCGCGTCGGACGAGACGTTCGCCCCCCAGCGCCGCATCCCGATGCCCGGCGGCGAATCCCAGAGCCTCGCCGGCCTGGTCGGCGGCTACATCGTGACCGCCTCGCGCAGCAAGACGACCATTCGCGCGACGCGCGACCGCATCTGCAGCTCCCTGGACGGTCGGCGCATGCAGACGGTCGACACCGAGCGCCAGAACCTCGGGCTCGACCCCGTGTACAGCTACCTGCCGTTCGTCGAGTCGAACTGGTGCAGCCTGTCGGTCGATATCTACGGTCGTCGGGGGATGATGCAGCTGACGCCCTCTTCGGCGCGTCGGGCGTTCGAGCTCGTCGACGGCATGACCCCGGACATCCCGAAGGTCGACGTCGAAGAGCACATGGCCTGGCTGGAGGAGAAGGGCGGCCGCTACGGCGGCCCCTACGGCCTGCTCGCCAAGTGCCCCCAGGGCGCCCGGGACGAGTACTCGCAGACCTTCTACGAGGGGGTGAAGCACCCCGACCACCCCGAGCGCATCGACCCGGAGGACCCCCGGACCGACTGGCAGGCGTCGATGAAGGCGGGGCTGCTGCTGCTGCAAGAGATCGACGAGGGCTACCGGGAGCGCGGTTTCCGCCCCGTCGACAGCGTGCTGCTGACCCTCGCCGCCTACGACATGGGCCACGACGGGGTCGAGGCCTGGATCAAGGCGGCGGCCAAGGGCTACAAGATCGAGGACCGCGCCGCGCTGTCCTACACCCACGTGTACGGCGGCGCGATCGCGGTCGCCGCCAAGGAGGACGACCCCGACCGGGCCGCGCGCATCCTCGAGGGCGCCAAGGCGCCGGCGAAGGCGATGGCCTTCTTCCTGGTCGCGCAGACCAACCCCGAAATGCTGGCTTGCGAGGACTGACGCGACCATGCCCAGGCTGATCCGGTTCACGCTGATCGAAGACGAGCAGGACGTGCGTCCGTACGACTTCGACACGCAGACCGTGCAGATCGGCGCCGACCCCGATCGCGGCGACAACCTGCTGATCGACCTGCCGCCCCGGCTCAAGCACGTGCGCGCCAAGGTCTTCCGCCAGGAGGACTACGTCGAGATGGAGGTCAAGGGCGGCCCCATCTGGGTGGGCGGCAGCAAGCTCGAGGACGGCGACGTCGTCGAGCTCAACGTCGGCGACCTGCTGATCTTCGGCACCAAGAAGCCTCGCGGCGTGCGCCTGCGGTTCGAGTACGCCACCGAAGCGTCGATCTTCATCGACGACGTGGCCGACTGGAGCGCATCGGCGGCGCCCAAGAAGAAGCGCGGGAAGTCGGCCGAGGACGACCTCACCTTCGACGAGGAGAAGGACCCCACCGAGGGGATGAACCCCTACCAGAAGGGCGTCTACTTCTACCGTCAGCAGTACGCGAAGTTCGCGAAGTTCCGCAAGAAGGCGTCACAGCTCGGCTACTGGACCAGCCTCGCCGCGGTCCTGATGAGCAAGGCCCGGGGCATCCTGATGCTCGGGGCCGGCCTCGGCGCCCTCGGATTCGGCTGGTACAACGCCCACCTGGGGGCCGAGAAGGCCGGGGACGAGCAGGTCATCGCGGAGTCCCGCACCCAGCAGGCCATTCTCGCGCGGGACGAGGCGCTGCAGGCCCGGGCCGAGCTCGAGGGGCTGCAGGCGGAGTGCGGCTGCGGCCCGGGTGACGAAGGCGGCTCGGCGGTCGCCGCCACCGAGGCGCTCACCACCTACTTCGACGACGACAACGGCAACTTCGCTCCCGAGCGCGCCGTCGCCATGCCCGACCGCCAGATGCGCAGCATGGGCGGGCTGGTGGGCCGCTACATGACGGTCGCGAGCCGGAACAACCGGCTGATCAACACGACCATCGACCGGGTCTGCGGCGGCGACAAGGACCGCATGGAGGTGGTGCAGCGGGCGCTGGGCACATACGACCTGCACGAGGTCTACAGCTTCATCCCGTTCGTCGAGTCCCAGTGGTGTGAGCTCGCCATCTCGTTCACCGGGCCGCGCGGGATGATGCAGTTCACCCGCGCCACGGCGAAGGAGGCGTTCGGGAAGATCGACCCGACCCAGGCCAACATCCCCAACTTCCCGTTCAAGTCCCACTACGACTGGATGCTTTCCAAGAGCGGCAAGTACGGCGGCTACTACTCCATGCTCGCCCAGTGCCCCGCCACGGTCCGCGCCGACTACGTCCGCACCTTCTACGACGGGCAGACCAACCCCGACTATCCGCGCCGCACCGACCCCCGCGACCCCCGCACCGACTGGGAGTGGGCGTCCAAGGCGGCGTTCAGCTGGCTGGAGACGCTGGACAGCTACTACAAGGGCAAGGGCTACGGGGAGACCGACTCGGCGATGCTCGCGATGGCCGCCTACAACCAGGGGCGTTCGATGGTCCAGCGCTGGATCGACAAGGCCGAGGAGGGCTACCCCGACCAGGCCGACAGCCTGACCTACACGCACATCTACGGCGGCGGCATGAAGCTGCTGATGGAAGAGAAGGACGCGGAACAGAAGCGCCGCATCAAGGAGGGGATGGAGTACCCCCTCAAGACGTTCGGCTACTACCTGGTGACCGCGCCGAAGCTGGACGCGAAGCGCTGCCGGGACTGAGCGCCCCGACGGGGCCGCGCTCAGCCTCCGTTGACGAACTGCAGGAACTCGTCCTCGCTGCAGTCGACCAGCTGAACGCCCATGCCCGAGTCGACGCCCTTGGACGCCTTGCGGGTCCATCGGACCTCCGCCTGCAGGGCGAACTCGCGGCCCGTGACCGGGTGCACGATGAACAGGGACAGCATGTCCCCCTTGGGGAGCGGCTTGGGGTGCGCGATGAACATGCCGCCGCGGCTGACGTTCTGCGTGTAGAAGTCGCGCAGCGAACCTTCGGTGCGCATGCGGACGCGAAAGCGTCCGAGCTTACGGGGGCCACCTCGGCGGGTCAGCTTGACCATCTGCTCCTCGGGCAGATGCTCGCGGCGCTCGGGATCCGGCGGGGCGGGCAGCGTGCCGGTCGACAGCTGCTGCAGGTACATCGCCCACTTCGCCTTCAGCGTGGAGTCCATCAGGAAGAACCGCAGCCCCATGCCGGGCATGCCGCCGCAGAAGGCGGCCTCGCCGGGGGAGACGACGCGCTCGACGGTGCACAGCCCGCGCAGCACCGGTCCACCGGGGAGCACCGAGACGATCTGGATGAGCTCGCCCACCGGCACGTGGTCGGGCGACTCCACGAAGATGCCCTCGACGCTGACGTCGACGGCCGTGCGGCGCCGGTCCCGTCCGGCCCATCGGAGCGTGACGTGCAGGTCCACCGGGTAGCGCTCGCAGGGCACCACGCCGTTCCCCGGGGCCACCTGGAGGTGGTACGGCTCGTCCCCCGACGCGCCGGATCGTCCCAGCTCCGGGGCGTCCTGCGCTGTCTCCTCGTTCGCGACCTCGGGGGTCGGCTCGGGGGCGGTGACCGGTTCGATCCGGGCAGCAGTCGCGTGCATGGGGCATCTCCCGCGCGGGTACGGAACAACGAACCCGCTCCAGGAGTCCTATCGGCGGCCGCTCACCCGACTTGACCCGGGAGCCGCAGATGTCTACACCCTGGGCCGTCCGGGGGCGCCCGCACGCACACGCGAGGGAACGAATTTGGCCATGATCCAGGTGAGATCGCTGACCCGAAGGTACGGCTCGCTGGTCGCCGTCGGGGACGTCTCGTTCGAGGTCGCCGACGGCGAAGTGCTCGGCTTCCTCGGCCCCAACGGGGCGGGCAAGACCACGACGATGCGCATCCTGACCGGCTCGCTCGGCGCGACGACCGGCGAGGTGTTCGTCGCGGGGCACGACATGCGCACCGCGTCACGCCAGGCGCGAGGGGAGATCGGCTACCTGCCCGAGTCCCCTCCCCTGTACCGCCAGATGACGGTCCGCAGCTACATCGACTTCGCCGCCCGCATCCGGGGCATCGGCGGTCGAGACCGCCGGGCCAAGGTCGACCGGGCCATCGAGCGCGCCGGGCTGACCGACGTCTCGGGTCGCCTCATCGACCACCTGAGCAAGGGCTTCCGGCAGCGGGTCGGCCTCGCCCAGGCGCTGGTCCACGAACCCAGGCTGCTGATCCTCGACGAGCCGACCTCGGGGCTGGACCCTGCCCAGGTCGCCGAGATCCGGGACCTCATCCACGAGCTCCGAGGCGACCACACGATCGTGCTGTCGACCCACATCCTGTCCGAGGTGCGAGCCACCTGCGACCGGGTGCTGATCATCAACAAGGGTCGACACATCGCCGGCCCCGCGACCGAAGACGAGCTGCGGGAGCAGCTGGGCGCGGCGCGCACCATCCGGTTGGAGCTGGCCCGCGCCGACGACGGCACCGCCGACGCGCTGGCCGCGGTGACGGGCGTCGAGGCGGTCGAAGACGTGGGCGACGGCGCGTTCGACGTCACGACCGGCAGCGAGGACGCCCGCGAGGCGGTCAACGCGGCCGCGACGGCGTTCGGGCTGCTGGAGAGCCGCTCCCGCGGCGGACTGGAGGAGCTGTACCTCCGGGCCGTGAGCGAAGACCCGCCCGACGCCGACGGCGAGGACGAGGAGGCGGTCGCATGATGACCTGGCACATCGCCCGTCGGGAGCTCATCGCCTACCTGACCTCCCCGTTCGCGTGGGTCGTGAGCGCCGCGTTCCTGTTCATGAACGGCTTCTTCTTCGCGATCTACGTCGGCTCGTACGCCGCCTACTCGGCCGAGGCCGCCGCCTACGGGCAGGAGGTGTCGGTCGCGGTGGAGGTGGTGCAGGCCTTCGTCGGCACCTGCGGCCTGCTGCTGGTGCTCTTCGCCCCGCTGCTGACCATGCGCTCGCTCGCCACCGAGCAGCGGGACGGCTCGCTGGCGCTGCTCCTCAGCTCGCCGGTCAGCTCGTGGGAGATCGTGCTCGGCAAGCTCGCCGGGCTGGTCGGCTTCTGGCTGGCCCTGTTCGTCGTCGGCATGGGCTACGTCCCGCTGCTGCTCTCCTGGTACGGCGGCCTGCAGGCCGGTCCGCTCTTCTCGGCGACCCTCGGCATGGTGCTGCTGGCGACGTTCGCCTCGGCCGTCGGGCTGGCCGCCAGCTCGCTGAGCGGCAGCCAGATGATGGCCGCGGTCGTCTCCTGGGCGGTCCTGCTGTTCCTGTGGATCGTCGGCTTCCTGGCCGAGTTCGACGTCCCGATCATCAAGACGATCGGCGAGTGGCTCGGCATGGCCAGCCACTACGACGAGATGGCCAAGGGGCTCATCACGGTGACCGACCTGTCCGCCTTCGTGCTGCTCGGTTTCGTCTTCTTGTTCGTCGCGCATCAGCGCGTCGAGTCCCACCGGTGGAAGTAGGGGCCGGGCCATGATCGCGACCGTCGTCGGACGAATCCTTGGCGCGCTGGGCCTGATGGCCGCGTGCCTCTATTTCCTGGTCGGCTACTTCCTGCCCGAGGTCTCGGGGGTCGCCTGGATCGGCGCCACCGCGGCGATCGGGATCGCCGCCTGGGTCTACCTGGACTGGGACGCCCTGGCCCGCTTCTTCGGCTCGCGGGGGGGCCGCGAGCAGATCATGTCCTGGGTCCTCGTGATCGTGGTCGCCGGCATCTGCATGCTCCTGATGAGCATCGCCGAGCGCACCGACAAGCGTTGGGACCTGACCGAGGGCCGGATCCACTCGTTGGACGAGCGCACGGTCGGGGTGCTCGGTGACGTCCCCGACGGCATCGAGGTCAGCGTGCAGGCCTTCTACGTCGCCTCGTTCGACCAGATGGAGGACCGCAAGCGGCGCGAATTCCAGCGCCTGCTGGAGGCCGCGGAGGCGACCGGCACGTCCGTCGAGTTCGACCTCGTCGACCCGGAGTTGGACCCGCTGGTCGCGTCCCGGGCGGAGGTCAACAGCAACGGCACGGTGATCGTGACCGCCCGCCCATCGGCCGGCGGGGAGCCGCGCACTGAGCGGCTGTACAGCCCCGACGAGCAGGAGCTGACCAACGCGCTGGTCCGGGTGATGAGCGCCCGGCGCAGCAAGATCGTGTTCGTCAGCGGCCACGGCGAGCGGGAGCCGTCCACCCCGGGCGAGCGCGGGCTCAGCCAGCTGGCGCAGCACCTGCGCAGCCTCGGGTTCGAGACCGGCACCTGGAACACGGCGACCGAGCCGGACCTGCCGGGGGACGCCGACGTGCTGATCGTCGCCGGCCCGACGCTCCCCCTGGAGAGCCGCGAGGCCGGCCAGATCCGGCAATGGGTGGAGGACGGCGGCGCCCTGGCGCTGCTCGCCGAGCCGCCGATGCCCGGTCAGGGCGACGGCCGCACGGGCCTGGAGGGGGCGCTCCTCAGCTGGGGGCTCAAGCTCCGGGACGACATCGTGCTCGACGAGCTCGGCGCGCGGATCACCAACGACCCGTCGGCTCCCATCGCCGACACGTTCGGATTCCACGAGACGACCCAGGGCTTCGACCTGCCGGTGATCTTCTCGGTCGCCCGCTCGATCGAGGAGGCCAACGCGCTGCCGGAGCAGGTGACGGTGTTCCACCTCGCCAAGACGGGCAGCCGCGCCTGGGGCGAGACGGACCTCGAGGCGGACGAGGTCTCGTTCGACGAGGACGAGGACGTCGAGGGGCCGCTGACCCTGATCGCGGTCGCCGAGCTGCACCGGGAGAAGGGCGCCAGCGGGCGCGTGCTGGTGGCCGGCGACGTCGACTGGCTCACCGACGGGCTGGTCGTGACCCGGGGCAACCTGGACTTCGCGGCGCGGACCATCGGCTGGCTCGGCCAGGCCGACGACGTCATCCAGCTGCCCCCGCGCGAAGGCGGCGGCGAAGGGCTGGACCTGTCGCCCCTGCAGATGCTGCTGACGGTGTTCATCAGCGTCTTCGCGGTGCCCGGCGCCGCGGCGGCGGCCGGGGTGATCGTCTGGATCTGGCGGCGCGGGCTCTGAGCACCGAGGGCGCGGTCAGCCGTTGCAGCGGGCGTCGACGTACCGGGACCAGGCGACCGACATCGGCGCGCGCTGGTCGCCCTGGATGCTCCACGCCATCGTGCAGCCGTCGGGGAACTCGAGCTCCTCCAGCTGCAGGGGGTCCAGGACCCCCGGCTCGCTGGTGAACGTCGGGTCGCCGTCCGCGCGGCTCGGCGTGAGCATCAGCGCGATGCAGAGGAACAGCCCGGTCAGGGCTCCGATGGTGGCGGCTTCGTACCTGGTCATGGCGTTACCCTCCTGACGAGGGAAGGGAGCAACGGCCGTGCCAGGATCCGCGATCGACGGACATCGCGGCTGTCGGGCGATCTCGAGGCGCTCGTCGGGGGGTGTCCGGACGTCCGCGGACACGTCGTCGGACGGTCAGTCGGGGAGGAACTCCCAGTTGAACGCCACGTTCCCCGACTCGCCGGACTCGTCGTAGTAGTCCGTCACCTGCATCTTCAGGCACCGCCCGTCGTGGGTCTCGACGACGTAGACGTGGCCGTAGGGGAACACCTCGTGGCCGCTGAAGCTGTACTCGAACCAGAAGGTGAGCGACGGGTTGTAGTCGATCTCCGCGAACGGGCCGGCCCCGTCGGGGTCGTCGAGCAGGTCGGGCACCCAGCCGTCATCGACGGTCGGCGTGCTGCCGCCGCAGCTGAGCACCCCGGTGTTGTCGGTGCCGTCGGCCTCGTCGAAGTCGCCGCAGCGGGCGGTGAAGTCGGCGAGGTCGGCCCACTCCTCGACCAGCCCCTCGACCGCGAGGATGGCCCCCCGGCCGACCGAGTCGGAGGACGCCGCGGTACCCGAGTTGGTGGCGATCACCCACTGGGAGATCGCCAGGTCCCAGCCCTCGTGCTGGGAGGGGTCGTCGGTGACGATCTCCTCTCCCGCGTCGTCCAGGAGCACCGCGTCCTCGTCGAAGGAGTAGAGCTTCCAGCTGCCCCGCTCCTGGCTGACCACGGTGACCGCGCCGTCCACGACGCCGTCCCCCTTGCCGCACCCAGGCGTGGCCTGCAGTCCGAGCAGCGAGACGGCGACGACGGTGGCGGGCAGGAGGCTGCGGGCTCGGGTCACCGACGGGCCCGAGGCTTGGTGGGGGCGTCACCCCGGCGGTGGTCCGCTCCGTCGACCTGCACGAACTCGCACATCGAGCAGAGCCGGCTGTAGATCCGCTCCCCGATGCGCTCCACGAGCGACGGCATCTTGCTGCCGGCGGCGCCGGTCTTGCGGGAGTCGTAGCCGGGGTGATAGCCGCCGCCGTGGGACGCCGCGGCGGTGTCGTGGGGGTCGAAGTTGGTGGTGCAGAGGGTGACCTTGCCGGCGTTGTAGCGGCGGCTCACCAGGTCATCGAGCACGGTCTCTTCCCACTCGGTGCCCCGGCCCTTGCCGAGCTCGTCGATGACGAGCAGCTCGACGTCCACCAGGGGCATCATCAGGGCTGCGTCACCGCTGCCCGAGGAGAAGCTGCGCTTGAGGTCGGCGAGCAGGTTGCCGTAGTCGACGAAGCGGCAGCCGACCCCCTTGCGCAGCGTCAGCTCCCGGAAGATCGACACCGCGAGGTGCGTCTTGCCGGTGCCCACGGGGCCCCAGAACAGCAACCCCCGGTCGACCTTGGGGTAGCTCAGGGCGAACTCCTCGGCCCGGCGCTGGGCCATCTGCTGGGTCTTGGTGCGCGGCTTGAAGGAGCCGAGGGTGGCGCCCGCGAAGCGCTTGCCGATCTGCGCCTGGTTGAACATCTCGAGCCGCCGGCGGGCCTTGCGGCAGGGGCACGGGGCGAACACCTCGTACTCGCCGTCGAGGTGGTAGCGGCCTCCGGCGTCGTCACACTCGGGGCACCGCCAGTCCGGCGGATCGAACTCGGCCCGGCAGATGGCGCCGTCGGCGACGACGACGGGGGGCGGGGGGCGGAACGTCACGGGGCCAGTCCTTCCAGGCGATCGGGGTCGAGCACGGGGTCGTGCTCGCGCAGCCGCCGGCGCATCAGCTCGGCGACGGTCTGCTCCATCGCGTCGGGGTCCATCGCGTCGGCCGCCTCGCCCAGATCTGCGAGCACGGCGTCTCGCAGTGCGGACCGCTCGGCAACGGACAGCGCCCCGGCGCGATCGTCGTAGTAGCACCGGGAGGCCGCCAACAACAGGCAGAACGCCTCGTCTTCGTCGACCGACTCGGCCGCATCCTGCAGCGTCTGCCTCGCCCGCTCCAGGGCAGCGGCGCGGGCGCCCGTCGCCCCCTCCTGCGCGCCGAGCACGGAGGCGACGGCGAGGGCCAGCAGCCCCACCTCGGCCGGCGCCGGCTCGGTCGGCGACTCGCGGCTCCCCACCCCCCGCAGCCGCGCCCGCTCACCGGCCTTGGCGACGGCCGCCTTCATCGACGACAGCGGCAGCCCCCGCGGCGGGTTCTTGCGCTTCTTGAGCTGCTCCCCCTTGCGCCGGAGCTCGGCGAGCACGGCGCCGAGGGGGTACCCGGCGTCGAACCACCGCTCGATCCAGTGCTGGTCCATGGGCGACAGGATGTGCCCCTCGTCCCGCAGATAGAGCACCAGCTCGGCGATCGCCGAGGCGTAGCGGTCGAGTCCGTCCAGCGCATCCATGGAGCCGCGGACCCTAGCAAGCCCGGACCACGAATTGCCCCCCCTTCGCCCCTCCGTTAGAGTCCCGCAATTGCGCGCCTCCGCGTTTCCGCGTCTTCGCGCCCCCTTCGTCTCCCGGAGACCGAATGCTCCGCCTCCTGCTCCTGCTCCTCGCCTCCCTCCTCGCCTTCCCCGCGGCGGCCCTCGCCCAGGACGACGACGACTTCGAGGAGGACGAGGACTTCGAGGAAGAGCCGGGCGACGACCGGGACACGTACGAAGCCTTCAAGAAGGACATCAAGGGTGAGTCGGCGGCCGAGGAGATCGACGCCTGGTACCGCTACCTGGACGCCTACCCCGACTCCCAGTTCCGGCTGGAGATCGAGGGCCGGATCGAAGCGCTGGAGGAGGCGGCCTTCGAGGAGCTGATGCGCGAGCGGAGCGACTCGGACGCGGACGACGGCCGGACCGACGCCAAGCGGGCCGAGATGGACGTGCTGGAGCCGGCCCTGATCGGCATGAGCGCCAACACGCGGCGGCGCTTCGAGTTCGGCCTGCTGTGGGGCTTCGCCGACTACATCAACTACGACCTGACGTTCGAGTGGGCGTTCGCCCGCAAGTTCAGCGTCTTCGGCGGCGTGCGGCACGAGGGCCGCGCCTTCGGCGGCACCTTCCAGGCCGGCGCCAAGTACGCCCTGGTCAAGGACGTGCGCACCGGCGTGGTGCTGACCGGGGCGGTGTCGGTCAAGGTCGGCTACAGCAGCCTGGATCGCCTCAGCTTCATCGTGGAGCCGTGGGTCGGCTTCGCGTGGCTACCGTCGGACCGGTTCCAGCTGCAGACGAGCCTGGCGATGGACATCCGCCTGGACCGGCTCCGCACGTGGGTCGTCTGGGACATCATGGCCGTCGTGCGGCCCACCGACGTGGTCGGCATCTACATCGAGAGCAAGCAGAAGCACTCGCTGCAGGGCATCGACGGCCTCGGCACCCAGTACCTGGCCTTCTACCAGGCGGGCGCTGGCGTGAAGGTCAAGCCCGCCCCCCTCATCGAGCTGACCGTCGGCGCGAACGTGCCGTACTTCTGGCGGCTGTGGAAGGACTACCAGTACTTCGGCGTGCACGCCGACGTGGTCTTCCACTTCGCGAGCAAGCCGAAGCGGTAGGAAGCGGCGGCAACCCCGGGGCTCGGCCCCCGCGGCGCTACTCCATCTCGAAGGCCATGCCTCCGTCGTCGTAGTAGTACTTCCGGAACGAGTCGATCTCGTCGGGGTGGTTGTACGCCCAGCCGGCCGCGTCCGGGTTCAGGTAGTCGCCGATCTCGACCCGACGGTAGAAGTCGTCGGGGTTCTCGTGGATGTCCTGCCAGGAGAGCACGCCCAGGAGCATGTCGGCGATGTCCGCGAGGTGCACCTCGAGCGTGTAGGTGCTGTCGTTGACGTAGCAGACGAACCCGTCCTTGGGGCTGATGTTGGGGTGCCAGACGTCGGAGACCGCGTAGATCTCGGGCTTGACCACCGGGTACGCCTCGGACAGGTAGATGTCGAAGCTGACCGTGTCCTTGATCGGGAAGTGGGCCAGCGGGAAGCCCTTGAGCTGGAACTTGCCCGAGGGGCGGCCCAGCGTCGGCTTGGTGAAGGTGTAGCGGTACTTGTACGGCAGGGCCTCTTCGCCCCACGTGAAGTCGAGTGGCTCCACCGCCACCACGGACTGCTCCACCATGAAGTTCTGCAGGATGTCCCACTCCGTCTGGAGCCGGCCCATCACGAACTTCGCGTCGCCCGACGGCTTGGTCTTCCCTCCGGCCATGACCTGTCTCCTGGTCCCGCTAGGCGGGGATGTGCTCCATCACGAGGCGGATCTCGTCGCCCTCTTCCACCCCGGCGTCGCCGAGCGACTCGTTGGGCTGGAGGATGTAGTGCTTGCGACCGCCGCTGCGACGATCGGGCACGGAGATCTTGAACGAGCGGGGATTCCCCTGCTCGTCGGTCATGTTCATCTTCAGGTTGCGAGCCAGAAACGGCGCCAGCTTGCTCGCAGGCACGTCGCTGCTGATCTTGACCGTTCGATTCGTTCCGCCGGTGGGCTCCTTGAGCCGCACCTTCACCACATTGTCGCTCATCCTGATCCTCCGCCGCCGCCAGAGGCCCTCTTGTCCAGAGGGAAGCAGGCCGCGGGATCGCCCGATAGGGCGCTGATCCTATACCACACAGCCGGCTCGTCGGCCCCTGACCACCGCCGCTAGCGCCGTCCCATTCCCTTGAGATCACGCTCCCGAAGCTGCTGGTAGCAGCGCCGGCAGCGCCCATCGAGCAGGTGCACGTAGTCCTTGAGATAGACCGCGTGACACACCGAAGTGATGTTCAGCCGGTTGTGGCAGACCACGTACTGGTCGTGCTCTCGGTTGACGACCTGGTTGGTCAGCAGACAGACCAGGTCCTCCGGCTCCGTGGAGTAGTCGATGTCCTCCTCTTCGGACTCCTGCAGGTCCTCGTCCTCGTCGATGTCTTCCTGCTCGGTCTGCACGTAGTGCTTCAGGCTCAGCGCGCCGAGCAGGGCGCCGAACACGCCGCCCACCAGGCCCAGCGCGAGCGGCAGCACGTCCAGCTTGAAGTCACCCTCCCCCGGCACCGTCACCATGCCGGTGACCGTAGCGAGCCCGAACATCACCGCGAACACGACCGTGCCGATCGCGAAGGTCAGGAACATCCCGCCCATCTGGCGGCCCAGCAGCATCCGCACCGACGCCGACGACAGCGCGCCGATCGCCAGCGGGGGCGCCAGCGCCAGCCCGATCCAGGGGGTCCCGTCCCGGTACTGCACCACGCCCCAGGCGATGGTGAACAGCACGAGCACGAACAACGTGGGCAGGACGTCGCCGATGCTGCCCATGCCCTCTTCGTCGGACTTAGCCACCCATCACCTCTGCTTCATCGCCCGTCAGCTCGACCGCGACGCGCCCCTTGCCCCCGTACAGCAGGAAGATCTGCAGCTTCGGGAAGCCCAGTTCGCTCAACGGCCGGTCGATCAGCTTCTTGTCGAACACCCGCAGCGCCCGCTTGTAGTCGGGACGCGCTTCATTGTCGCAGTTGCGACAGGAGAGGTCCAAGTCGCGGGACCGCTGAGGCTTGAAGTACTCCTCGCGGTGGCCGCACTGGTGGCAGTACAGCTCCGTCACCAGGTCGTAGCCGATGCGCAGCGACACCTTGTTGACGTCGACCTCGAGCAGCTCGGCGCCTTTCTCGAGCAGCTGGCGCAGCGTGGTGCCGTCCGCCGTGAACTCCGGGACCTCCGCCACCTCGCCCCAGTGGTCGTGCCCCTCGCAGCCGTCGGTCCGGTTGCGGACCTGGGCCTCGAGGTAGGGCGAGCCGCCGCCGAAGTAGTACTGCACGCCGTGGGGCATCTCGAGCTGCGCGGGGGGCTCGTCCATGTGGACGTCGTGCAGCAGCTTGAGCGCCTCCTGGGCCATCATCGCGCCGCTCATCGCCGCCGCCAGCGGCGACGTCGGCTGACGCTGCATCTCGCGGATCGCCTCCGCGAGCGGAGCGCAGGACGGCGCGTACGGCAGGTGCTGCTGGTAGCGCATCGCCGCGTCCATCGTGCACTCGAAGCAGGCGCCCCCCGGCGGATCCCAGCAGGTCACGCGCCAGCTCAGCTCGCCGATGCCGGCGTCCAGCCAGGGCTTGCCCAGCGCCGCCGCGATCCGGTTGAAGCCGACCCGGGCGTCGATGCTGTCGACAACGCTGCAGAGCACGTCCATGCGCCGGAACACGCCCATGCCGATCTCGAACCGCACGTCCGCCGACATCGGACGCAGGTCCAGGTCGGGATCCATGTCCGCGAGCCGCTCCGCCGCCACCTCGACCTTCGCGCGGCCGATGTCCCGCGGGCGGAACAGGACCGACTTGGCGAGGTTGCTGCGGTCGATGTCGTCGAAGTCGGCGAACCACAGGTGGCCCACGCCGAGCAGCGTCAGGTTCTTGAGCACCTCGTTGCCGAGGGCGCCCGCGCCGGCGCAGAAGACCCGCCCGTTGCGCACGATGTCCTCGCGGAAGTGCGCCATCAGCTTGTAGATCGCGAACCGGTCGGAGCTGTCGTACTCCATGCGGCGACGCTGACGTTCGCCGAACGTCATGTCGGCGACGCCGTCCTCGTCCACCGACAGGTCGGCGAGGGGGTCGTCCTCGTCGGGGAGCTCGTTGCCGTCCTCGTCGTACGCGACGATGAAGACCTCGACCTCCTCTTCGTTCTCGGGCGTGCTCACCGGTCTCTCCTACTCGGCGTCCAGCTCCTCGTAGTAGATGCCGCGGATGTTCTCACGGTCCTTGCCGGCGGCCTTGATGACGCCCTGGAGCGCCTTGCTCATCCAGTTGAGCCGCAGGTCGAACTTGTCCGACTTCGGGCGGTTCTCCTGGATCTTCTTGACCGCCTGCCAGCTGGTCTTGAAGTGCGGGAACAGCCCCTTGCGCACGCCCTCCTTGCGGAGCCCCACCAGGAAGCGCTGCTCGCGCTCCATCAGGCGGGTGAACATGTCGCAGAGCGCCTCCTCGCTGACGCCGGCGCTCAGCAGGTTCGCCTCGGTGCCGATCAGCGTCTGCAGGAACAGGTGCGCCCGCACGTCGGCGACCGGCTTCTGCTCGACCAGGTAGGCCTTCATCGTCAGCTCGATCGACGCGTCGACGTACTCGCTGAGCTGGCGGCGCAGGTTGCCCAGGTCCTCCGGCTCGGGACGACGGGCGAGCTGCACGTAGCGCAGGTCGACGCCGCCGGTGACCTTCTGGCCGTCGGCGACCCGGATCCGGCCGATCTCGACGCCCGCCCGGATCTCCTTGTCGTTGAAGGAGATCTCGAACGACTCGACCGTGCGGGTCTCCTGCCGTTCGGTGCTGTTGTAGGCCTGACGCTTGCTGTCGGAGTCGTCGAACTCCTTGTACGTCAGGAAGATCATGTACTTGCCGGGGGTGTCCGGCACCGGCGCCGAGCGCGCCCCCTCGGGCACCACCACGTCGTTGCCGTTGGGGTCGATGGCGTACCCCTCGGTCACCTCGATGCAGTCGCCCTGGGCCGTCTGCACGACGTCCGGCTTGAGCCCGAACACCACCCCCGAGCCCGCGACGAACTGGTTGCTCAGCCGCCGCTTCCACAGGAAGTAGGACTGCTCGTCCCGCAGGTCGACGTCCGACAGGCACATCCCCTCGAAGGGGCGGAGCCGCTTGTTTTGAATCGCTTCCATCAGGTTCCCCGTTCGCTCAGGCCAGCAGCACGGCTCGGCCGAGCGCCGCGTTCGGGCTGAGCTGCGCCGGATCGCACAGCACCAGTCCGTTGTGAATCACTTCTTCGTCCTTGAAGCAGATCACGAAGTCCAGGTGGGCCGGACGCTCGTTCTGCGCGACGCGCGCTACGCGCTCGAGCAGCTCGGCGAGCCGGTCCCGGTACCGGGAGACCAGGGCCTCCCGGTCGTCCAGGACGATCGTGAAGTACTCCTCCCGCGAGAAACGCGGAGAGGTCAGCAGGTGCTCCCCTGCGTGGGTCACGTACGGCAGCGATCCGAGGGCCTTCTCGTCCTCGTCGTCGATCTCGCCGTCCTCCGTCGGAGGCCGTGACAGCGCGCAGTTGCCCAGCTCCATCGGCTGGGGGCCACGCCGGAGCACGATGTGCGTGTCCAGCCCGGTCAGCGTCTTGATCATCTCCGAGAGGCCGCGGGTCGTGCCGCGCCACCGGAACAGCTCGGTCGCCCGGCGCAGGAAGATGCGTCGGCGGGTGACCGGGATGCGCTCGTCGAGCGTGAAGTCCAGCCACGACGCGAGCCACGGCAGGAACTTCGGGTCCATCTTGACCGGGTCGACGATCGCCGACCGGTCGGCCACCGCCGAGTCGGTCCGGTGGGCGAGCGTCTGGAACACCAGCAGGTAGCGCCGAAGGAACTCCGCCTGGCCGACGCCGGCGCCGCCCTCGCGCTGGATGCCGCGGCTGTACAGCTGCGGCAGGTACTGCCCGTAGCCGGACGTGGCGACCAGCAGGCTCACCCGGTCGCGGGCCTCCAGCTGGGCGTAGTGCACCGCCTGGCCTTCCCGCTCGAAGCGGACCTCCCCCGTCTCGGGGGCGAGCTTGAGGATCGTCGGCGCGGTCAGCCCGCGGGGCCGGATCTTGACCCCGATGACCCGCCCTTCGAGGAGCCGTCGGACCTCCGGCACGTACTCGACGTCGCACTGGTTGCCCAGCGCGTGACGCACGATCGCCACCCCGGCCTGCGCGGGCAGGCCTTCGCGGAGGATCCGCTCCAGGGTGGCGAGCTGCTGCATCTAGTCGCTGTCCAGGTCCACGGCGCACTCGGGCCGCTCGCGGGTTCCGGCGAGCACGAACAGCTGTCCGGGTCGACCGTGACGCGGGAGGTCTCGGACGTAGCCGGCCGGTGCACCCGGAGGCGGCGCCCGCATCACGCGGCACTCTTCGACGTGCCGGATCTCCGGGATCTCCTTGAGGATGTGCTGCAGGTCCTGCGCCCGCGGCACCTCGCCGAAGGGCCAGCCGGCGCCGTCGACGCCGCCGGTGAACGGATCCAGGAACCGCGCGATCCAGGCCTCCGCCCGCTCACGCACGCCCGAGGGGTTCGTGCGCGGGATGAGCAGGCAGCGCATGTCGACCGTCACCGGCACGAGCTGCGCCATCTGCACCCGCACCTCGGTGTTGATCAGCGCCCGCTCCTGCACGTACTCCTGCACGACGCGGAGCAGGCCGATCTCCTCGGCGTCGGGGATCTCGCCCGTCTTCTGGTCGCGCTTGGGCAGCACCGTCAGCCGCACCACCCACGGGTCGTCGCCCGGGTCCTTGTAGGCGTGGCAGCGCGCCAGGGTGCCCGACGCCTCCTTGGCGATGACCTCGAAGTCCTCGGTGGTCACCGCGCGGGTGCGCCCGGTCAGGGCCTTGGGGGCCCGCTTGATCAGGTCGTCGATCGACTCGACGTCCCGCCCGCCGGTGGACGCGAACGGGTTGCTCACGCGGACCTGGGAGCCGTACGTCGGGCACACCGCGATGGTCGTCGCCGGCACGTTGCCGGCCGACCCGTCGGTGGTGAAGTAGTGACCCACGACCAGGTTGTGGGTGCCCGCCTTCGGGATCGCGCCGTGCACGCCGTCCCCGAACCGGACCACCCCGCGGACCGGGTCCACCGCGTAGACGCGGTCGTTGCGATCGGCGTCGCGCAGGTCGTCGTCCAGGCTGAACTCCCAGATCCTCTGGGAGTCACCCTCGCTGACGTCCACCTCGACGAACGACTCCTTGTGGAGGTCCTCCGGAAGCGACGCCAGCAGGTCGGCCGACGGAACCACCGCCGGCTGGTGCAGCAGCTGCACCTCCTGGTTGGGGATGCCGTAGGCGCTGAACTTCTCCAGCTCGCGCCGCTGCAGGTTGCTCACCTCGGCCGCGTTGAGCAGGACGTGGGTCAGCCGCGGGTAGCGGATGGGTCCCCAGGTGCCGTCAGCCCGCTTGACCGCGTCCGGCAGCTTGCACCGCAGCCAGCGCACGTTGCCGCCGCGCCCCTCGCCTCGCGCCGGGATCACGACGCGCAGGAAGCCCGAGCCGCGGAAGTCGAACGTCGTCGGGAGCGACCGCAGCTGCAGCCAGCGCTCACCGTCCAGGTACTCCCAGGTCGCGTTGCGCTCCGCCCCCTTGAGCGGCTCACCGGTCATCCGGAAGTAGATCGACACCTCCTCGCCCACCGGCAGCGGCCGGTCGACGCACAGGTAGATCGAGCGCCCGGAGCGGTTGGTCTCCACCGGAGCGATCCAGGGGAAGCGCGTCGCCTTCTTGGAGGTCAGCGAGCGGCTGACGAGCGGGCGGATCGAGGTGAACCGCGGGTTGTTGCGGTTCAGGTTGACCCCGAGGGCCTCGAAGTCGTGCAGGACGTGGCGGTACCAGTCCTCGCCCTCGACGACCTTCTTGCGGCGCTTGCCGCCGCCCCGGTGCTGGATCCGGATGCCGAAGATCTGGGGGTGGTAGTGCAGGTCGCGCTTCACGAAGATCCCGGTCGCGCCCGGGGTCTTCGGCTTCGCCCCCTTCTTGGTCTCCTCAGGCGGCGCCTCGCGCGTCTCACCGACGTTGACCTCGACCTGGTCGGTCAGGTCGCAGTTCACCAGCACCAGCCGCAGCCAGTACGTCTCGGTGCCCTGGAGCGCCACCTGGGCGATCCCCTTGAACTGCTTGGCCGGCTGCAGGCTCATGCGCACCGTGAAGAACTGGTCCTCCTCGCTGAACGATGGCTGCATGTGGGAGAAGCAGAACTCGGTGAACGCCTTGCCCTCGTCGTCCTCGAGCTTGACGTCACGCCAGCGGGACTTGGCGCGGTACTGCAGCTTGAAGCTGTACCGGTCGAGGTCGTCCTCGAGTCCCCACTCGCCCGCGCGCGGGAACTTGTAGTTCTTGAAGAAGTAGCTGAACTCGACGCCGATGCGCTCGACCGTGTCCTCGAACACGTCGGCGCCCAGGTACAGCGCGTGGTTCTCCGCCGGGGCGATGCTGAACTCGCTGTTGGAGTACGGCTCGACCGGCGGGCTCTCCAGGCTGGTCCGCTCCAGCCGGTTGATGTCCGGCCCCTTGAGCAGGTCGACGCGGATCTGCCGCTCCAGCGACACCACCAGCTCGCCTTCGTCGGTCAGCGCGGCGATGTCGACGGCGCGGATGCGGGTCGTCTGGAAGCGGGCCGGGGTGGCGCAGTCGGCGGGCAGCGGCCCGTGGATCCAGGCGTCGAGGCCGCGGATCTGCAGGTTGCGCTCGGGCAGCTCGGCCCAGCGGCCGTCCTCTGTGAAGTAGAACCACTGCTGGCCCGGCACGTAGGTCGGCGCGACGCGCAGCGACAGGCGCGGGAAGCGGATGATGAACGCTTCCTTGCGGCCGGGGCGGATCGGCTCGCTGAACCGGAACTCCATGGTGTTCGGCCCGGTGGCCGAGACCAGCAGCTCCATCGGGTGGCTGTCGCCGCGGCGGGGGCGGAAGCGGCCCTTGGGGTGCTCGCGGATCAGCTCCAGGTAGTACTTCTCGAACTCCAGCGCGCCGCGGACCCAGTACTTCGCCAGGTTGCGGCCGCCGTCGGTGACCAGCTCGGTCTCCTTGTCGTCCCAGTCGGCGATGGGGGCCTGCGGCTCCAGGCCCGCCGCGAGCAGGTTGCGGCTGTCCGGCCAGGCGACCCACTCGTCTCCCACCCGGTGCTCCCAGCGGAAGAACTTCTGCAGGTCGAACAGCTTCCCCTGCTCGTTCCCCTTGAGCTCCACGTGCAGCGTCACCTGGTCGTCGGTGTGCAGCCGCTCGATCAGGTTGTGACCCAGGTACAGGAACTGGTCGTAGATGTTGGCGGACAGGTTGTTCCGGTCGGGATCCGGCTCCAGCAGCGGCACGCCGGCCGTCTCCCCCGCCGCCTCGCCCAGCTCGTAGACCGGGGGATGCTCGGGGTCGTCGTCGATGATCCGCTCGATCGCCAGGACCTCGCGGTTGTCCTCGGACTCGCCCTCGATCTTCAGGCCGATGATCCGCTCCAGGCGGGGCCCGCAGACCGTCAGGTCACGCACGGTGATGAAGCGGACCTCGTCGACGTCCTCGGTCTGCTGGGTCGCCACCTCGGTCAGCTTGGGCACCCGCACCGGTCCCGAGGAGTCGTTGATCTTCTGGAACGAGACCAACGTCGAGCTGGGCAGGGCCGAGCCCTGGCGCTCGCCGATGAAGTTGAGGAAGTGGATGTAGGTCGCGTCGGGGACGCGGTTGAGCCGGTAGATGACCATCTCGGTCATCCACGCGAACAGCTGGACCAGGGTGATGCCCGGGTCTGAGTCGTTGAAGTTGGTCCACTCGGGGCAGTAGACCGGGATCAGCTGCTTGGCGCGTTCGACGATCTCGGCGTAGCTGAGGTCGTCCAGGTTGGGCGCATCAATCGGCACCGATGAACTCCTGCAGCTGGACCAGGTGGACCAGGTTCTGGTGGTTGTTCGACTTGCGGACCGTGTAGCCGATGTGGAGGCGAATCTGGTTCGGGTTGTCCCGATCCGGCCTGGCGACCACTTCGTCGACGTCGATCCGCGGCTCCCACTTGGCCAGCGCCGCCCGAACCATCGATTCGGACTGGTGACGCGTGCCGGCGGAGTTGGTGGAGAAGATCAGGTCCTGCAACGGACAGCCGAACTCGGGGAGCATCTGCCGCTCGCCCGGCTGGGTGTTGAGGATGATGTGGATGCACTCCGCGATGTTCCGCTCGTACTCGGACAGGTAGACACCACCCCCGTCGTCACGCGGACGAACAGGAAACGACCACCCTCGGCCGAGGTACTCGCGACTCACAGACCCCCTCCATTCGAGGCCCTATTTGGCCCCTCGCCCGTCCAGGACTCGGGGTGATTCAGCGGATGCAACCGATGGAGCGGATGGGGGTCCGTCCAGGACCCCCAGGTGCTGTTCCGGCGTCGCCGGTCGAGCGCCCCTCCGTCCTCCCCCGCGCACGGGGATGGGGATTCTCCGTCATGCGGCCATCGGGTGCAAGCCGACCGAAGCGACCGCTGAGTGGCACAGGGCGTGCAAGCCCCGCAGGCACAGGTCAGGGAGCCCCGATGCACATCAACTCGACCAGTCCCCCGAGCGAAGAGCGCTCCGCCCGAGAGCGGATCGCAGCCGACCACCGCGAGGTGCTGGGCTTGCTCAAGCAGCTGGAGACCCACACCCAGCCGTCCGGGATTCGGGAGATCGCCTACGAGTTGACCACCCTGCTCGACCGCCACTTCAAGGACGAAGAAGGCGTGTACGGCGTATTCGCCCAGATCGAAGAGGCCCGGCCGGACCTGCAGGGGCAGGTCTCCCGCCTGCGGGATCAACACCGGGCGATCGAGGAGTTGATCGGCACCATCCGCTTCGACGACGACGCCCACGCGCTCAGCGATCGGGACCGCGTCGTGCAGATGATCCGTGAACACGAGGCGGCTGAGACCGAGCTGCTCACCGAGGCCATCTACGAAGACCTGGGCGTCGGCGACTGACCCAGCGAGGCTGTGTGAAATCGCACAGTCCGTGCCGGATCCCACACGAACGAACAGACCAGGACCGGAGGAGTTTGTGGAGCAAGCCATCCACTCGCAGAAGACCAACCCGAGCGCGCCGGTGAAGCAGGTGCGGCAGCAGATCGTCGAGGTCGTCAGCGACTCCGGCGAGGGCGCTCAGACGGCTGGCCAGCTGTTCGGGAGCGTGTGCGCCAAGAGCGGCGCGGGCGTCTGGACCGTCGAGATCATCCCCGCCGAGATCGAGCCCCCGGCCCGGTCCCGCGCCGGGGCCAGCGGGATCCGCATCCGGTTCGGCACCGAAGAGATCACCAACATGGGTGACACCGCCGACCTGGTCGTCGCGTTCAACGAGCAGGTGCTCTACAGCCGGATCGATCAGGGCGCCCTGCGCGAGGGCACGATCCTGGTGCTCGACCGGGTCTGGGCGTCGCACGCGGACGAGCAGATTCGCAGCGCCTACGCCGCCGCGGTCGAAGACTTCCGGTCCCGGGGGTACGACATCCGCGAGCTGCCCCTCGAGGAGGAGGTGCTCAAGCACGTCGACAACCCGCGTCGCGGCAAGAACACCTGGGTCGTCGGCATGATGGCCGCCTGGTACTCGATGGACATCCAGCCGTTCCTCGACGAGGTGCAGCTGCTGTTCGAGCGCAAGCGCAAGGGGCCCAAGGTCGTCGAGTCCAACCACCGGCTGCTGCGCGCCGGCTACCAGTGGGGGCTGGACAACCTGCCGGACCGGATGAGCGTGCCGCTCGTCCCCAGCGAGCAGGCCAAGGTCGTCATGAACGGCAACACCGCGGTCGCCCTGGGCTGCATGGCCGCCGGGATCGAGCTCTGCTCGATGTACCCCATCACCCCGGCCACCTCGGCGTCGCACTACCTGGCCTCGGTCTTCGACAAGGCGGGCGGGTTCGTGCACCAGGCGGAAGACGAGATCGCGGCGGTCGGCTTCGCCATCGGCGCGTCGTACGCCGGCAAGACGGCGGTCACGATCACGTCGGGCCCCGGCATGGCGCTGAAGACCGAGCTCATCGGCCTGGCGGTCATGGCGGAGATTCCGCTCGTCATCGTGGACGTCCAGCGCGGCGGACCGAGCACCGGCCTGCCGACGAAGGTCGAGCAGGGAGACCTGCTGCACGCCCTGTGGGGGCACCCGGGCGACGCGCCGAAGGTGGTCATGGCTCCCTCGACCATCGGGGAGTGCTTCCACTTCATGGTCACCGCGCGGAAGCTCGCCGAGACCTTCCGCACCCCGGTCATCGTGCTGACGGACGCCAACCTGGCGACCGGCCAGGCGCCCTTCCCCTACCCCGAGCTCTCCGAGGACTGGCTCAGCCCGCCGGTCGACCAGTCGCCCTGGGTGGTCGGCACGCGACCGTACGAGTGGGACGCCGAGACCGGACTGTCGCCGCGCCCGATCCCCGGACAGCGGGGAGGCGAGTACGTGCTCACGGGCCTGGCTCACGACCAGGAGAGCCACATCGCCTACGAGTCGGCGATCAACCAGCACAGCAGCGAGATGCGCAGCCGCAAGATGGCGGCGCTCCGCTCGACGCTGCGCCCGCCTGAGGTGTTCGGCGACGCTGAAGGAGACCTCCTGGTGGTCGGCTGGGGGAGCACCCGCGGCGCCATCGAGGAGGCGGTCGAGACCTGCCGGGCCGAGGGCCTCGCGGTGTCGTCCACCCACCTGCGGTTCATCGCTCCGATGGAGCCGGGGCTGACCGAGATCTTCGCCGGCTTCGAGAACGTGATGACGGTCGAGATCAACTACAGCGACGAGGGCAACAGCTTCATCGACGAGGAGGGGCGCAGACGGTCCCAGCTCGCGGTGGTGTTGCGCTCGGCAACCCTCAAGGACGTCGACAGCTGGTCCCGGGTCCCCGGCGCGCCGCTGCCCCCGATGATCATCGCCGAGGCCATCCGCGCCCGGCTGGGCGAGGTGAAGTGATGTACGGAGTCAAGACCGACTGGTTCGACGCCCCTCCCGGCTGCCACTACGAGCTCGAGGACTACGAGGGGGCCACGGCCCGCTGGTGCCCGGGCTGCGGCGACCACGCGGTGCTCACCGCCATCCAGCGCCTCTGCCGCGACGAGCAGCTGCCGCCCGAGAAGACCGTGATGGTGTCCGGAATCGGCTGCAGCAGCCGCTTCCCGCACTACATGAAGACGTTCGGGTTCCACGGC
This sequence comes from uncultured Rickettsiales bacterium, assembly GCA_964416435.1. Classification (GTDB taxonomy): domain Bacteria; phylum Myxococcota_A; class UBA796; order UBA9615; family UBA9615; genus CAYQEG01. Next base: position 36,634 of record CAYQEG010000008.1, read on the forward strand.
CTGCACGGCCGCGCGCTGCCCCTGGCCGAGGGGATCGTGTCCCGCCGGCCGGACCTGCACGTCTTCGTGTCCACCGGGGACGGCGACTGCTGCTCCATCGGCGCAGGGCACTGGATCCACTCGATCCGATACAACATGAACATGACCGTGATGTTGTTCGACAACAACGTCTACGGCCTGACCAAGAACCAGACGTCGCCGACGTCGACGCGAGGCCAGGCGACCAACACGCACCCGCGCGGCGCGTGGCTCGATCCCATCAACCCGATCCAGACCACGCTCGGGGTGACGAACTGCTCGTTCGTCGCGCAGACCATCGACTGGAACCCGGCCCACCTGATGGCGACGCTCCAGGCGGCCCACCGCCACAAGGGCATGTCGTTCGTCCGCATCCTGCAGCGGTGCCCGCACTACACCGACGGGATCTTCGACTTCGCTCGGAACGACCCGAGCAACCTGCTGTTCATGGCCCACGCCGACGGCATCGACCTGGAGGGTCCCGCGGGCAAGTTGTTCACCAACCGCGTCGAGCACGACCCCGCCGACATCCACAAGGCACGCGAGTACGCCTCGGGCGAGCACGGCCTGCCGATCGGCCTCTTCTATCGGAACCCGAACGCGCAGCGATACGACGAGTTCTGCACCGAGGGGCTCGCCACCCCGCGGGCGGACAAGGTCGCCGCGCTCCGCTCGGTACTCGACAGCTACCGGATCTGACATGCCCGACCCCGCGTCCACCGTCAGCACGCTGGTGCTCGGCGGCGCCGAAGCCCTCAGCCGCCTGGAAGAGGCCGTGTGCGGGCTGCCGCCCGTCGCGAGCCCGGCTCGGGCCGAAGGGCTCGCCGCCGCTGGCGCGCACGCGTCCAGCCTGGGCCGCACCCCCTGCGTCCTGCCGATCCCGACCGAGATCAACGCCACCTGCGTACACCACGCGCTGTCCGACACGCAGCCTCCCCGGGGCACCGCCTGCGCGTTCGCGCCGGGCGACGGCCAGGAGGCCCTCGACCTGGCGATCGCCGCGCGGCTGGTCTCCGGGGTCATGGGCCGCCCCGTGCTCTGCCTGCACGGCGCCTACAGCCGGGAGACGGCTCGCCTGACGCTGCCCCTGCCGGTCGGCTGGAGCGAGCGCCCCGAAGACGACGACGCCGAGCCGCTGGCTGCCGCCGCGGCCGAGACGGTCGCGGCCGCCACCGGCCGTTCTGTGACCACGGTGCGCCGCGCGGGGCCCGAAGGGGCTCCGTTCGCGATCGTCGGTGCGGGCGTCGCGGGCCGCGCCGCCGAGCGCCTCGCCGCCGCCATCCGCGACGCCGGTCAGCCGTGCTCCAGCGTCTCGGTGACGCTGGTCCGTCCGGCCCCCATCGACGCGCTGGGGGAAGCCCTCGCGGGGGCGAAGCACTCCGTCCTCCTCATCGACTTCGACGACGGCGACCTCCTGCAGCTCGCGGCCCTGCGCGAAGCGGCCCCCGACGCCGCCTCCACCTCCGTCACGGTGCCGGCGACGGCGCCCGTCGTCGGGCTGCTCGCCGCCGTCGGCGCGCACCTCCCCTTCGCCCCGCCGGTGGTCAAGGCCGAACCCGCGGAGACGACCTTCCAGGTGACCGTCGTGCCCCACAGCGACTGGGCCATCGACGTGGCCCGCGGGATCGCCGGCCGCCTCATGCCACCCGGCCACTCGGTGGCGGTCTCGTCCCGCGGCCCTGGCGGCGGCGGCGCTGTGCTCATCGGGCCGGCCCACCAGTCGACCCGTCGGGTGCTCGTCGCAGCGGACGCCCGCAACCTCACCGGAGCGGTCGTCGACACCCTGCAAGACGACGACGTCGTCGTCGTGCACGGGCGGGGAGACGGTGACATCGACCGCATCGACGCCGCCGCCCGGAGCAAGCTCTCCGCTCGCGGCATCGCCGTCCGGATCGTGTACGCCGAGCCCGACGAGGGCGCGGCCTGGAGCGCCGGCCGGCTGATCGACGCCGCCGCCGCGGCCGCCGCGGACGCGGACCACGACGCCCTCCAGGAGGTCGCTGCGGCGGCCCTGGCCGGCGAAGACGAGACCCCCGAAGTGGACTTCCGATCCGCTCCGGGCGGCCCCGCCGGACCGACGACCGAGCCGGCCCTGGAGCACTCGCCGGGCTGGCTCCGCCAGTTCCACCTCGGCCGCGCGGGCCGCCGCCCTCCCGGCCCGCCGCTCGCGCCCGCGGCCGTCGGCGCCCTGGCCCGATCCGAGGCCCGGCGCTGGCCAGCCGTGCTGACCCGGGACGACGGCGTCCTGGCCGTCGGCACGCTCGCTGACGCCGTCGCCTCGGCGCTCCCCCGAGCGGACGTACACCAGCTCGCTCGGGTGGAGCACCAGCTCCGCGCGCAGTTGAAGGAGAACGACGCCACCGTCGCCAACCTGCGCGAGCTGGCCGGCCAGGCGGCGCCCGCGGCCTGGCTCGAGGGCGACGGGCTGGAGGCCATCCCGGCCGACGCCCGCGCCGTCTGCCTGCATGACGCGGTCGCCTTGGAGCTGGCCATCGAGGTTCTCCAGGAGCGCGCCGCCGAGGCCCGAGCACGCCTGGACGACCGCCTCGGCGCCCTCCGCGAGCGGCTGGCCGACCTGCTGGACCTCGACCGGATGCGCTCGAGCGCCGGGCGATCCGCCGACGCGCTCGGGAGCGCCCTGGGCGGCATGCCCCTCGTCGACCCCAGCAAGCTCGCCGCGACGCTCCCCGAACCGGAGCCGTCGAGCCTGCTCCCGGAGCTGCGCCGGCGACGCCTGGAGGGCGTGGCGGAGGTGCTGGACGCCTTCTCGCCGTCCGCGTCGCTGCCCCCGTCGACCCTGGTCGTGCCCCGCGACTCCGGGGTGGAGCTCCCCCCCACGCCCGGACACCTCGTCACCCACGAGATGCCGCTACAGGCCGCCCTCGGCCTGTTCGACGGCTTCGCCAACGTGCTCGCGGACGTCGTGCGGGCCGCCCGGACCGCCGAGCTCGAGCTCGACGACGCCTGGCGCGCCGACGTGCACGGCCCCGCGCTGGAAGATCTCGACTGGGAGGGGTTCACCCCGGACGAGCTCGCCGCCCTCCCCCAGATCGTCGTCGCCGTACCGGCGTCGCACGTCCGGGGGACCGGCGCGGCCGCCCTGCAGGGGGTGCTGCGCTCGGGTCGCCCGATCCGCGTGCTCGTGGTCGACGACGGCCTGGACTCGCCCGACGAGTACCACGCGCGCCCCGCCTGGCAGGCGATCGCGCACCGCGAGGCGTTCGTGGTCGGCGGCTCGGCCGCCCGGCCCGACCGCTGGGTCGAAGGGGTCTCCCGAGCCGCCGGCTCGGTCCGCCCCGCCCTGCTCGAGTTCTGGCTGCCCGACCCCGGTCCGAGCGACTGGCGGGAGCTGAGGGCCGCCGCTGCGGTGGCCGGTCGCACCTGCCCGGACCTCGTCTACGATCCCGACGGTGGCGCCGACCAGGCCGACCGCCTGGACGCCAGCGGCAACGCAGCCCCGGGTCAGGCCTGGCCGTCCTTCGAGGTCGCGGTCGCCGAGGGCGACCCCATCCAGGTCCCGCTGACCCACGCCGACGCGCTGTCGCTCGACCCGCGCTGGCGCGACTCCTTCCGCCTGCTCGATCCCGAGGACGAGGCGGCCGACCAGCTGCCCATCGACGCCTGGATCGACCAGCTCGATCCGTCCTCCCCGCAGCCCTGGCTGCCCTACCTGTCGGTGGTCCACGCCGGCGCGATCCGCCGCGCAGTGCCGACCCGCGAGCTGGCCATGGCCTGCGCCGACCGGCTGCGCGGCTGGCACGCCGTGCAGGAGGCGGCGGGCTTCGACAACGCCTGGGCCCACCGGGCCGCCGAGGCCGCCTTCGAGCAGGCCAACGTGGCCGCCGCGACCGAGATCGCCGCGCTCCGGGCGGAGCACGTCTCGGAGCTGGAGCAGGTGCGCGCCACCGCCGCCCGGGAGGCCCTGTCCCGGGTCGCCCAGGCCCTGCTCGACGCCGGCTCGGGAGCGCTCGTGATCGGGGGTGGCGGCGCCGCACCCGAACCGATCGACGCCCCCGACAACGGCGCCCCGGAGCCGATCGCGGCCGTCGCCCCCCCCGCCGAGGAGCCGGAGGAGGACGACGCCCCGATCGTCGAGGAGGCCTACATCGACACCGTGCTGTGCACCACCTGCAACGAGTGCACGAACATGAACGGCCGGATGTTCAAGTACGACGGGAACAAGCAGGCGTTCATCGCGGACATCGAGGCGGGCACGTTCGCCGAGCTGGTGAAGGCGGCCGAGCTCTGCCCCGCCGCCTGCATCCACCCGGGGCCACCCCGCTCCGGCGACGGGACCGTGACGGACGACCTCGTCGCCCGCGCGGCCGCGTTCAACTAGGAGCGCAGCGTGGAAGCGGTCGCGACTGCGGTCGGCATCATGACGGGCCTCGGCCTGTTCTTCGCCACCGTGCTCGCGGTCGCCTACCGGTTCTTGAGGGTGGAGGAGGACCCCCGCCTCGAGCAGGTCACCGACATGCTGCCCGGCACCAACTGCGGCGCCTGCGGTGAGCCGGGCTGCGGAGCGTTCGCCAAGGCGCTGATCCTGAGCAAGGTCGGCCCCGCCGAGTGCACGGTCTCCAGCGCCGCCGACCGGACGGACATCGCCGAGGTGCTCGGCGTCGACGTCGGGGAGGCCGTCACCCGGGTCGCGAGGCTCAAGTGCGCGGGCGCCGAAGGGCTGGTCGGGAAGCTGGCCTCCTACCAGGGGCGGGGCTCCTGCCGAGCAGCGGCGGTCGTGGACGGAGGCGGTCGCGCCTGCCCCTGGGGCTGCCTGGGGCTCGGGGACTGCGAGGAGTCCTGCGACTTCGACGCGATCGCGATGGGCGCCGACGGGCTGCCCCACGTCTCGATCTCCGCCTGCGTCGCCTGCAACGACTGCGTCGACGTCTGTCCGCTGGACCTGTTCGTGCTCGCCCCGCTGGAGCACAAGCTGTTCGTCCAGTGCAACTCCCCCCTGGCCGGGGACGAGGCCCGCGCGCTCTGCGCCGTCGCGTGTGACGCCTGCGGCCGGTGCGCCGCCGACGCCCCCGCGCAGACCGTGACCATGCAGGGCGGGCTGCCGGTCATCGACTTCAGCACCGACTTCGAGCCCGGCCCCGAAGCCACCTTCCGTTGTCCCACCAGCGCCATCGTCTGGCTGGAGGGAGCCCAGTTCGAGGCGCCCGAGGAGGACTGGGAGTTCGAGGGCCGCCGCCGTGCCTGATGGAGACCGCCATGCATAAGTGGTTCGAGCTGCTACGTGGCGGCCCCAACGCGCCCGACCCCGAGCACCCCGGGACCGAGGCGGAGCGGTCGACGTCGGCCGCGATCCGCCAACTGGAGCGGCGAGCCGGCGTCGACGTGGTCGAGCAGGGCGCCGCCTCGGAGCGCCTCTCCATCGCCCTCGGCCGCACCCTCGCGGGCGACCGGGCCGCCGCCGTCGTCGCCCCCGGGGCGCTGCCCGAGCTGCACGGCGCCCTGCGCGCCGCCACCGAGCGCCTCGCGCCGGTGCTCGTACACGCGGTGCGCACCGCCGGCACCAGCTGGGGCTCCGGCCCCGACGCGGTGCTCGGCACCGGCGGCTTCGTCGCCGCCTCCCGGTCCGCCGCGCACGCGGTCAACCTGACCCTGTTCGCCCGCGCCCTCGCCGAGCGGGCGCTGGTGCCGGCCGTGCTCCTGCACGAGCAGATGCCCAAGCCCGAGCCGGTCGTCGAGCCGGCCGACGCGACGCTCCGCGAGCTCCTCGGAGCCGCCGACGGCGACCTCGCCAGCCCGACCGAAGCCCAGCGGGCGCTGTTCGGCGCCGACCGTCGCCGGCTCGTCCGGTGGTTCGACCCGGACCACCCGGCCGCCGTCGGTGGCGGACGGGACGGCGTCGCCGCGGCGGCCGCCGAGCTGGGACGACACCTGTTCGTGGCCGACTCCGTCGACGAGATCGCGGCGCAGGTCGCGGCCGAGCAGCTGAAGCTGACCGGACGATCCATCGCCGCCCTGGACACCTGGGGCCTCGACGGCGCCGACGTCGTGGTCGTCGGGTGGGGCGAGCCCGCCGCGATCAGCGAGATGGTGGCCGAACGACTGCGAGGCGAACGCGGACCGAAGGTCGGCGTGATCTCGCTGACCTTCCTGCGCCCGTTCCCGGCCGCCGAGCTCGCTCGGCTGCTCGCCGGCAAGCGCGCGATCGCTGTCCTCGAACCCACCGCAGACCCCCTGGCGGGGCTGCCTCCGCTGGCCCGGGACGTCGCGGCTGCCGCGCCGGCCGTCGCCGACCGGTTGATGCCGGTCTCCTGCTCCCTGGCGACCCACGCCAAGCAGGTCGCCGCGATGATGCGCGTGCTCATGGGCAAGACTCGGCCCCCGCGCCTCGCCCTGGACGTCCCCGCCCCCGCGGCGCAGACCGGCTTCCCCCGCCGCGACGCGCTGCTCGGCGGCCTGCGGGCGCAGTACGACCGGCTCGACGCCGAGCTGCTGCCCGCGCCCGAGACCCCGGCCCTGGCCCTGCCGAGCCAGGTGCCCCCGGTCCTCGCCCGGATCGCCGGAGACCGCCGCGCCCCGGACAGCCTGCCCCGCTTCTGGGGTGAGGTCGTGCAGCCGACCCTCGGCGGCAGCCCGCCATCGCCCGACCCCGTCGCCGCCGCAGGCGTGGTGCCGGCCGGAGCGACCGCGCTCCAGCCCGGTCCCGACCACGCCGACGCCCCGCTCCCCGCGCTCGACTCCGCCGCCTGCACCGCCTGCGGCGACTGCTGGACGGCGTGCCCTCAGGGGGCGATCGGCGCGGTGCTCCCCGGCGCCCAGGCCCTGCTCACCGAGGCCAGCCACCTCGCCGGCACGGCCGGCAAGCCGGCCGACTCGCTGCGCCGGGCGTACAAGCACGCCGCGGGGCGGATGATCTCCCTCTCCGGCGACGGCGCCGTCGACGCCGACGTCCTCGAGCGGACCTGGGCCTGGCTCAGCGGCAAGGTGTCGATCCCCGACGACGACTACGACGCCTGGAAGGACGCCTGGAGCGCGACCGCCGCGCAGGTCACCGCGCTCGCCCCGGCCGTCGCGACGGCGGTGCCCGGCGAAGCGACCGAGCTGCTGCTCTGGTCGGTCGACGCGGCGGCGTGCGACGGCTGCGGCGCCTGCGTGAGCAGCTGCGATGAAGAGGCCCTCACCGCTCCCGAGCGCACCCCCGACCTCGTGGCCGCCGCGAGCGCTCGGCGCGCCGCCTGGGACGCGCTGCCCGACACCCCCGGCGAGGCGCTCAGCCGCGCCAGCGACGGGATCGGCTCGATGGCCGCGACCCTGTTGGCCCGCGGCCCCGCCGACGCCCAGCTCCCCGGTGACCCGGCCGGCGCGCCCGCCGGCGTGCGGCTCGGCCTGCGACTGCTGACCGCGGTGACCGAGGCCCACGGCCAGCGCAGGCTCGCCGAGCGGCTCGGACAGCTGGGCGCCGCCGGCGCGGCGGTCGAGGACCGCATCCGGACGGTCGTCACCAACAGCGTGGTCGGCGCCGACGCCGCCAAGCTGGCCGAGGCGGTCGCCCGCTCCGGCCAGGTGCGCGTCCCCCTGGGCGAGCTCGTCGGCCACCTCGAAGAGCTCGACGTACCGCTCGCGCTGGACCGCAAGGACCTGCTCTCCGCCGCGCGCACGTCCACCGCCGTCTCGAACGCCGTCGAGCGGCTGAAGACCGGCGCCGACGGCCTGGGCCGCGCCCGCTTCGCGGTGCTCGCGACCCGCTCGGGGCCGGCCGCCCCGCTGCTGCGCCACCCCCTGCACCCCTGGTTCGCCCCCGCCGCGGTCGTCGACGAGTCGGACGCCGCGGCCACCGCCCTGGGGCTCGCCCGGGCGCTCACGGCGGAGCACACCGCCCTGGTGCGGCTCGCCCGTCGGGCCGAGCTGCTCGCCCGGCCCCCGTCGGACCTCCCGGCCCGGCTGGACGCGATCGCTCGCCTGGGCTGGTCGGACCTGGAGCCGGCCGACCGGGCGGACTGCCCCCCGCTGCTGCTCATCGCCACCCGCGACGGCCACCTGCCAGCCCTGCTGGACCTGCAGGCGAGCGACCTGCCGATCGTCGTCGTGGTGCTCGACCACGAAGCCGGCGGCCCCGGCTCGGCGGTGGTGCTGGAGGCGCTGACCCGCACCGGCGCGTCGGTGGTCTCCGCCTCCGTGGGCGACCCGGATCACCTCGCTGCGTCGCTGACCGCCGCGCTGAGCCTCGGCGCCCCCGCCGTCCTGCACGTGCATGCCCCGGACGCGGAGCCGTCGGAGCTGCGCGACGCGGCCCGGGCGGCGGTGGAGGCGGGCGAGCACGTGCTCCTCCGCTACACCCCGGACGACGGGCTCGACCTGTCCGGCAACCCCGACCCGGCGACCGCGCTGCGGGGTCCGCTCGTCGATCGGCTCCAGGACCGGCTCGTCGCCGACGCCGCGGCCGAGCAGGCCGCCGCCGTGCAGGCGAAGGAGGCCGAGCACGCCGCCGCCCTCGCGGACGCCGCCGCCGGCGCCCGCGCCGAGCACGTGCGGGTGCTCACCGATCGCCTGATGGAGTTGGCCGGCTACGGCGCGGCGGGAGGCGGCTGAGTGCTGAACCTGCTCCGACGCGGCCGGACCTTCCGGCACGGCATCCACCCGCCCGAGCACAAGGAGCGGACGGACGCGCTCGCGATCGAGCAGGCCCCCTTCGTGGACGAGTACGTGCTGCCGCTGTCGCAGCACATCGGCGCCCCCAGCAAGGCGGTCGTGGCCGTCGGCGACGCGGTCGAGCGGGGCCAGAAGCTGGCCGACCCCGGCGGGTTCGTGTCGGTCGCCCTGCACGCCCCGGTCGCCGGCAAGGTGACCGCGATCGAGCTGCGGCTGCACCCCAACGGGCGCATGGTCCCGTCGATCGTGCTCCAGCGGGACCCCTGGTCGAGCCAGCAGCTCGCCGGCGAGCCCGTCGACCCGGCGAGCCTCGACGTCAAGGAGGCGCTGTCCCACATCCAGAACGCCGGCATGGTCGGCCTGGGCGGCGCCGCGTTCCCCAGCCACGTCAAGCTGGCGGTGCCCGAGGGGAAGCGGATCGACGACGTGGTCATCAACGGCTGCGAGTGCGAGCCGTACCTGACGTGCGACCACCGGGTCATGGTCGAGCAGGCCGACGCGGTGGTGCGGGGCACGGAGATCCTGCGGCACCTCCTGGGCGGCCAGCGCTCCTGGATCGGCGTCGAGCTCAACAAGCCCGACGCGATCGCCGCGCTCGAGGCGGCGGCGAGCCCTCCGGTGGAGGTCGTCGGGCTCGAGGTCAAGTACCCCCAGGGCGCCGAGAAGATGCTGATGTACGCCATCTTCGGGCAGGAGGTGCCCGCCGGCGGGCTGCCCCTGGACCTGGGGATGCTGACCAACAACGTCGGCACCACCGCCGCCATCGCGGACCTCTTCGACCGCGGCCTCCCCCTCATCGAGCGCGTCGTGACGGTCACCGGGGTCGGCGTCGACCGCCCGCGCAACCTCAAGGTGCCGATCGGCACCCCGGTGCGGACCATCCTGGAGCACTGCGGGCTGAGCCCCCGGGCCGACCGCGTGATCCTGGGGGGCCCGATGATGGGCGCCCCCCAGAAGAGCCTGGACGTGCCGGTGCTCAAGGGCACCTCGGGCCTGCTCTGCCTGGACGGCGCGCCGGAGCCGGCCGAGTTCCCGTGCATCCGCTGCGGCCGCTGCGTCGAGGCTTGCCCCATGTTCCTGAACCCGGCCCGGCTGGCCCGCCTGGTCCGGGCCGAGCGCCCCGGCGAGGCGGCCGACATCCACCTGATGAGCTGCTTCGAGTGCGCCTCGTGCAGCTATGTCTGCCCCTCCGGCATCCCGCTGGTCCAGTGGATGCGGGTCGGCAAGCAGACCCTGCGCGCCGAGCAGGCGAAGGCCCGCGCCGAGGCGGCGAAGGCCGAAGCGGAGGCCGGATCGTGAGCGACCGCCCCGCCGGCCTGGTGATCTCGAGCTCGCCGTACGTCAAGGACGCGACGACGACGCCCACGATCATGCGGGACGTCACGCTGGCGGCCTGCGTCGTGCTGGCCGCGGCGACCTGGCACTTCGGGGTCGGCTCGCTGCTCGTGGCGGGCGCCTGCGTGCTCGGCGCCGTCGTCACCGAGTGGGCGTTCACCCGCGACAAGGCCCCCTCCCCCATCCGGGACTGGTCCGCCGCGCTGACCGGGCTGCTGCTCGGGCTGACGCTGCCTCCGGCGATGCCCCTGTGGATGGCGTTCCTGGGCGGGGTGGCGGGCATCGGCCTCGGCAAGCTGATCTGGGGCGGGCTGGGGCAGAACCTGTTCAACCCGGCGCTCGTCGGGCGAGCGTTCCTGCAGGCGGCGTTCCCGACGTCGATCACCACCTGGAGCGTCACCGCGGCCGAGGCCGGCTCCCACACCCAGATCCCGAACACCGTCTTCGCGGCCCCCCTGATGCACGTCGAGCTGGACGCGATGAGCGGGGCGACGCCGCTGGGGCTGGCGAAGTTCCAGGACCAGTCGACCGAGGTGATGGACCTGCTGACCGGGGTCTCGGCCGGGTCGCTGGGCGAGACCAACGCGATCGTCCTGATCCTGTGCGGCGTCTTCCTGTGGTGGCGGCGCGCGTTCGACTGGCGGCTGCCGGTCTCCACGCTGGCGACGGTGGCGGTGCTGGCGGCGGCGCTCCACGCGTTCCGGCCCGACGACTGCCCGGGGGCCGCCTTCTACCTGCTGTCCGGCGGCCTGATGCTGGGCGCGATCTTCATGGTGACGGACCCGGTGACCACGCCGACGACGAAGAAGGGGGCCTGGCTCTTCGGCATCGGCGTCGGCTTCCTCGTCGTCCTCATCCGCGCCTACGGGGGCCTCCCCGAGGGGGTGATGTACGCGATCCTGCTGATGAACGCGGTCACCCCCCACATCGAGAAGTACACGCAGCCCCGACCGTTCGGAGGTTCCCGTGGCGGCTGAAGTCAGCAGCTTCAAGATGCTCCTGACGCTGGGCCTCGCCGGGATGATCTCCGGGGGGGTGCTCGTGGGGATCTACGAGGCGACGGCGCCCCGCATCGAGCGGAACCGGGCCGAGGCGCTGGAGCGCGCGATCTACGAAGTGCTGCCCGGCGCGGTCTCCAAGGAGGCGTGGGTGGCCGACGGGGACGGCCTGAAGCGGCCCGAGGTCGAGCCCAAGCCGGGCGCCGACGCGGTGTACGCGGGGTACGACGCCGACGGCAACCGCCTCGGCTTCGCCATCCCCGCCGCCGGCGCCGGGTTCCAGGACACGATCGCGCTGATCTACGGGATCGACCCGGCGCGGCGCAGGATCGTCGGCATGCGGGTGCTGGAGAGCCGCGAGACGCCGGGCCTGGGGGACAAGATCATCAAGGACGACCACTTCGTGGCCGAGTTCGACGACCTCGCGGTCGACCCGGAGATCGTCGCGCTGCCCAAGGGCACGACCACCGGCGAGCACGAGATCGACGCGATCTCGGGCGCGACGATCAGCAGCGTCGCGATCTGCAACATCCTCAACGAGAGCAACTCGCGCTGGCTGGGCAGGTTGCCCACCGGGGAGCAGTAAGTTGGCGACGCAGGCCGAAGCCTACGACGAGCTGGTCAAGGGACTCTGGAAGGAGAACCCGGTCTTCGTGCAGCTGCTGGGGCTCTGCCCGGCGCTCGCGGTCACCAACTCGGCGATCAACGCCATCGCGATGAGCGCGGCGACGACGTTCGTGCTCGTCGGCAGCTCGATCCTGGTCAGCTCCGTCCGCAACCTGATCCCGAAGCAGGTCCGCATCACGACGTTCATCATCGTCATCGCGACCTTCGTGACGGTGGCCGACTTCACGCTGATGGCGCTGCTCCCGGACGTGCACAAGGAGCTCGGGGCGTTCATCGCGCTGATCGTCGCCAACTGCCTGATCCTCGGCCGCCAGGAAGCGTTCGCGTCGCGCAACACGGTGGGCAAGGCGTTCGCCGACGCGGCGGGCATGTCGATCGGCTTCTCGGTCGCCCTCATCATGCTGGGCTCGATCCGCGAGATCCTCGGCAGCGGCAGCCTCCTGGGCGTCTCCCTGTTCGGCCCGAACTTCGAGCCCTGGGTGATCATGATCCTGCCGCCGGGCGGCTTCCTGACCCTCGGCCTGCTGCTCGCCCTGTTCGCCTGGTGGGGCAAGCGCAAGCGGCGCGCGGAAGCCGGGGGGGCGGCCTGATGTTCGACTTCGGAGACCTCGTCTGGATCTTCGTCGCCGCCGCGGTGGTGAACAACTTCACGCTCGCGTGGTTCCTGGGCCTGTGCCCGTTCCTGGGCGTCAGCGGCCGGCTCGACACGGCGCTGCGGATGGGGCTGGCCAACATCTTCGTGATGCTCGTGACCGCGGTCTGCGCGTGGTTCCTGAACACGTTCGTGCTGGTCCACGCGCCGTACCTGCGGCTGATCGCGTTCATCGTGGTCATCGCGTCGACCGTGCAGTTCGTGGAGATGGCGATCAAGAAGCTCTCGCCCGCGCTGTTCGAGGCGCTGGGCATCTTCCTGCCGCTGATCACGACCAACTGCGCGATCCTCGGCCTGGCGCTGTTCCAGACCAACCGCGGCTACGGGTTCGTCGAGTCGATGTCGTTCGCCCTGGGCGCCGGGGTCGGCCTGACGCTGGCGCTGGTGCTGATGGCCGGCGTGCGGCAGGAGAATGACCTGCGCGACATTCCGGACGTGCTCCAGGGCGCTGCGATGAGCTTCCTGATCGCCGGCATCCTCAGCATGGCGTTCATGGGCTTCGCGGGCCTGTTCAGCGGAACGGCGTAGCCGGCCGATGACGCACCTGCTCGCGATCGTAGGCCTCGGGCTGGCGTGCGCCGGCTGGTACCTGGTGCAGCGCTGGACGGGCGCGCTGGACACCTACAACGGCAACGACGAGGCCGCCGGCTGCGGGACCTGCACGGTCGACGACTGCGGACAGCGCCCAGACCCCCTCGATCCGTCCCCAAACCTCTGATCCACTAGGGGAAACCCCCAATCACCGGGGTTTCTTTGACCCGATCCGCGACCCGTCCCATGATCACAAGGAGGGATAGAGGAGGGGCGCGATTGGAGTGCGCCCGATGGTTCGTACCGCTGTGCTGGGCTTGATGATCTCGCTCCTCCCGGTCTTCGCCGGGTTGGCCTGGCCGGAACCGGCCGACGCGCTGGACCTCGCCGCCTCCGACGCCACCCAGGACTGGAACGCCCCCGCCTACGACGGCCTCTGGATCACCCTGTCCCGGGCCGAAGACCCCAACGTCTCGATCAACGACCTGCTCGTCGCCGCCGATCGGCCCCTGCGCTACGCCCGATGAAGCTCGGCACCACCGGCTGGCTCATCGGCTTCCTCGGGCTGGCGCTCCTGGGGGCGACCCCTCTCGCCTTCGAGATCGCCATGGCGGAGCCGGACTGCGCCCCGGTGGAGCAGCGGATCCTGCCGACGGAGACCGATCGCGCCGCGCGGCTGTCCGACGCGATCCTCCGCAGCTCCGTCGACGCCGACTGCGAGCTCGCGCGCCGCGGCATGAGCCGCGCCGACTACATCGAGTTGATGGACGACATCGCGGCGGATCGGCGGCTCGCGACCGCCTACGCGGCCGCTCGCCGCGTCTCTCGCTGACTGTGCCGCCCAGGCTTTCTGACCACGCCTCCTCCGTCCCGCGGCCCGATCCCAGCGTCGCTCGTCGGTCACATGGACTCGACATGCTCCGCTCCTCGCTCCTTGACCTCGGACCGCGGGCCTGTCGGATCCGTGGTCACACAACCTGGGCGGCACAGTGAGATCGGAGGCGCCGGGCGGCCCCTCGGCGATCACTCCGCCGGCTGGTGGTACCCATCGGCGACGGCTCGCAGCTCCTCGGCTGGCTTGACCAGCGCGCCGCCGCCGTCGGAGTGGCAGCGCTCGCACGCGTACTCGAGGGTCAGGAACGGGCTCATGAACTCGTCGCCGTCGTCCTCGTAGAACTGCGCGGCGTCGGGATCGGTGTTGATCGCGAACAGGTGGGTCGCGACGTCCCCTTCCAGGCCTTCGCTGACCGCGGACTTGCTCGCCGGCGGCATGTGGCACTCCACGCACGAGAAGCCGGCCATGGCGACCGTGTCCATGTTGGCCGCCTCCACGAAGTGGCAGCTCTCGCAGTCGCTGATGATTCCGCGATCGGGGTTCCAGGTGGGGTCGGTGTAGACCGCGCTGGCGTGGGGGTCGTGGCAGTCGACGCAGTCCAGGGCCCGGTGCTTGCTGTTGGCCAGCTCGTTCCATTGCTGGGCGTTGTGGCCGAACCCGCCCGACGCCGGGATGCGTGCCTCGGGGCCGTGTCCGTGACAGGCCCCGCACGCCTCCGAGTCGCGGTCGATCCGCATGGGCACCTCCAGCGGGTTGTCCGGGTGGCCGCCGGCCGCGCCGTGGCACTCCTCGCAGGTCACGCCGGGCTCGCTCCAGGTGCCGACCACGCCGGGCAGGTCGTCCTGGTGCCCGTCGATGCTCCAGCCGGTGGAGTGGCAGGGACCGCAGTCCATCTCGAACGTGCCGGCCGCGCTGCCCTCTTCGTAGTTCACCCACGAGCCGTCCTCGACGTTGAACTGGGTCGCGGTGTACGGCGGTGCGGCGCCGCTGGTGACGACGTAGCCGTTGTTGTCCATGAAGCGAACGCGCCAGCCCCAGCCGCCGATCAGGTAGCTGATGTCCGACCACGCGTAGCCGTCGGGCGGTGCGGACGGGTAGTCCCCCTCGAACTCCGGCGGGGGGAGGGGCGCGACGCCGCCGGTCGGCACCATCACGTAGGGGTGACCCGACCGAATCATCTTGTTGTACTGCTCTTCGTGGCAGGCGCCGCAGGTGTCCGAGCCGATGAAGCCGGGGATCGTGAAGTCCTCCCCGTCCTGTCCGTCCTGGCCGTCATCGCCGTCCGCCCCGTCCGCCCCGTCGACGCCGTCCGAGCCGTCGAGCCCGGCGGGTCCCCGGGCCCCGGTCTCACCCACCGGCCCCTGCGGACCCTCGGGACCGGTGCAGCCCGCGAGCAGCAGCGCGGCGAGCAACGGGACCAGCGTGGTGAGCGGCACAGCGAGGTGGGGTGGGCGCATCGACAGCTCCTCGGTGGGCGGGCGCCGGCTCAAGGAGCCGACGCGTGGCACGTAGCGCCGCAGGTTACCGGCACGTCACCCGCACCGTCGCCGGCCTCGTGGCACAGCAGACAGGGCGCCTCGCCGGTCGGGTCGACGGCGACCGGGTGTTCGACCCGCCAGTCGGCGGCGTGAGGATAGGCCGGGTGACAGGAGCCGCACGAGGGCGCCCAGGCGCCGCCGCCGGACCCGTCGCCATGGCAGGTGCCGCAGCCGGCGTCGGCGTACGCCTCGCCGTGCACGTCCCCGGCCGACCAACCGTCGGCGTGGGGGTAGTCGGCGTGGCAGTCGCCGCAGCCGGGGGTGGTGGCGTCCTCACCCTGCGGCTCGGTCAGGTGGCAGCCCAGGCAGGCGTCGAGCGTGTCGCGGTCGGCGAGGAACGCGGCGTGGGTGACGCCCACCCTCCAGCCCGCGGGGTGGGGCCAGGAGGCGTGGCAGGAGTCGCACGCGACCCCCGAGTCCCCGCCCGCCAGGTCGTCCCCATGGCAGGAAGCGCAGGTCGAGCGCACCTCCAGGTCGTGCCACAGGGGTCCGTGGCCATCCAGGAAGTCCGTCGCGTGGGGATAGTCGGTGTGGCAGGCCTGGCAGCCGGCCGCGCCGGACTCGGAGGTGCTCGACGGGTCGTGGCAGGCGACGCAGACCTCGGCGTCGTCTCCGAGGTAGAGCTGGCCGTGCTGCCCGGCCTCCCCGAAGCCGTCTTCGTGGGGGAACAGCTCGTTTTCGATGGGGCCGTCGGGCTCCACCGCGGGCACGGAGCAGGCGGTCAGCGACAGCGCCGCGAACAGGGTCAGGAGACGCATCAGTCAGCCTCCCCGTACAGGTAGTCGAACACCGCGGACAGCGTGACGTAGGTGGTGCGGAGCGTCGGCTCCCCCGCCGGGCCGATGAAGTGCGAGCCGACCGCCTCGTACTCGATGTCCGCCCAGCGGTGGCAGGTCAGACAGGCGTTCGGCGGCACGTCGTCCAGGGCCAGCTGCGATGCGCCGGCGGCGTCGAACGCGGCGAGCGAGTCGGCCGGGTCCTGGATCGTGAGCACGTGCGACGGCAGCCGGCCGCCGCCGGTGACCTCGCTGCGCCCGCTCCGGGACGCGGTGGCGGGCATGTGGCAGCCGGTGCACCGCCCCGACGCGTAGGAGCCGGCGGGGTCGTAGCCGGAGTGCCGCGTGTGTTCGGCGGCCGCCGCCTCGTCCGCGAAGTGGAGCGAGGTGTGGCAACCCAGGCACAGGGAGTTGTCGTCGGGGTCGGCGTTGAGCTGGTACGGCAGGTCGCCCGACGGCCCATGGTTGAGGTGGCACTCGGTGCAATGGAGCGCGTACAGCCCGCTGCCGCCGTGGGGGGAGGCGCGCAGGTCGTCCGCCTGCTGGTTGGGGCCGGCCGCCGCCCCGCCGGGCCAGGTCTCGGGGGCCGAGTCCAGCCACGTCGCCAGCGCTCCCCCGGCGCGCCAGGCGCCGTCGTCCTCGGAGTACGGGAACGCGACGGCGGTCTCGAGATCCTCCGACGCGGTCGCGAGGCCTGCGCTGTGGCAGGCGGCGCAGACGTCGAGCGCCCGCTCCGGATCGAGGCGACCGGGGTGCACGATCCGCTCGACGCCGCCGTCCTCGTCGTCGCCGGCGGCGACATGCTCGGAGCCCGGACCGTGGCAGGCCTCGCAGCCGACGCCCCGCTCCAGCGCGACGCCGTCGCCGCCGAGCGCGGTCGAGGTCACGACGCCGCCGTGCTCGTCCAGCTCGAAGCCGAGCGCGTGGCAGCCGACGCAGGCGGCCGCCTCGGAGCGCTCGGGGGCAGGGCCGTGGGTGTCGTCGTGGTCCAGGAAGCCGCCGAACTCGTCGAACCAGGCCTCCGGCTCGAACGGCGCGAGGCCCGGCTCGAAGGCGGGGCTGGCGAGGTCACCCGCCCCTTCGGGACGCCAGAGCACCGGCGCCGGCGCCGGCCCACCCGGGTGGTCGAGGATCGGCACCACGCCGGTAGCGCCGTACCAGCCGAGCACGTCGTAGACCTCGAAGCCGTCCGCGCCGAACAGCCAGGCGCGGGTGCCGTCGCCGGAGGCCGCCAGCCGCGCCGAGACCGAGGACAGGGCCAGCGGCAGGGTCACCTCCACCCCGACCAGCAGGTCGGCGGCCAGGGCCGACGGGGGTGTCGCGGACCAGGTGGCTGCGTGCTTCGAGCTCGCCCAGGCCGCGTGCTCGTGCCCGTGACACTCGAGGCAGGCGTCCGAGCCGGCCCAGGTGGCCGCGTCGCTCGGCGCGCCCGAGAGGGTCAGCTGCAGGAGCGTGGTCGCCCCCTCCTCGAAGCTGAGCGCGGCCGACCAGGCTGCCCCCGGGGCGTCGTCGCCGGGCACGATCGCGACCTGCAGGTCGCCCGTCGGCAGCTCGCCGAGCTCGACGGTGCCGTCGTCCCGGGTGATCGCCTCGGCGACCCCGTCGCCGACCGTCACGGTCGCCCCCGCCAGGGGGCGGCCCGCCGCGGTGCTCGCTTCGACGCGGAGCGCAGGGGTGCCCGTCGCCGCTTCCCGCAGCGCCAGCTCCAGCTCGGAGGACTCCCCCGCCACCACGTCCACCGCCTCGACGATCACGGTCTCGAAGCCGACGGCGGCCACGGTCAAGCGATAGGCGCCCGCGGGCAGCGCGGCGAAGGCGGCCAGGCCGCCGTCGTCGCTCGTCGCCTCGGCCCCGAGCGGGCCGACGGTGGCGAACGCGCCGGCCAGCGGCGCCTCCTCGGCGTCGAGCACCTCGACGAGGAGAGCGCCATGGGTCGGGGCGACGTCCGGATCGGGCTCGTCCGGCTCATCCGCCGTGGGACAGCCGACGAGGATCACGGCGCCGGCGAGGGCCAGCGCGCAGGTCCGCCAGGAGCGGGGGAGAGCGCGACAGGATCGATGGGCCAGGTCCACGGGCGCTTCCGTCACCGTCACTTCCTCCTTCGCCGCTTCTCCGTGTCATCCGGAGTGTGACACGTTCCGCACAGCGCGTTTCCGCGGAGGGGTTTGCGCATGTAGTCCGGCTCGAAGGTCCACGGCATGGGATCGGTATCCAGGGTCGCCGCTCTGCCTTGCAAGATCGGCTCCATCACCGACCACAACCAGGGGTCATCGAAGAGCGGCGTACCAGCCCACTCGGCCCGGTCCATCGCGGTCCGCTTGCTACCCGGCGGGTGGGGGTCGTGGCAGGTCCCGCAGAACACCTGGCCTTCGGGCGTCAGCGGCAACCCGCCGGCGTCGGCCCGGGCTCGCATGTCGTCGTCGAGGATCTGCAGGTGCTCGGCGCTCCCGGTGTGCCGGGTGTCCTCGTGGCAGCCGTAGCAGATCTGTACCCGGTCGACCTTGAGACGCTCCAGGTCGGGCTCGCCGTCCACGAGGTCGTGACAGAACTCGCAGATCGCGGTCGTGTCCCGCTTCTCTTCCATCGCGAGGTGTGGGTTGAAGCGCACCTCTTCAGCCGCCCCGTGACAGTTTTCGCACAGGTCGCCGAGGCTGGCGTAGGGACCGCCGCGGAAGAACCGGGGGTTCGCGGGATCCTGGCCGCCACCCGAGCACGCGGGCTCGTCGTGGCAGGTCAGGCAGGCCAGCTGACCGTCCGGCAGCGGGAACCCCGGGGGCACCCGGGCGAGGTCGCGCGGCACATCGGGCGCGGTCGCCCCCCGCCGATGCGCGTCGATGTCGACCTCGTGAGGGGCGCTGTCGTGGCACGAGCGGCAGGTGTCGTTGGCGGTGCCGGCGGCCCACGGGATGACCTCGGAGGTCGCGCCCGGCGAGGCCTCGGCGTGACAGGAGACGCATCGGTCCACCGCGAAGTGCGGATTGAGGCGGACCTCCCCCTGCTCGGGGGTGTCCGTCACGCCGGGCGACTGGGCCAGGGCGACGCCCGCGCACAGCATCGCGGCGAGGGCTCCGAGCGCGCGGCCGGTCACGGCGCCACCCCGTTGTCGCCGTGGCAGCGGGCGCATGTCTCGTACTCGCCATCCTCCGCCTCTTCGCGGATCGCCTCCAGGTCGAGGTCCGGCTCCAACGTGCAGTTGACCTGGTGGGTCGACTCCAGCGAGTGGCATTGCGTGCAGGCGTCGTTCCCCCAGCCCGCCTCGTGCTCCGACCGGGTCAGCTCCGCGCCACCGGGCCCGGCCAGCACGTCGTCGACCCCCGCGCAGGGATCGATGGCACAGCCGGGCATCGCCAGGACGACGATCACGCCGCAGACGGCGATCGCGCGGCCTACCATCCTTGCCTCCCAGCCGGATCCGTGTGGCATTGGCGACAGGTGTCGCCCTGGTGGCAGTCCTCGCAGGAGACCGGGTCGGTGCGCGCGGCCATGCCGTGCAGGCTGAGCCAGTTCCCGTCATGCACGCCCGAGCCGAGGTCGTCCCGCCGGCTGTGACACCCGGCACACATCCAGCCGGTGTGGCATCCCGCACAGTGCTCCGGCTGGAGCACCGCCTCCCGCGCGTGGTCTCGCTTCCAGGCGAAGTGGTGACTGTCCGGGGGCGGCAGGTTCTCCGTCTCGTGGCAGGTTCGACACGGGCTCGGAGCCCCCAGCGGGTTGTCCTGCTGGTGGCACGTGTGACAGATCTCCTGCGTCGGGAGCAGCACGGAGTTCGCCGGATCGGTGAACGTCGGCCGGATCTCCCCTCCCGGAACCTCCGGCTCCTTCGTCGCGCCGATCGTGTGGCAGGGCAAGCAGATCCACCCCACTTCGTCCATCACCGGCATGTGCACCCGGTGATCGAAGCGGTCGAAGATCTCGGGCAGTCGGTACTCGGGCTGCTCCGTCGTCAGCCGGCGCTGGGCCGAAGCGCAGGAGAGGAGGACCAGGGCGCCCACGAGCGTCCAACGGAGGCGGCTCATGCTCCCTTCCTCCACGCGACGACGTGCACCACCAGCCGGGCGTTGACCCGGAGGTCGTGTTGCAGCAGCGCGCTGCTGCGGTACTCGGCGCCGACCGCGATCTCGATCTGCCTCGCGGGCCGGATCGCCGCCTCGCCGAGCAGCCAGCCGGCGAGACGCCAGGGTCTGCTGAGCTTGCGGTAGGGCACCACCTGGCCGACCAGGCGCAATCCGATGACGCGGTGGGGCACCCAGCCGAGCCGGCCGCCCACGGCGTGGAAGGTCCCGCCGTACGACGACGATCATGAAATCCCCCGGAATCCCTCATCGAGTGTGACCGTGATCATGTTGCGGGCCAGAATCGGGCGGGCCGCGCCCGAAGCTGACCTGGGTCATCGGCATCGCCGGGTCAGTCGTCACCGGTTCGGGCATGATCTCCGGCAGACGATGCTCCCATTTGGGACGATCGTCGTCGGGACACCCCGCCGGCTCTTCGAGGGCCGGCACGGAGACCGAGTGAAGGTGCGCCAGGTTCTCCTCGCCGTCGCGGTCGGCCTGGTCGCGGCGATCGCGCAGCCGTCGCCGGCGTACGCCGATACGTTCCTCTATGGCCGCTCCACGACCAGCATCCAGCTCCGCGAGGACCTGGACGGGGTGGTCCGGGCGCCCCTGTACGAGACCTTCCACGGCGGCCTGAGCTACGACCTGGGCGCCGATCTGCAGCTCTCCAGCCTGGCCCTCGTCAAGCTGGGGACGGTGCTCGGGCACCCCGGCGGCACGGTCGACCTGTACCTGCTCAACGTCGGCCTGCACCGCTACCGCGGGCGGCTTCGCCTGGTCGGCGGACGGCAGCTGCTGCGCACCGCCCGCGGGGTCCGGATCGTCGACGGCGTCTCCTTCCGGCTGCACCCGGCGGCGGCGATCTGGATCGACGCCGCGGCCGGCTGGCTGCGCGACATGGAGCTCGACGACTTCTCGGGCGGCTCGATGCTCTTGCAGGGCGGCGCCGGCCTGTCGCTGCTCCGCGGCACGCTGCTCGGCGCGCACGTCGGCTTCCGCGCCGGGCCGACGACCACGCCCCGGCTCGACGCCCGGCTGTCGGCCGAGGCGGTGCTCCCCGCCCCCTGGGCCCCCAAGCCGTGGATCGACGCGTCCTTCCGGCTGGACGCCGGCGGGCTGCGCAACGTCCGCGGCGGCGTCGTGCTCACGCCGATCCACCTCGTCGAGCTCGAGGTCCGCGGCCGGGTCGACCAGGTCGTCGACCACGACGGCACGCTGGCCCGCCGGATCCTCGCCGACCTGACCGACTCGCCGGTCGCCAGCCTGCAGGGGATCGCCACGCTCAAGGTGCGGGGCGGGTTCAGCGCGACCGCCAGCTACCAGGCGTCGCACTACCGGGTCGGGGCCGACCTGCCGAACCACGGCCACGGCGCGGACGTCGATGTCCGGCTGCACCGCAGCGGCTTCGGCGTCAGCGGCGGGTACGTGTTCCGCAGCTCCTACGGGGGGCTCTATCACTCCCTGGGCCTGGACGCGTACCTCCAACCGCACCGCGCGGTTCGGCTGGAGGCAGTCGCGCGCGCGATCCCGTTCCGCAAGGTGATCGGCCCCTGGGGGCTCGCTCAGTGGTACATGGCGCAGGTGTCGGTACATCCCAACGAGCACCTGCAGATCGTCGTCGGGGGGGAGTACCGCGCCGGAGCCACGCTCCAGCACGACCTCCGCCTCAACGCGTCGGTGACCCTCGTGGGCCGCCTGAGGAAGCGCGGATGAGGGCGCTCACCATCGCCGCCCTCCTGGCCCTGGCTTGCACCCTCGCGGCGTGCAGCTCCGATCCCTGCGCCGGACGCGGGGACATGATGGAGAGCCCCGGCGCGCTGGAGGTCACCGAGGACGAGCACCCCGCCGGGTGGGGCAGCGATCAGTGTCTGCAGTGCCACTCCCTGGAGACCACCCACCGGGTCCGCTGCAGCTCCTTCGAAGACCTCGACATCGCCGCCGTCCGCGAGCAGGCGGCGCCGGGGAACGACGCCTGCGGCGATTGCCACGGGACCAACGGTCTGGAGGGCGCGTGATCGTTCGACCGACCGGCGTCCTGCTCATCGCGTGCGGCCTGGCGATCGCGATCGCCCTGGCGTCCCCCACGCGGGGCGCCGCCCAGGACGACGCCGCCGAAGAGGTCCACGGCGCCACCGAGGGGGTGGACAACCCCCACGGGCGCGCCGACGCCTGCTCCTCGTGTCACGAAGCGACCGACGCCGCCGACGTCACCACCCCGGCCTCCCTGGAGGCCGCCGTCTGCCGCGACTGCCACCCCCGCGACCGCATGTACCTCGGCTGCCTCGAAGAGAAGGCCCACCCCATCGGCCAGGAGCTGAAGACGGCGACGGTCCCGGCGGACTGGCCGCTGCTCGACGGGACGATCACGTGCGCCACGTGCCACGCCGAGCCGGCGTGCGACAGCGACCGCAACCCCGAGCCGCCGTACCACCGCGACGGCCCCTACCTCGTCGAGTTCTCGCTCTGCTGGCAATGCCACGAGGCCGACACCGTCGAGCGCAGCAATCCCCACCGCCCCGACGAGTGGCGCAAGGCGGACCGGAGCTGCACCGCGTGCCACAGCGGGTTGCCCGACCCGGGCGTGCCCCCGGCCCAGTCGCGGCTCCGCGGCCCCGAGGCGGAGGTCTGCGCGACCTGCCACCCGGTGCCGCTGCACCTGGGATCGGCGGCCCACCTCGGCAAGCAGGTGGAGGACTTCGACCCGACCTTCGCGGCCGGCCTGATCGCGCTGGACGAGGAGGGCCGGATCTGGTGCTGGACCTGCCACGAGGTGCACGGCGACGGCGATCGCATCCCGCCGGACCTGCCGCCCCCGCCGGTGGCCGAGCAGCGCGAGCTGCGGAGCGGCTACCGGAGCCTCCCGGGCCCCGACGTGCTGGGGGAGCTGCGCCAGGACCGGGTGCTCGACCCACCCGAGCCCGGCCCGGACTACCAGCCCCTGCTCGCCCTGCCCGCGGACGACGGTTCCCTGTGTCGCGCCTGCCACGGGGAGGGACCCCGATGACGCGCGCGGCCCGCCTCGCCGTCGTCGCCCTCGGGCTGGCCCTCGCCGGCTGCCCCTGGGGCCCGGAGCCGCTCCCCGAGCTCCGGGACGGCGCCCCCACGGTGGACGCGGCCCGCCTCACCCGCGTCAACCTGGACACCGTCTTCGCCAGTGACCTGGTCGCGCTGCCCGGGGGGCGCTTCGCGGTGCTCGACGGCAAGCAGCTGCGGCTCCACGTCGGGGCCGAGGAGGGGGCCCTCGAGCAGATCGACGGCGACCCGGCGTGGGGCGCGCCCCTGAGGATCGCGAAGTCCGCCGACGGCTGGCTGCTGCTCGACGCCGGCGACCGGGAGCGCCTCTCCGCCTTGACCTGGGTCGGCCAGGACTGGACGACCGCAGAGCTGCTCGGCCCGGACCCCGACGGAGCGTTGGACCCGCCGCTCAGCCCCACCTGCGGCCTGGACCTGGGGGACCAGGTGGTCATCGGTGATCGGTTCGGCCGGATCGTTTGGGTCAACCGGGCCGACGGCTCGGTCACCCGGATCGTCGCGCTCGATCGCGACGACGAGCCGATGGGCTCGATCACCGACATCATCGCGCTCCCCGGCGGCGGCTGGGCGGCGGTCGACAGCCTCGGCCCCTACGTGCACCTGCTCGACGCCGAGGGACGCCCGACGGGCCGCTTCGGACGGTACGGGCTGTGGGCCGGCACGATGAAGAAGCCGAAGTCGATCGCGCTGTACGGTGACGACATCTTCGTGGTCGCCGACTCGGCCCTCGGGGTGGTCCAGCTGTTCACGGCCGAAGGGGAGTTCGTCGGGCTCGTCGCGGTCGACGGAGAGCCGCTCCGGCTGGGGCACCCCCTCGCGGTGCGCCGCGCGCCGGACCAGCCCCACCTGTACTACGCGCTCGACGCCGATGGAGGCAGCGTCGTGCGTTTCTGGCTTCCCCGCGAGACGGTCGACGCGGCGGTCGACCTGCTCGGCACCCGCTACCTGCGGATGCCGCTGGTGGACGCCGAGCGCGACACCGTCGGAGTCGGCGGACACAACTGCAAGCAGTGCCACGACGGGTTCCTGTCCAGCGTCTGGAGTGGCTGGGACCTGGGTCGTGAGTCGCACCCGGTCGACATCGCCCCGGAGAAGGCGGTGCCGCCCTTCTTCCCGCTGCGCGACGGCGAGATCACCTGCGACACCTGCCACAGCCCCCACGGCACGGTCGGCCTCGACGCCGCGATCCGCTTGGAGCACGGCGACGACGCGCTGGAACTCGAACGGGCCCACCCGGCGGACACCTTCACGCGCATCTCCGCGGAGAACTCCGATATCTGCATCGCCTGCCACTCGGACAACGCCCACCAGGCCCAGGTGGAGCGAGCCGGTGGCGGCGACGGGAGCGCTCACCCGACGGGCCGGGAGCTGCTCGCCGCGCTCGACACCGTGGTCGGCGAGGCGACGTCGGGGGACACCGCCACGGATTGCCTGTCCTGCCACACCCCCCACGGGGGCACGACGGAGCCGCTGCTCCGGTCACTGGACGACGGTGCGCTGTGCGCTTCGTGCCACGAGCGGCAGGCCCGCACGCGGACCAACCACCCCCTCGGCCAGCGCCCCGGCGACGACGTCCCGCGGCCGGACCGGCACGCCAAGTTGACCCTCGCCCGGGGCGGCGGCGTGCTCTGCCGCACCTGCCACCAGCTCGTCGGCGGCACGGGCGACGCGCTGCTGCGTGAGCCGGCGAACGGCACGATGCTGTGCCTCGCCTGCCACGACGACCGCAAGGGCGTGCCGACGTCGCGTCACGGTCGGGTCCGCGGGGCTCAGGGCATCCCCTGCCTGGGCTGCCACGACGTGCATGGAGGCCACGCGGACCAGGAGATGCTGCGCACCCGGAAGCACGCCAGCGACGGAGATCCCGACGGCTGCCTGGGCTGCCACGGTCCCGACGGCCGGAATCGCTCCCGGACCGCCCGCCCGGGCGAACGAGGTCACGCGGTGCCCGTGAGCGCCGCGGGCATGGATCCGGTCGAGGACTGCGGGACCTGCCACGACGCCCACCTCGCCGACATCCCCAAGGTGGACGCGTGTGGCGACTGCCACGCCGACCAGCAGGTCGAGCAGGACCGCGGGGGCCACGGTCGCGCGGTGTGCGTCGACTGCCACCCGGCCCACGAGGACGCCCCGCGCGCGCGCAACATCAAGGCGAACCCGATCTCCCAGCGCTGCCTCGGCTGCCACGCGACGATCGTTGACGCCGGCCCCGAGACCCCTCGGGTCTCGTCCTACGAGCATCCCGCCCCGGTGTTCGCGCCGGACGGCGAGCGCTGGAAGCCGCTGGGCAAGCTGCCGCTGTTCGCTCCCGACGGCTCGTTGGTCCCCCCGGGGACCAACGGCGACCTGACCTGCGCGACCTGCCACCGGGTGCACGGCCCGGATCCGGACGAGGCGCTGACGGGCCTTCGGCGACCGGAGTGGCGGGAGCCCTGCACCGCCTGCCACGGGGCCGAGGCGATGCCCTTCTACCTCTACTTCCACGAGCCGGACCGACGATGAAGACGTTCCGAATCGCCCTGTTCGCCTTCCTGGTCGGCTTCCTGCTGGTCGCGATCGGCCTGTCCCAGACGATGTTCCTCTGGAACGCCTGGCACCACGGGGGGTTCTGACGTGCGGCGACTGTTCCGCTGGCTCCTGGAGCAGGCGAGGGAGACCTGGACCTACCTGCTGGAGCGCCCCGCCCGACTCGGGGTCGTGTTGATCGCGCTGGCCCTGGGCAGCCTCGCGGGCATGCCGGTCGGCCAGGAGGTGTTCCGCTACACGTGGTCGGACGCCCGCTTCTGCGACGACTGCCACACCCACGACTACGCCAACGAGGCGTGGTCCCGGTCGGTGCACGCCAAGCTCACGACCTGCCACGACTGCCACCGGGTCCCGATCCGTCACTACCCGAAGAACCTGTGGGTCACCGTCGTCCGCAAGCCCAGGAGCCAGGACGACATCCACCGCCCCGACGTCGCCACGGTCATCTGCGAGCAATGCCACGCCGAGTCCGGGGCGGACGAACCGTTGACGGGGCCGCTGCCGAGCGAGCTTCGAGGGCAGGTCGTCAAGATCGACCACAGCCCCCTGCACAAGGTCCACCTCGAGGCGGACAGCCGCGAGCCGGGGAGCTACCGCGGAGGCGGGCACGGCGACGAGCCCCCGGAGGGTGGAGCCCACGGCGAGGAGCCCGGCGAAGCCGAAGCCCCCGGGGGAGAGCACGGCGAGGAGCCCGAAGGGTCGGGCCACGCCCCCGACGAGCAGGGGGGCGGGCACGGCGCGGGACACGGCGACGGCCACTTCACGGGCCCGATCACCTGCATGGACTGCCACGGCTCGGACGACAACCGCGCCCACCAGTTCCAGGCGAGCCGAGCGAACTGCCTGGAGTGCCACCCCGATCAGGCGCTCGTGGGGGAGCGGATGCAGGTCCTGTCGTGCCGTGAGTGCCACTTCGCCGGCTTCCTGAGCCGAGATGCCCACGCTGGTCCTCCTCTCGCCGGGGGGCACCCTTGAGACTCCGCCTCCCCCGGGCGCTCCCGGCGCTGCTCCTCGTGCTCGCCGTCGCTGGTGGCTGCGCCGCCCTGCAGCGCCAGCCGGCCACGGTGGACGACGACACCCGCCTGAACCGGATCTTCTCGCGGTTCGAGCACGCCCGGCACGACGCCGCCCTGGAGGTCGCCGGCTGGCAATGCAGCGACTGTCACTACGTCGGCGCGGTGATCGAGGGGGAGCCGGACGAGACGCTGGAGGTCGAGCTCGACCGGGTGCTCCTCCGGCCTCCCGCCAGGACCTGCCACTCCTGTCACGAGCGCTCGGAGGCGACCCAGCTCGCCACCGCGACCCGGTGCCGCCTCTGCCACGAGGAGGGCGACCTGCCGCTCCCCGAGACCCACACCGCCAGCTGGGTCATCCAGCATCAGCGCGACGCCATGCTCGAGCCGGAGAGCTGCTACGACTGCCACGAAGGGCACCGCTGCGTCCAGTGCCACGTCTACCGGGACCAGGTCTCCCACGACACCCACGACGGCGCCTGGCTCAGCGTGCACGGCATCGCCGCGCGCACCGACCCGGTCTCCTGCGACCGCTGCCACGAGGGCCAGTCCTGCCAGGACTGCCACTCCAGCTCGCTGGGGCGCGACGGCTGGTAGAGAACCCCCGAACCTGACCGTCGCCACGGTCCCTCGGGGAGCACGGCACGAATCTGGCACACCTCGGCCCTGTGCGGCCTTTTCCCTCCGCCAGACCTTCCCCGGCGCTCGCCAGAGCTGCGGTTCTCGCGACGGGAATCCTCCTCGTCGCTGTCAATCGCCCCGTAGACGCGTCCGCCGACGGAGCAGGTGCTGCAGCCGAGCAGCAGCGTGAGAACCCCCACGACCGTCCGGACGGATGTGCGCTGTGCCACATGCCCTCCGAGTACGCCGACGAGCCGGTCGGAGCCCCGCTTCCGACGGCCGAGAGCTGCGGCGACTGCCACGAAGAGGCGGACATGCACCCCACCCATGTTCCGGTGGTGATCGCGACGGTGCCGGACGACTTCCCGCTCGAAGACGGCCTGATCACCTGCTCGACCTGCCACGCAGAACCGGCCTGCAACGGCAACCGGAGCCGGGTCGCCCCCTGGCGACGCGGTGGACCGTACCCCCACGCCATGTCGTTCTGCTGGCGCTGCCACCCGGCCGAGGAGTACGGCCGCAACGATCCCCACCACCCCGCAGAGCGGCGGGCCGACGACGACCCCACGTGCGCCTACTGCCATACGACGCTGCCGGAGTCCGGCGCGCCGATCGCCGAAGCGCGCCTGCGCACCGACTCGGTCAAGGTCTGCGACACCTGCCACCTCGGTGACGTGCACTACGGCACCGCCACTCACGCCGGGGTGGCGATCGAGGAGGCCGACCGCGCCTCCCTCGACCCGAAGATCGAGCTGGACGAGGGCAGCGTCGTGCGGTGCTGGAGCTGCCACGAGGTCCACGGCGACGGCGAAAGACCGCGACCGGCGGCGACCGACGACGACCGCCCCTCGACCACCGCCCTCCTGCCCGGCCCCGACGCCCTGTGGGTCGACGAGGCGCCCCCGGCCCGGATCCGCCCGACCGATCCCGCCCACCCCTCGCTGCTCGTGCTGCCCGCCGATGACGGACAGCTCTGCCGCGCCTGCCACGGAGTCGGCCCGTGAGAGAACTCCACCCGCCCCCCCGCCTCCTCCCCGGGGCGCTGCTGCTGACGCTGGTGTTGTCGCTGCTCGCGGCGACGGCGCTCGGCCAGGAGGCCGTGGCGGATCCCGCTCCGGAGCCCGACGCGCCCCTCCCCGAGGCCCTCGCTCCGGCGGACGCCGAAGACTGCCTCGCCTGTCACCGCTTCCGCGGCCTCGCCCGGCTCGACCATGAGACCGGCGAGCTGCGCCTGTTCTTCTGCAGCGACCGTCACTACGCCCGCCAGGAGGGGCCTCACTCCCGCCTCGCCTGCACCGACTGCCACGAGCGCGAGCCCCTGAGCGCCGTGCCCCACGAGGATCCGGAGCCGGTCGACTGCTCTCGGAGCTGCCACCTGGCCGGGCCCGGGGGGCTGGAGCTGGAGTTCAGCCACGAGGCGATCGCCGAGAAGATCGAGCGCAGCGTGCACGCCAGCGAGGCGCTGGCCGACCTGGTGGCCGACGACTCCCCGCTGCGTGAGGGACAGTCCGCCTGCCTCTTCTGCCACGACGAGCCGGTGTTCCGGGAGGCTGGCGCGGCGGATCCCGCGCACCGCGGCGAGATCATCACGGCGCGCTGCGACAGCTGCCACACCGAAGAGCTGCCGGTCGACGTCGAGTACTTCCTACGCCACACGGCGGGCCGGCTGCAGAGCGCCCGACCCATCGAGCGGACCGCGGAGGTCTGCGCCGCGTGCCACAGCGACCACGCCCTGTCCGACAAGATGGAGCTGCACGACGCCGTCACGAGCTACTTCCACAGCTTCCACGGCAAGGCGAGCCTGCTCGGCAACGCTCTCACCGCCACCTGCGTCGACTGCCACCGGACCGAGGAGGGCGATGTCCACCTGATGCTCTCGGCCGAGGACCCGGAGTCCCGGACCCACGAGGCCAACCTCGAGACCACCTGCCGCACCGCGAACTGCCATCCCAACGCGGTGCCCCAGCTGTCCGCCGCCGGCGTACACCTGTCGATCGATCCGGACGCGCGCACGCCCGAGTTCTACGTCATGGCCGCCTTCGTGGTGCTCACGGTCGGCGTGATGACGATCTACTTCCTGCTCGTGCTGCTCGAGCTGCTCAACGCGGCGCTCCGCCCCCACAGCGAAGAGCACAAGCGCAGGGTCGCCGTCGCCGAAGCCCTGATGCGCACCAAGGAGGGGGGCAGGCGGCTGCTGCGGCTGACGGTCCACCAGCGCTGGCAGCACTGGGCCCTCGTCCTCAACTTCTTCGTCCTGGTGCTCAGCGGGATGCCGCTGAAGTTCGCGACGAAGCCCGGCATGGCGGCGATCGCCACCCTCTTCGGCGGCATCGACGGAGCCCGCCTCGCTCACCGCGTGGCGGGTGTGCTCCTGATCCTCGCGTTCCTGTACCACGTGGGCTACGTCGCCTGGCACGCGAAGCGGGACTGGGCGCGGCGCCGCGAGGAGCAGCCGGAGCGGCCCGCCCGCAAGCGGCTGTTCGACCTCGTCATGGAGTCACCGATGATGGTGACGCCCCGGGACCTGGTGCACTTCGGGCAGCTGTTCCTGTACCTGGTAGGGCTGCGCCGGGACCGCCCGATGCACGGCCGCTACCACTTCAGCCAGAAGTTCGAGTACTGGGCGGTCTTCTGGGGCATGGCGATCATCGGCACGAGCGGGGCGATGCTGTGGGCCTCGGGCTGGGTGACGCAGGTGACCGGCGGACGCTCGCTCAACTTCGCGTTCATCGTGCACTCCGACGAGGCGTTCCTGGCGCTGATCTACATCTCCGTCGTGCACTTCTTCGCGGTGATCTTCTCGCCGTCGGTGTTCCCCCTCAACCTGGGCTCGCTGACCGGCGTGATGCCGCCGGAGGAGCTCGCCGAGCAGCACACCGGTCACCTGCTCACGGTCGCCGAGGAGCTCGGCCTCGACGTCGAGCGCGCAGCTCCCCACAACGGCACCAGCCTCGGGCTCAACCTCATGCGGCGGGGCTACGCCCTGCTGCTCGCGCTCTTCGTCGCGACGCTGGGGTTCTTCTCGCTGCGCATGCTGGTCGAGGAGCTGGTCGCCGGACACTCGGTCGTCGAGGTCGAGGAGATCCCGCTGCGGCTCGACGAACGCTCCCTCGCCGCCGCGGAGGGGGATCACGAGCAGCGCTCCCTGCGGACCGAGCAGTACGCGCGGGGACCGATGTCGCACTACCACGTCATCCCGACCTGGTTCCGACCCGACCCGGGCAACGGCTGCTCGTCGTCGGGCTGCCACCAGGCGCTGCCCCACGGCGAACGCAAGGAGGACCGCGCGTTCCTGAACATGCACAGCACGTTCGTGGACTGCCTGGTCTGCCACCTGGACGAGCCGATGGGGATCGACGACCTGTCCTGGGTCGCGCTGGAGGACCGGGCCGGACGCCCGGCGCCGGCCGTGCTGCGGCTCGCCGAGGTGCTGCGTCGGCCCTTCCCCGAGGATTCCACCCGCCAGCCCGACGCCGCCGCCGAGCTGCTCGCCCTGACGACGGAGGCCGTCGCCGACACCCTGGGTGACGACGAGCTGGAACGTTGGCGGCTCGAGCTGGAGACGGCGCGGATCGGCGGTCCTCGCTACCTGCACGTCTACGGAGAGATGCAGCGCTGGATCGGGCTGCACGGCCACGGCGAGTACGGCGCGAAGGTCGGCCTTCCGGGCCGCGTCTGGACCCCGGACGCCGAGCAGGCCGCCGCCGCGGACGCCCTCGCCGACGGCATCGACGACGAGGCGGAGCGCCAGCTTCAGGTCGACATCGTGCACCGCGGGGTGGTCCGACCCGAGGTCCGGTGCACCCGCTGCCACACCGAGAACCCCACGGTCGTCGACTTCGAGACGCTCGGCTACGCCCAGGAGCGGGCCCACGAGCTGCAGACCCAGGCGGTGGCCCGCCAGTCCGAGGCGATCGAGCAGGGCGAGGTCTTCTACCTGCCGTCGGTGCTCGACGGCACCCCGGGCCGGTACGACTCGCCGCTCTGGCAGCACCCCGAGGACGAACTCCCCCCGGAGGACTCCACTCCGTGAGACGGCTCGGCTGGATCGCGGCGCTCGGCCTGGCGGCGATGATGCTGCCGGCGTCGGGCGTGCGTGGCGACGCCGGGCAGATGCTCGTGGCGCACGACGTGCGCACGTTCGAGGTGACCGACGGGGCGCCGCTGGTGCTGCCGACGTCGGTGGCGGTCACCGACTCGGGCACGGTCTGGGTCGCCGACGGCGTCAACGACCGGGTCGTCGGGTTCACCCCCGACGGGGCCGTCGCGGAGGTCGTCGACAGCATCGATGGCCGCCCCCTCTCCTCCCCCGGGGCCGTGGAGACCCGCGGCGAGGACCTGTGGGTCGCGGACACCGGGGGACGCCGGATCGCCGTGCGCGGGGCCGACGGCGCCGAGCGCTCGATCGAAGTCGCCCCACCGTGGGGCGAGACGCTCGACGTGACGGACCTGGCGGTCTCGTCGGACGGGCGATGGCTGTGGCTGGTCGACAACGACCACCACCGGGTCATCCGGGGGGATCTCGACGACGGCACGTGGGCCGCGCTCGGCCGCCTCGGGGCGGGTACGGGGCGCCTGCGCTACCCGTTCACCCTCGCGCTCGCAGACGACGGCGACGTCTACGTCGGGGACGCGCTCAACGGCCGGCTGAGCGTCTTTACGGCCGCCGGCCGGGCCGGCCGCCCGATCGGCGGCTACGGCGTCTCGGCGGGCCAGCTGTACCGGCCCAAGGGGATCGCGGCCCAGGACGGGCTGCTCTGGGTGGCCGACGGCACCCTGGGCGTGATCCAGGCGTTCGACCGCGCCGGACCGCTCGTGGACGTGCTGCGGGAGCCCGACGGGGAGCTGCTGCGCCTCGCCAACCCGGCCGGACTGGACGTGGTCGGCGACCGCATCTTCGTGGTCGAGATGGACGAGGGGCGCGTCCGCGAGCTCCGGTTCGAGGCCGCCCCCGGGCTGCCCAGGACGCAATCGCGCCCGGGACGCGCCGCGCGGGGCCGGGAGTGCACGGTCTGCCACCTGGAGCTCGTCCCGGAGCTCGAGCGCGGTGATGAGCGGGCGTTGATCCCGCCGCCGCCGAACCACGAGCAGCAGCCGTGGGTCAGCCGGCCCGAGAACTGCCAGTCCTGCCACGACGGCACGATCATGGACTCCAGGAAGCGGGTCTGGGCGATGCCCGGTCACCCGAGGGACCAGGAGCCCGAAGAGCCGATGGTCGTGCCCGACCAGCTCCCGCTGACGGACGGCATGGTGACCTGCCGGACCTGCCACTCGGCCCACACCCTGGCCGGCTCGGGCAAGGCCCACCGCGACGCCCTCCTGCTGCGCGTCGACGACCGCCCGTCGGAGCTCTGCGTCGCGTGCCACGGCGAGCCCTTCGAGGACCAGCCCCCGGGCACGAGCCACCCGACCGGAGAGCTCGAGACCGCCGACGGAGGGCTGAGCCGCGTCGAGTGCCTGGACTGCCACGGCGCCCACGGCACCACCGACGAGGAGCGGCTGGTCGAGGACGAGCGGGGGGACGCCTGCCTGGATTGCCACGAGGAGATGCGGACCCGGGCCCCCGGGGAGCACTCTCGAGGCAAGAAGGTCCAGGAGCCCGCCGCGGACCGCACCCTGGCGAAGCGCGGGCTGCTCCTCCCCGAGGGTCGGGTCGCCTGCCTCAGCTGCCACAAGGCCCACGGCGAAGTGGACGCCGCGGCGCTCTGCGTCACCTGCCACGGCGGTCACCAGGCCGGCTCCGGGCGCGTCCACAGCTCCGCCAGCTGCCTGGACTGCCACGCGGTGCACGTCGTTCGGCGGGACCGCGTCGTGCAGCGCAAGCCGTCGCCCGGGGACCCCACCGGCTGCCTCGCCTGCCACGGCCCCGGCACCAAGGCCGAGCCCGACCTCGCCCGCCCCGGGACCGAGGGGCACCCGCTGCTGGACCAGCCCGGCGGACGGGAGCAGACCGATCCGCCGCTGACCGGCTGCCCCTCCTGCCACGACCCCCATGGCCACTCCGCCGGCGACGCGTCGCTGTGCGAGCGGTGCCACGACGAGCGGGAGGCCGAGATGGACCGGGGCGGCCACGGCGACGCCACCTGCATCGAGTGCCACCCGGCCCACAACGAGCCGGTCCTCGCCCACATCGGCGATGAGGTCAACCTGGCCTCCCGGCGGTGCCTCGCCTGTCACGCCGAGGGCTCGGAGGTGGAGCACGACACGCCCCAGGTGGACGCCTACCAGCACCCGTCGATGGTGTTCCTGCCCGACGGCACGTCGTGGACGCCCGAGGGCGCGCTGCCGCTGTATGGCTCCGACGGCCGGGAGCTGCCCGCCGGGCGCAACGGCGACCTGGTGTGCAGCAGCTGCCACCTGACCCACGGCCCGTCGGCCCAGCGGGAAGCGACGGCCCGTCGCCGCGCCGGCTGGGAGGGCGAGTGCACGCCGTGCCACGGCCCGACGGCGCTGTCCCTCTACCTGTACTTCCACAAGCCCGATCGGCGGGAGGAGTGATGCGGCTGCACCTCGTCGCCGTCGTGATCCTCGTCGCGGGGCTGCTCGCTCCGACGCCCGCCGTGGCCGACCCGGTCGTCGAGCTCGGCTCGGTGACGAGCATCCAGCTCCGCCAGGACCTGGACCGCGTGCTTCGCCTGCCGCTGTACGAGGATGTCAGCGCGCGGGTCACGGCCGATCTGCCGGGGACCTGGAGGCTGAGGGCGTCCGCGCTGCTGCGCCTGGACACCGTGATCCGCGCTCCCGGAGGCGACGTCGACCTGTACCTGGGGTCGATCCAGCTGCGCCGCGCCCGTCGCGCCGTCCGCTTCGAGATCGGTCGCCACCTGCTGCGCACCCCGGCCGGCCTCCGGATGGCCGACGGCGTGAGCGTGACCGCGAGGCCCGCCCGGGCGGTGCGGGTGCAGGGCGCCGCGGCGTGGCTGCGCGACTGGGAGTTCGACGACTTCGGGTACGGCGGCGAGGTGCTCGTGCAGGGCGGCGTGACGGTCGAGCCGATCCGGGGCCTCTTCGCGTCCGGGCTGCTCGCGATGCGGGTCGGGCCACAGACGTCCCTCCGCATGGATGCGCAGTTCACCGCCGACGCGGTCCTCCCCGCCCGCTGGGCGCCGCACCCCTGGATCGACGGCTCCTTCCGTGTCGACTCGGGCGCGCTGCGCCGCCTGCGCGGCGGCCTGGAGCTGACGCCGAGCGCGCGCACCCGCCTGGAGGTGTTCGGCAGCGTGGTGAACGTGGCCGATCCCGACGGCACGATGGCCCAGCGCATCCTCCAGCAGATGACCTCGGCGCCGACCGGGTCGGGCGGCCTGCGCGGCTCGATGCGCTTCGCCGGGGGCCTGTCCGCCACCGCGGCCTACCGGGTGACGGGCTACCGCGTCGGACCCTCGCTCGTCGCGGTGGGGCACGGCGTCGACGTCGCCGGGCGGTGGAGCATGGCCGGCGTCGGCCTGCGCGCCGACTACCAGCTCCGCACCTCCTACGCCGGCGTCTTCCACGCCGCCGGAGTGCAGGCGACCCTCACGCCCCACCGACGGGTGTCGCTGACGGCCCGAGGCCAGGTGGCGCCGTACCGCAAGGGGACCCGGCCCTGGGCCGTCGCCCACTGGTGGCTGGCGCGGGTGGCCGTCCGTCCTGCCGATCCGGTCGAGCTCGGACTGGGCGGCGAGTACCGCAGCGGAGCCCTGTTGAAGCACGATCTGCGGGTCACCCTGACCGTCGCGATCCACGCGCGGTTCGGAGGTGCCCGGTGAGGCGCCTCCTCCTCGTGGCGCTGGCGACGCTGTCCCTGTCCGCCTGTGGGTCCACCCGGACGCCCGACGCGACCGCCGGCGGCGAGGCAGACCCCGGCCGCAGCGGGATCTTCGAGCGGTTCGAGCACGCCGAGCACGACGCGTCCCTGCAGGCGGCGGGGTGGAGCTGCGACGACTGTCACCTCGTCGGTTCCCAGCCGGTCGGCGCCGAGGAGCCCCTCGGCGTGAGCCTCAGCGTCGAGGAGGACCGCACCCTGCTGACGCCGCCCGAGCGGGTCTGCCACGTCTGCCACGACCAGGCCCTCGGCGGCGTCGACGCCCCGACGCGTTGCCTCAGCTGTCACCCGTCCGACGGCGTCGAGGCGCCGGTGGATCACGCCGCCGGTTGGGAAGCGTCGCACGCGAGGGCGGCGCTGCTCCGGCCCGACGAGTGCGACGCCTGCCACGAGCCCTGGACCTGCGTGACGTGTCACGTCCGACGGGGTCAGCTCGACGGGGACGTGCACCCCGGCAACTTCCGCACGCTCCACGGGATCGCCGCCACCAGCGACCCGATCTCCTGCGAGGAGTGCCACGAAGGATCGTCCTGCCGCGCCTGCCACGCCAGCGCCACGGGGACCCCGTCGTGGTAGCCACTCTCGCCGCCCGCGGCCTGCTCGCCTCCGCGTTCCTGGTGGCCTCGGCGGCGATCGCGGGCTGCGCTCCGAACGATCCGTGCGCGGGACGGGAGGACATGCTGCTCGGGGACGAAGGGCTCGAGGTGACCGAGGAGGAGCACGCCGCCGGCTGGGGCCGGGAGGACTGCCTCGCGTGCCACGCCCTCGCTGCCACCCACCGGGTCGCGTGCGTCGAGGTCGTCGAGCTGGATCTCGCCGAGATCCGCGCCGAGGCGTCGGACGGTCGGTACGACACCTGTGCCGACTGCCACGGCGCCAACGGAGTCAGCGAGGACTGATTGATGAGCGGGATCGAACGGGCAGCTGTGCGATCTAGCACTCCTCGTCCACGTCCCCTCCCCGCGCGATGGCGCGCAGCGCTTCGAGATCCAGCACCCTGATCTGGCGCTTGCTCCGGACGAGCACCCCCTGGTCTTCCCACAGCGCGATCAGGCGACTCGCCGTCTCCGGCGTGGTCGCCGCCATCCGCGCCAGATCGGCCCGCTTGATCTTGCCGCCGACGTCCCCGGCTGACAGGTCACCGAAGGTCCGGCCGAGGTGCAACAGGGTGCCGGCGAGGCGCCGTGGCACCGTGGGAGCGCGCAGAGCGACGACCTGCTCGGTCATCCGTCGGTAGTCGGCGGCCCAGGTCGCGGCGAGCTTCACCCACGCGTCGGGGTGCGCGTCGAGCGCCCGTCGAACCGGGCGCAGCGGCAGCTCGGCGAACACCAGGCTCCGTACCCCCTCCAGCGACGCCGACGGCGGCGCGTCGACGAGGGCCTCGGACCACCAGGGGGCGAGGCCCGGACCGACCAGGTCGACGAGGTGCTCCTGACCGTCCTGCGTGGGGGTGACGAGGCGAGCCAGCCCGTCGATGAGCACCGGCAGCCCCGT
Organism: uncultured Rickettsiales bacterium; assembly: GCA_964416435.1. Lineage (GTDB taxonomy): Bacteria > Myxococcota_A > UBA796 > UBA9615 > UBA9615 > CAYQEG01. The sequence continues at coordinate 73,094 of CAYQEG010000008.1, forward strand.
CCAGGCGCCGCCCAGCTCGAAGACGCACTCGCCCCGGCCGACGCTGCGGATGCGTCCGAGATCCCACAGCTCCCGGGCCACCTCCGCCGGGAAGCAGCTCAGCTCGGGCACGACCGGGCTGGTCCCGCTGGGCCTCCCGTTTGCTTCAAATCGAACGCGCCAACGCTCCATGGACTCCACGACTCCGCCCCCGGATCTCGCAACAAGCATGCCCGGAGACGCGGCAGAACGGGTGTTGGGGGATCCCCCGAGGGGGCGACGTGGGCGCTACTCGCCCTTGCCTTCGGTGTTGGCGCAGAAGTCGAAGTCGGTGATGTAGCCCTGCGGGCCGATCTGGTGGCGGGTCGCCACGACGTAGTAGCTGCCGCTGTAGTCACCGAACTGCTTGAGGACGACGGTCGCCCCCGGCTTGAGGTCGGGGGTGCCGCGGCACCGACCGGTGCCGGTGAGGAAGCGGGAGGCATAGCCGCCGAGCAGCGCCTTGGCGAGCTCGTTCGCTTCGCCCTGGTTGGCCACCGGGTAGTTGGTCACGTACGCCTTGCTCGCGCCGAACGCGCCCTCGGCGAGCTCGATGCCGTACTTGCTGCCGCAGCCCTTGGTCAGCTTGCCCTTGTCCGCCTTGCCGACGATCTCCTTCTTCTCGAAGACGTCCCAGCCGCGGACGATCACCTCGCCGACCTGGCCCAGGGCGTTGAGCCGCATGCGGAGGTCGACGACCTCCTGCCCCACGGTCAGCTCGACCTCGGCGCTGCCGCCGGCCGCCGGCTTGATGAAGTTCAGCTCGCTGTCGGCCACGAACAGCTCGTAGTTGTTGCGGCGGGCGAGGTACTTGAGGAACTCGGCGTCGTTGAGGTTGTTCTGCAGCGTGTACTTGTGGGTCTCGGACGTCGAGTCGACCTTCTTCTGAAGCCCCGCCTCGCCGGCGATCTCGCTGACGATGTCGCTGTCCTTCTTGTCTTCCCAGAAGCGGATGTGGCTGCCCCGCTTGAGGCGGTGGAGCCGGTCCATACCGCGCACGGTGAGTCGGAACGGGGCGCCCTCGGGCCACATCGGCTCGAGCGAGACGCACTCGCCCAGGAACAGCGTGTAGACCTTGTCCTGGTAGCCCAGGTCCACCTGCATCGTGTCGCCGATCTTGTGGCGCTTGCCCTTCAACACACCCTGGGCGGTGTCGTTGAAGGTCACGGTGCACATGTCCAGCTTGTCGACCTCGAGGTCGATCTCGATGCCCATCACCTCGACGCCATCGGACGTCTTGATGTTCTCGTCGTCGATCTTGACCGCCCACTCGATGGGGAGGTTCGAGTCGCCCATGGCGTCCTCCCTCTATCGAATGCGCGGAACGCGCAGGACGGCGCCCGGCGTCAGGTCACGCGGATCCTCGATGTTGTTGGCGGACGCGATGGGCCGCCACAGCGATGGGTCGTCGTAGTGGTGGTAGGCGATCGACTGCAGGGTGTCGCCCGGCTGCACGCGGTAGGCCTTCTCGTGGTCGGGGCTCTGCATCCGCGACCGGTCCTTGAGCATCTGCTCGGTGGCGTACTCGGTCAGCGACAGCTTCATCTCGGCCCGGACCGGGATGCCGCTGGAGTTGAACATCTTGTAGGTCGTGTTGAACGACGTCAGCACCCACTGCAACTCGGTGCCGTTGCGGATCGACATGGTGCCGCCCCACACGAACTTGAGCTTGATCGGCTCGTGCTCCTCGCTGTTGACCAGCGTGAGCTCCTCGAGGGGGCGGGTCTTGTCCCGCACGTCCGAGTCGGCCTCGTACGTGTCGAACATCGCCGTGACCTCGAGCTTCATGGCGGCGCCGCCCTTCCACTTGATCACCGGGATGTCGTAGATGTGGTCCTTCTGGTTGCTCTGCCAGTCGGACGACTTCGACAACGAGTACGTCTCGGGGTTGAACTGGAATTCGTACTCGTCCCCGCCGTTCGCGTTGACGAGCTTTGCCTTGGTGAGTTCGGCCATCGCGGGCTCCTGTTCCGGGTGCTACGCGCTGGTTACTTGGACTCGGTGACACCCTCGTGGTTCAACACGAGAGTCTCGATCGCGAGTTCACTGGAGCTTGCGTTGAGGTTGGGGGCCTCCCAGCTCTTGGGCCAGGCCGCCTTGATGTCCCAGGTCCTCACCGTGTTCATCTCCCGGTCGAGCAGCAAGACCTTGACGTTCTTGCGCTGCTCGCCGGAGGTGTTGTTCACGATCTTGTCGAACCACTCGTTGAAGAAGACCTCGTCGCCGAGGCCCTTCTTGAGCGTGATCGGCCCCCAGGTCACGCGACCAGGGAGCTTGTGGGTGCGGCTGTTGAGGCCGCCTTCCTTGATCTCGAACTCCTCGACATCAGCTTTTAGACCGCTCACCTCGGTGAAGCGGGCCTTGATGTCACCGGCACCGTCTACTTCAACGTAGAAGTTGAATCCGCCAAGCGGATCCGCGCCGTAGCTCTCGATAGGGTCACTGCGTTGCGCCATGGCTGGTTTTCTCCCAGAAAACGGCGTCGATGTTGCTGGCTACTCGACCAGTGCGTCTCCGTAGGTCAGCTGAAGATGTACGAACTCGTTTGTCTGGACGGGATTCACCCAGACGTCCACGACGAGAATACCCGAGTCCACGACCGATGAGGGGTTGTTTTCGGTGTCGCAGACGATCCGGAAGGCCTCGTCGGGGGATGCCCCCTTCAGGGCACCCTTCTCCCACAGGTCATGAAGGAAGTATCGGGCGTCGCGCGCGACGGTGGCGCGCAGATCGACCGTGTTGTTCTCGAACACCGCCCACTGGTTGTCGACCTGGAGCTGCTTGCCGATGTAGCCGAGCAGCCGGCGCACGTTGACGAACCGCCAGATCTCGTCTTCGCACTGGGTGCGGGCGCCCCAGACGACGATCCCCTTGCCGGTCCGCGTCTGCAGCATGTTGACGGCTTCACGCCGGAGCATGTTCTGCGGCCGCTCGTCGATGTGGATCGCGACGTCGAGCACCGCCTTGACCGACTCGTTGGCCGGCGGCTTCATGACGCCGACGGGAGCGTTGTCACGGTCCGACCGGGCGTAGATTCCGGACACCGCGGCGCACGGAGGCACCGCCATCCCCCGCAGGGTCAGCACCCACGGCCAGTACAGGCCGATGCAGGACAGCGTCACCTCGTCGCGGCCGACGACGAGCCGGGTCGCCTCCAGGGCGTCGATGGTCAGCGCGACCTCGACCGGGATCTCCTCGCGGTGGTCCCACTTGTCCGGCCGGTACCAGGGCACCAGCGCGTCCGCGGTCAGCTCGTCCTCGCCCAGGGCGAACCCCTGCTCCTTCGCCCGGCGCTGCTCCTCTTTCTGGAGCACGGCGAACGGCGGGCAGCTGTCCGCGACCAGGAAGCGGTTCCCGGTCTGGCGGCAGTAGCCGGCGACGATCGCCCAGACCTCGGGCAGCAGGTGCACGTGGCTGGTCCACAGGCTCGGGAGGCAGACCTGGTTGATCTCGCCACCCTCGAAGTCGTCCAGCCGGTCCAGCCCCCAGGCGTACATCTGCAGGAACGCGGCCTCGAGCCGCTGCTCCGCCACCACCTCGGGGTCGTCCTCCTCGGGCAGCGCCGCCGGGTCGAACGGAGGCACCGTGAAGTCGAGGTCGACCAGGTGCAGCCGGCTCCCGCCGTTGTCGAAGAACATCCGCGCTGCGGCCGGATGACGGGTGCGGTACTCGGCCGAGAACGGTCGCTCGTCCCACTCGCCGAGGGCGGAGTGGCTGAGCCGGAACGTCAGGTAGTCACCGCCGGCCGGACCGGGCAGGTCCTTGACCCACAGCCGCCCGATGCCGAGCCCGTGCTCGACGTCGGCTTCGGCTTCGGGGTCGAAGGGGATCTCGACGGCGCTGTGACGGACCCGCAGGAAACAGGCGACGTCGGTCGTGACCGCGATCTTCCGGGCCGCCGGCGGCTCGGGCATGGCGAGCACGAGGCCGGGTCGGAGGTCCGTGCTGTCGACGTCGAGGAAGTTCACGGACCGATCCTAGGAGCCGAAGGACTTGTTGATCTTCTCGTTGATCCGCCCGATTTCCTTGGCCCAGTGGTGCCTGAGCTTGTGGGGCATCGCCATGATGTCGTCAGGCGACCAGTGGAAGTGGTAGGCGACATACGCTACCTCCTGGTACAGGCGATCCAGGGGGTAGCGAACTATTCCCCCAGGCTCGAGAACTCCTTCTCGAAGGTAGCGCCGCACTCCGGGCACTTGACGGTCACCGCCACCTCGTCCTCGTTGATGCGGTTGTAGAGCTCCTCGAGGTAGCGCAGGTCCGCCGCGAAGAGGTTCTCCATCATGCCGGTGTGGACCTTCTCGATCGTGCCGAGCCGCGACACGACGCGGGCCAGCAGCACGATGATCATGTAGGCCTTGTTCCGCGCGACCCGGGGGTCGGTCAGCGGGATGATCTCGTCCTTGGCGTTGGCCAGGCGCATCACGCCGGTTCGGTGCAGGTTGCCCTCACCGTCGATGTACCCCTTGGGCAGGGTGAACTCGTACTCGGTCTTCAGCTCCATCGGGTGTACCTCCTCCGCGACCGCTGTCGAAGCTCAGCCCGGACTAGCCCGCGGCCTCTTCGATCTGGATCCATTCGACGGCCAGTTCGAGCTTCTCGATGGCCATGTCGTTGCCCGACGCGTTCAAGGAGGGTCCCTCCCAGTTCACGGGCCAGGCGCGGAAGAAGTTGTACCGGATGGCTTCGCTGCCGTCCTGATTCAGGAACACAATCGCGCCGGTGCGGCGGTCGTCTTCGCCGTCGCCGATCTTCTGGCGCCACTCGGCCGGGTTCTGGTCGTCGGTGAAGCCGCGCTCCAGCGTGATGTTGTTGAACGTCACGCGGCCGGGCTTGCGGCGCACGGACTTGTCCCCGCCGAGCTTGTACTCGACGACGTCCTGCTTGCTCGACAGGCCGGACATGGTTCGGAACGAGCCGACGTTGACGCCGTCGAGCTCGATCAGGAAGCGGTTGCTCGGCAGGTAGCCGACGCCGTGGTCAGGAGCGTTGTTGCTGTTGCCCATCAGGCCCACTCCGTCCGTTCGACGGCGAGCTCGAACTTCTCGAGCGACATCGCCGAGCCGTCGCTGCTCACCTCGACGCCGGACCAGGAGGTCGGGTAGGCGCCGTAGAAGTTGAAGCGGCGACCCTCCTCGAAGTCGTTCTCGAGGACGATGATGGACCCGGACCGGCGGTCGTCTTTACCGTCGATGATGTTCTGGAGCCAATCGAAGAGGTCCATGTTGTTGGTCATGCCGCGCGAGAGCGTGATCGCCTCGAACTCGACCGCGCCCGGCATGTGGCGCTTGTACGGGTCGTCCCCGTGGGTGACGTCCCGCTTCTCCACCTTGACTCCCCCGCCCGAGAGCGAGTTGAAGCCCGCGATGATCTTGCGATCCTCGTGGCTGATGTCCTCGAGCTCGAAGAGGAACAGGTGGGATGCGAGGAGCTTGCTGGTATCCAGCTCGGCTTCGCTGTGACTCTGACTCATGAGCTACCTCCCGGGGGCCCGCGGTCTTCGCGGGAAGTCCTGGTGGAGCGCAGCGAACTCCCCCGCCCCGGGATGGGACGGGGGAGTCGCGTTCACTTCACTACGAGCGCTTGACCTGCTCGACGGCGATCTCGATCTTCTCGATGGCCATCCCGGACTGGTCGGCCGAGAAGTCCGGCACGTTCCACTTGCACGGCCAGCCTTCGTAGAAGTCGTACCGCGCGACCTCGGTCTCGCAGTCGTGGTCGAGGATGATGATCGAACCGGCGCGGCGGTCGATCTTCCCCTCCTCGATGTTCTTGCGCCACTCGAACAGGTCGTCGGTCGCGGTGTAGCCGCGCTCGAGGACGATGTTGGAGTAGGTGGTGCGGCCCGGCTTCTTGCGGACGCGCGTGTCGTTACCCTGCTTGAACTCAATCACCTCGGTGGAGGAGTCGAAGCCGCTGACGGACTTGAAGCCGCCGACGATCGTCGCGGAATCGCCCGTGACGCCTTCGATTTCGAGCAGGAAGTTGAAAGCACCAAAGAGTTCTTCGGTGTTACCAGAGTTGGCACCCATGTCGTTTCTCCATTCGTACAGGGTGTTTCAAGGAACGCTCCCCGGGCAAACCCCGGGGAGCACTCATTGAATCAGATGCGCGGCCCACAGGCCACGACAAAAATCAAGCTCTTACTACTCGGAGACGCGCGCGCCGCCGTCCCACTGACCGATCTTGAAGACGACGAACTCAGCCGGCTTCACCGGGCAGATGCCGATCTCGATGTTCACGTAGCCGGCGTCGACCTCTTCCGTCGGGTTCGTCTCCTCGTCGCACTTGACGTAGAAGGCCTCCTCCGCGGTCTTGCCGACCAGGGCGCCGGACGCCCACACGCGGCTCAGGAACGCCCAGATGTTCCTCTTCAGGCGGGCCCAGAGGCGATGATCGTTCGGCTCGAAGACGGCCCACTGGCTGCCCAGCTGGATGGTCTTCTCGATCATGATGAACAGCCGCCGGACGTTGATGTACTTCCAGCTGGGGTTGCTCAGGGTCGACAGGGTGCGGGCGCCCCACACGCGGATGCCGCGGCCGCCGAAGTCGCGGATGCAGTTGATGCCGCGCACGTTGTAGGCGGCCTGCTCGCGGGCGTTGATCGAGTAGTGCAGGCCGGTGATGCCGGCGACGGTCTCGTTCGCGGGCGCCTTGTGCACACCGCGGGAGCCGTCGACCCGCGCGTAGATGCCGGCCATGAAGCCGGACGGCGGGACCACGACCTCATCGGCGTAGCTCTTGGCCTTGTCGTTGAACGGGTTGCTGACCTTCAACCACGGCACGTACATGGCGCCGAAGCCCTTGTCGGACGCGGGCAGCAGGCCGTTCTTCTCGATCTCCTCGCCCTGCATCCGGTCCTTGGGGCCGTCGATGATGGCGAAGACGTCGAAGCGGGACTCGCAGTACTCGAGGACTTCCTTCTGCTGGTTGTACGTCAGGCCGGGCCCGGCGAGCAGCTGCAGGTCGTTCTCCAGGTCGTCGAACGCGCCCAGGCCCTGGCGGGGCTGGGAGGGGTTCAACAGCGGGATGTCGCTGCTCTCGGCGCACAGGAGGTAGGGGTACGCGATGCCGCCGCCGTTCTTGAAGAAGCCGGACACGGACATCACGAAGTTGAAGACCTCCTTGACGTTGAGGAACTGCAGGTACGCATCCTCGAGCGCCTCGGGGTTGGAGCGCAGGGCGGTGTTCCCGTACAGCTCGATCTGGAGGGTCTCGAAGAACTTCCGCATGAAGTTGTTGAACTGCGTCGGGTTGGTGACCTTGGTCGGTCCCACCGCGAAGCGGGTCAGGCCGCCAGCGACCTTGACGTCGGCGCCGCCGAACGCCTTGACGACGTCGGGCACGGAGCTCGGCGTGTACTTGGCGAGGGAGCCCTTGGCGGTGATCTCGTCGATGAGGGACGCGATCTTGGTGCGGTTCTTCGTCAGGACGTTGCCCTGCGCGTCGACGTCGGCCGCGGAGGCCTCGATCTTCGCCTTGCCCACCTCGATGGTGGCGGTGTCGCCCTTGACGGTGACCTTCGGCTTGACGCCGAACAGCGCGGTGAAGTCGCCGACGTTGCCGACGTCGCCCTTGTCGAGCCCGAGGCCGACGATCAGGCCGTCGACGTCGTCGACCTTGGCCTTGTCGTCCTTGACGACCGACTCGGGGAGGCGCTTGAGCTGCTCCTCACCCTTCTTGTTGCTCCACCGAATCTCGGAGAAGGCGGAAATCGGGATGACGCCGATGAAACCCGCGTTGCTGGTCGAGACTGCCTCGAGAGGCTTCGAACCCGACTCGAGCTCCTGAATGTAGACGCCAGGGGTCTGGTAATTGGGCATCCGGGGTCACTCCTCCGTGTCCGGTCTAGCTCTGAGGGCAGCCAGCTCCTCAGGGCGTGTGCGCAGTCGCGCGGGTTTATGGATGAATTGACGCGGCACAGGGCGGCGAGGTGGTTCGAGGCGTTCCCGATCGGGTCGTCCTCGGCCGACGCTCCCCCTGCCGGACTCTTCCTTCCGTTGTTGAGCTGGATCAGGGACCCAGCCCACGTTGCTTCTCCAAAGCAACAACCATGAGACGGGGAGCAACTCAGAAGCTTGCCCGGCCCAGGGGCCAGAAAAATACCGGATGCTCCGGAAGTTCGCCAAGCCGCTAGCGCGATCCTCTTCGATGTCTCGCCCCACATCGGCCCGTTCCTGGCCCCGATCGTGGACCCGGCCGGCCCACTCGTGACGACGCTCGACGAAGGACGCAGCCCCTACGGCGCCCCGCCCGGCGCGGTCCTCCCGGCGGCGGGTTCGGTCGTCCAGTCTTTCCGAGGAGAATTCTGTGGAGCGCTCGCTCAAGCGGTCACGCCTTCATGCTGACGGCGGCGGACGTGATGTTCACGCCGGCGGAGCCCGAGACGTCGATGTTGCTGTTGGCCTTGATCTCTTCCTTGGAGCCGGCCTCGTGCTTGTAGCTGGCGGAGGCGACCCACTCGATGTCGGTGTCGGCCTCGATGAGGAGCTTGTTCCCGATCTTCATGATGATGTCGGTCTTGGCTTCCCAGTGGATCAGCTCGTCGGCCGTCTGCATCTCGACGTTGGTCTTGCCGCCCTTGGTCTCGACCTGGATGAACTCGGCGCCATCGCCGTCGTTGAAGATGATGTGGTGGTCGCTGCGGGAGTACCAGATCCGCTCGTCGTTGTTCCCGTCGCTGTTGTCGAAGGGGATCTTGTCCTTGCCGTTGTGCACGGCGCCGACGACGACGGGGAGGTCGGGGTGGCCGTTGACGAACCGGAGGAGGACCTCGTCGTCGGGCTCGGGGAGACAGCAGAAGCCCATCTCCTTGCCGCCCATCAGCGCGATGACGCGCGCCCACGCGGACTTGATCTCGCCGGACGGGGTCACGAACTTGACCTGGACCCGGTAGATGCCCTCGGTGTCCTTGTTGTCGGTCACCAGGCCGCAGAGCAGCCCGACGATGCGGTCGGCGAGGGGGTCGTAGGGGACAGCAGCGGACACAGGGTCGCCTAGTTCAGGTTGATGGTGGCGCCCTGGACGTTCACCTGGGAGCCCGCCTTGATGTCGGCCTGGGAGCCGGCGGAGGCCTCCAGGTTGGATCCGGCCTCGAGCTTGATGTTGCTCCCGGCCTTCATCTCGATGTCCTTGGCCTCGACCTTCACGTTGGCGCCGGCCTTCATCGTGATGTCCTTGGAGGACGTGATGGTGATGGTCTCGCCGGCGGAGTCCATCTCGATGATGAGGCCGCCGGACTTGTCGGTGATGGTGATCTTCTCGGCGCCGTCGGTGTCGTCGATCTCGAAGATGTGACCGCTGCGGCTGACGAGGGTGCGGATGTTGTTCTCACCGTCGGCGTTGTCGAACGGCGGCTTGTCCTTGCCGTTGTAGAGGCTGCCGAGGATGACGGGCTCGTGGACGTTGCCGTTGACGAAGTCGAGGAGGACCTCGTCGTCCGGCTCGGGGTAGATGACCCAGCCCATGTTGTTGCCCGCCATCGGGGTCGACATGCGCGCCCACGCGGACTTGGTCTCGTTGGGCAGCCAGGGGAACTTGACCAGCACGCGGCCGATCCCGTCGGGGTCCTTGTTGTCGACCACGACACCCTCGATCACACCGATGTGCGTCGCAGCGCCGCCAGGGCTCCAGGGTCCTTTGGACATGACTTTCACCTCCGGGGGCCGTGTTCAGGGGCCAAGGGAGAGGGAGTCCCCATTGAACAGGGAGGGAGAGGATAGGTCAACGGATACCTTCCTGGGGACTGCGCTCGGCCTTCGGCCTCGCCGTGCGGCGGCGAGGGGTCGTGCGAACCGCTCCGGCACACCGCCATAGCGGGGCCGAACGAGCCGTTCCGGCGCGTTGCGGCGGGGGCATACCGCCACAGCGGGGCCGAACGGGGGAACACCGCCACAGCGGGGCCGAACGAGCCGTTCCGGCGCGATGCGGCGGGGGCATACCGCCATAGCGGGGCTCACCGCCACAGCGGGGCCGAACGAGCCGTTCCGGCGCGTTGCGGCGGGGGCATACCGCCACAGCGGGGCCGAACGAGCCGTTCCGGCGCGATGCGGCGGGGGAACACCGCCATAGCGGGGCCGAACGAGCCGTTCCGGCGCGTTGCGGCGGGGGAACACCGCCACAGCGGGGCTCACCGCCACAGCGGGGCCGAACGAGCCGTTCCGGCGGGATGCGGCGGGGGCATACCGCCACAGCGGGGCCGAACGAGCCGTTCCGGCGCGAT
>CAYQEG010000009.1:0-82822 GCA_964416435.1 uncultured Rickettsiales bacterium
GCGCCGGTTTTTCTTGTTTTTTTCGACAGCTTTGGGAGGGTGAGTCACTAATAGAGCCTAACCCCTCCTCCCCTAGCCCCTGCGACGCCTTCCCGGCAGATCTCAACGCCCAGTTATTCCAAGAACGTCAAGCATATACCTCTCGAAGGGTCAGCTAAAATGGACATTATGGGTTTTGTGATATACTTTTTGAGCAACAGAGGCGATGGAGGCCCGGGCACCATGCCTGCGCCGGCACCCAGTAGCGCGGCCCCCGTCCCCCGTGCACCAGAGCGGCTTCGCCGCACGGTGCAGGGCAGGCAGACCCGGGGCTACTCTGAGCCGACCCCAAGTTTCCGCCATTCTCCGCGCCTTTTCTCTCCCTTGGCCTGACGCGGTTCTCCCCCGAAGGCGGCTCAGTGCCTCCGCCTGCCCCTCGAAGCTACGAGCATGGCGAGAGCGAAGTGGGGTGCCTCAGTGGTTCAGTCTTTCTCGCGTCAATCATGATTGCCAAAAAGTGCATCACAAAACCCAGAACGTCCATTGTGCAGAGATCGCTGTTCGAGATATTTTGGCCACAGTTGGAGGAAGTGAGTCTGTGAGCTGGCAGACAGGAAGAACGAGGTCTGATCTTCAACCAGCCGCGATGCAGATGCGCATGACGGCGCTGCTTCGCCCCGCATGGGGCGGAAAAAGGAAGATAAGATGAAGAAGTTGATAGCATTGATAGCGGTAGCGGTATTGGTCTTCGCACTGGCCCCGGCCGCCCCGGCGGCGCCCGTTGACTACGTTAACTTCACAAATAACGCATCCGCACTACTGAACTTAACTGGCCGTGAGGTGCTGGCCGCCGTGAACTTCTGGGACCCTGATAGACCAAGGGCACGGACGGTCGGCGTCATTCAGGGCGTGGACTTTGATGATTTCAGGACTAACGTGGATGATACCGGATCGCCGATTGCTCTGCTGGACGGAGCAGTCGGAGCCACGCTGTCGACGGTGATAAGCCAAAGCGAAGGCCGTGAATTCGGCCATGGAGTACTAGGCTCGGTTGATGGGACTCAAATCGGCACGTTTACCCCGCAGAATGCCGACAACATCGAAGCAGAAAAGCTTGCACAAGGAGGGGCGTATTATCAAGACAAAAGAGCCTCCGATCTGACCTTTGCGTTTGGTGCCGGTTGGGCGAACACGGTCGTGGAAGTCCAAATGCTGGGCGGAGGAATGTGGGACAAGGAGCCAGAAATTCCTTACATGGGGGTACTGACCTTCTCGGTAGGTGGTGTCGACTTGGGCTACGTCGAGGACCAAGGCTACAACATGCAGCTGTCGACGTTCGAGACAACGACCGATGGTGACGGAGATCTGCTGATCGATCTGACGTTGACGGGTGACAGGTATGCCATCTTAGCGGGGGTGATCGTCACGGCCGGCGGACCTCCCACCCCCACGGGCATGACGATCATCGTAAGGTAGAGACAGGGAGCAGGGGGCAGTGCGGCCCCCGGCCTCTCAACTCCGTGGGCGGGGAGGGTCTTGACCCGGTGACCTGACTTCGCTGGGATAGCTTCCCTCCACAGGCGGGCAAGCGTCGGGCTGTGCCAGTGACCCGGTGACGCCGAGGGTCGACGCAGTGACCGGGTGTCTGGGTTGGGAGCCTTGGGCTCCCCATGCACGTCGGGGTCATTCCGCGCTCCCAGTAGCGCCCCCCCCCCCCCCCGCGGGGCGGGGGGCGGCGCCCGCCCGGCCCCCCCGGACCGGGAGCCCCGTCGCCGACGTGACCTCCCCGTCGGGCCAGCGGATCTCGACGTCGACCGTCGTGGCCCCGCCGACCCCGAAGTGCCGGCTGGCGGGCGACTGGCCGAGCCCCCGACTCGCCTGGATCTCCTGCACCTCGCGCCGCCCCTCGCCCCACGAGGCGGTCACCAGCGCGCCGATCGCCCTCGGGTTGGGGGACGGGCCGATCAGCTCGACGTCGAGCCAGCCGCCGGATCCGCAGGGGTTGTCCCAGAAGACGGGCTCACCGAAGAAGGAGCCCATGAGCAGGTCCGGGTACCCGTCGGCGGCGAAGTCGGCGGCCGCCATCCCGTAGTGGTTCCAACCGAGGTTGAACCCGGCCTCGGCGGCTCGCTCCTCGAACCGCGGCCCGTCGTCCGACGCGACGCCCTGCCACAGCGCGTCCGGTCGCACCTCCCACGCGGGGGGGTCGGCGTGGTCGGGCACCCCGGCGGTGGTCGCCGCGTCGGTCACGCCGTCGTTGTCCAGGTCGATCAGCTCGAGGGACCAGCCCTCCCAGCGGCCGCCCTCGAACTCGGGGTGAGCGGTCGGATCGGCGGTCAGGCCCATCGCGACGCCGGTCTCGGTCCAGAGCCCGGAGCCGGCGTCGCTCGTGAGGCAGCGCACGTCCGGCAGCTCGTCGGTGATGCAGTAGTCGAGCAGCCCGTCGAGGTTGAAGTCGGTCGTGGCGATCCCCATGCCGGAGATCGACAGGTCGACCCCCAGGTCGGGGGCGTCGTCGAGCAGCTCGCCGTCGTCGTTCCGGTAGAAGGCGAGCCGGCCCTCGTTCATGAACGAGCGGTCCGACGGGGCGAGCACGTCTGCGTCGCCGTCACCGTCGCGGTCCGTGAACGTCGCCAGGAGCACGATCGCGGGGCCCCCCGCCGGCAGGAGCTCGTCCTGGGCGAGGCTGAACTGCCCGTCGCCGTCGTTCACGAGCAGCAGGTCCGGGGTCCCGAGCTGATCCTGGAACTCCCAGTGCGAGTCGGCCGCCTGCAGCCCGTCGGCCTGCGGCACGAACAGGTCGAGGTCCCCGTCGCCGTCGAGGTCCCCGAACGCGCCCGCGTGGATGCACCCCCAGGGCGGCTCGGGCTCGTTCATCAGGACGCGCGGCTCCCCGAACGCCAGGTCGCCCAGGTTGTCGAAGAGGAGCACCAGGCTGGGCCCGAACAGGACGACCTCGGGGAGGCGGTCGTCGTCCAGGTCGACCACCGCCTGCCCGTAGACGTGACGCCCGAACAGGCCGACGGGGTCGAAGGGCGGGTCGGACCGGGTGAAGTGGCCGGTCCCATCGTTCTCCAGGACGTGGGGGAACCCGGTGGGGTTCTGCAGGAGGGCGTCGACGTCGCCGTCCCCGTCGAGGTCCTCGGCCGACACGGCGCCGGACAGGGGGACGCAGGGACCCTGGGGGAGCGGCGTCAGCTCGAAGGCCAGGCCGCGCTCCGCGGTCCGCTGCTCGAGCCTGAGGAAGCCGTCCGTCGGGTCGTCGCAGCCGATCTCGTCTCCGACGTCCAGCCCGGGTGGCCACTCCGGCTCGGGGTCGGGGGTGGGCGGATCCGGGGGGTCGACGGGACCCCCGCACGCCGCGGCCAGCAGCCCTACGGCAGCGACGAACGCACAGCGGGCACCGTCCAGCACGGCCCGGATCGTAGACCAAGGCCGCCGCCGCCCGCCGGGCGTCGCGGTCCCCCCTGCCGGAGGTGGCGCACGTGGGGTCCGAACCGCGACGCATGGGGGTTGCTACCCTCCTCGGCCATGGAACGCTCCTTCCGGTCCGAACCCAGCGTGGCGGCGGTCGCCGCCGCGCTCCTCGCCACCCTCCTGCTGCTCCCGGCGTTGGCTGACGCGAAGCCACCGTCCCAGAGCCAGATCGAGGCGGCCGTGCGCAACGCCGAGGGAGACCTCGCCGACGCGATCGAAGAGGCCGACGCCTCCCTGGCGGCGCGCAAGCGCGACCTGGAGGCCCGGGAGGCGGACCTCGTGGCCGCCCGGCTCGAGCAGCAGGCGGCCGGCCTGCGGGTCACCGCCATCGACACCGAGATCAAGGCCCTGGACGCCCTGCTGGACGCCGCGTCGGCGACCGGCAACGCGCTGCAGGCCGAGGAGCTCGCCGCGAGCAAGGCGCGAGCCGGGGAGGTCCGAGGCTGGCGGGTCGAGCGCAAGCGGGTGGCCGCCCGGGCCGTCGCGGTCGCGCAGCGGAGCGTCGGCCGGGCCAAGGCCGAGGTGAAGGTCGCCGAGGCGGAGCTGCAGCGGGCCAAGCTGGCCGCCTGGGTGGACCTCGGAGCTGGCCCGGAGGTGGACACCGCGTTGGCGAAGGCCTCGCGGGTGGTCGCCCGGACGCGCCGGGCCCTCGGTCAGCAGGATCGCCGCCTGGAGCGGGCCGAGGACCGCATGGAGCTGGCCCAGCGGGCCGCGGACAGCGTCAAGCCGGCCGACGACGAGCGGGTGCGTACCGCCGAGGCGGAGCAGCGGGTCGCCGACCTGCAGTCCGAGCTGGAGGAGGCGGGGATCGCGCTGGGAGACGAGCGGGCGGCCCGGGACCGGCTCGCCGAGCGCCTGGCCGCCGCGCGGGAGCAAGACGCCGCCGAGCCGGCGGTCGTGGACCGCAGCGCCGAGCTGGCCGCCGCCGAGCAGGCCGCCGCCGAGGCGCGGGCCCAGGTGCAGGAGCGGGACGCGATGATCGACGAGCTGCGGGCCGAGCTCGCCGCCGACGATCCCATCAAGGCGCAGGAGACCGCCGCGATGGGGGCCGAGATCGCCTCCCTGCAGGCCGAGCGGGATCGGCTCGCCGAGCTGGCGCGCCTGCTCGAGGAGCAGCGGGACACGGCCGTGGGCCGGGCAGCCGAGTCCGAGAGCCGCCTCGAAGAGGTCACCGAGGCGGTCGCGAGCGCAGACGCGAGGTCCGCGGAGCAGCTGCGCATGCAGGAGGCCGAGCACCTCCAGCAGCTCGCCCACCTCGGCGGGCAGGCGGACGCCGTGGCGGCCGAGCGGGACGCCCTGGCCGAGCGGGTCGCCGCCCTGGAGTCGGGGGATCCCACCGCGGCGAGTCGGGACGGGCAGCTGGTCGCCTTGCGGCAGCGCCTGGAGGACGCCGAGCGGCTGAGCGCCGAGCGGGTCGCGGCCCTGGAGCGCGAGCTGGAGGGCCGGGCCGAGGAGGTCGCCCGCGCGGAGGAGCGGCTGGCCGCCGCGACGGCCGAGAGCGAGCGCCTGGCGACCGCCCTCGCCGGTGAGCGGGCCCGGTCCGCCGACGACATCCTGATCACGGACGACACCGACTTCGCCGCCCGGGTGGCCGAGCTCGAGTCCCGGCTCTCCCAGGCGTTGCTCCGCACCGCGGCGGCCGAAGCCGAGCTGGCGACCGCCGAGTCGGATCAGCGCGACGCGGTCGAGGCGGCGCGGTCCGAGGCCGCCGTCGCGCTGGACGCGGAGCGTACGAAGGTCCGGGAAGCCGAGGCGGCGCTCGCCGACGCGAGCCAGGCGCTGCAGGCGGCGGGGCAGGCGGCGCTCGCCGCGACCGACGAGGCGGCCACGCTGCGGGCCGCCCTGGAGGACACCGCCGACGCCGCTGCGGTGCTCGACGACGAGCGACAGGGTCGCCTCGAGGCGCTCCAGGAGGAGCGGGACGACCTGCAGACCGAGCTGCGCGAGCTGCGCATGGCCCTGGCGCTGCAGGTGGAGGCGCTGGAGCGCCAGGTCTCCGAGGCGGTGCTGGCCCGTGACGAGACCGCGGCGCGGCTCGAGCTGCGGGAGGCCCGGGTGACCGAGCTGACCGAGGCGGTGGACGCCGCCGAGCAGGGCCGGCGCGGCGACGCCGCCGAGGCGTCGGCCGAGCTGTCGGCTGCCCGGGGCGCCCGCGACGGCGCCCGGGCCCGGTTGGCGGAGGTGGAGGCCGAGCTCCGGGAGGCGCGGCGAAAGCTGGCCCGGATCGAGGGCGAGAACGCGGAGCTGTGGGCCCGGCTCGACGGCCGCATCGAGTGGAACGCCTCCGAAGGCGACGCGTCGGAGTAGCCCCCGGGGATCAGTCCTCGAAGCGCTCGACGATCTCGTCCCAGGCCGCCTGCTCCCAGGCGCGCTCGTAGTCGACGGGCTCGATCCGCGACAGCCAGGAGATGCCACCAGGGCCGACGTAGGCGTCGGGCATCGCGTAGACCGGATCGGCCAGCGCCTCCGCCAGCGTGACGAACTCGAAGCCGCGTTCGCTCAGGGCGTCGAGCACGTCGCCGATGTGGTCGGCGGCCAGCGCGTTGCCGTGGAACAGCAGCACGTGGGCGACGTCCCCCCCGAGCTTCCTCCGGGCGACGGCCTGGTAGTAGGCGGTGACCTCGAGCATGTGCTGGACGTAGTACTCGGCGATGCGGCCCGCGAGCTCGGCGCGACCGTCGAGCATCGCGTCGGCGTACAGCTTGCCGAGCTTCCACTCGTGGTTGTCGACGCTGACCGGGGCGATCGTCAGGTCGGCCGCTTCGAGTTCTCGTCGCACCCGGTCCCGGACCTCGAGGCTGGCCCCCCGGTGCAGGTAGGGGTAGCGGAAGAACCGGATCGCGGTGAACGACCGGAGCTCTTCGTTGCAGCGGTGGGCGTCGGCGAGCCACTCGTCGGGCGGGGTGTCGTTCAGGTCGGTGTGGGTGGCGTGGTGGCCGGCCAGCTCCTGCCCGGCGTCGAGCCACCTCCGCAGCAGCTCGTGAGGCGGCTCGCTGGCGTCGCAGATCGCGAAGCCGGTCGCCGTGATGCCCCGGGACGTCAACGCCTCCAGCAGGCGGTCGGTCGCCGCCTCCCGGCCGCCGGGGGCGTGGTGCAGGAAGGGCAGGTCGTCGATCGTGATCGCGATCCGGGGCGGTGGCCGGATCCCCTCGGGCACCGCCAGCGTGCCGACGTGATCGGCGCTCAGGCTGCCGATCAGCAGCTGTCCGTCCACCTCTTCGACGGACGTGACCGGATGGATCGCCTCCCCCCCGGGATCGTGCAGGCTGGCGAGGATCTCCCCCTCGCCGCTGACCGCGAGCACCAGCCCATAGGGGATGGCCTTGGGGAGGAGGGAGCCGGGCAACCGGGAGACCAGTCGCTTGGCCGCCACCTTGGGCGCCAGCCAGTCTCCGATCGGCTTGCGTACGCTGAACAGGGCGACCCAGTAGACGCCGTCCAGGCCGGCGGAGATGCCGTCGGGGAACCCCGGCAGCCCCTCGATGAAGGGCTCGGACGTCCCCGCCTTCGGGCCCTCCAGCCAGTACCGCGTGATGCGGTACCGGGTCGTCTCGTTGACGAGCACCGACGCGCCGTCGTGGCTGACCGCCACGCCGTTGGCGAAGTACAGGCCCCGCAGGAGCACCCGCGTCTCGCCGTCCTCGTGCACGAGCAGTCGCCCGTGGGGGCGCCCCTCGAGCACGTCGAGGGTGTAGTGGTGGTGGTCGAACGTGTCCGACGCGTCGGTGAAGAAGATCCGGCCGTCGGCGGCCACGTCCACGTCGTCGGCGAACCGGAAGGGCACGCCCTCCGCTTCGGTCGCCAGCACCTCGACCTCGCCGTCGGGACCGACGGCGAGGAGGCCGCGCTCGGCGTCGGCGACGACCAGGCGGCCGTCGGGGTGCCAGTCCAGCCCCAGGGGCCGTCCGCCGGTGTCGGCGAACTCCTCGACCGCGCCGTCGGCGCGCAGCCGCAGGATCCGGCCGTCCGCGGCGCCCCCGTACACGCGCCCCTCGCCGTCGACGGCGAGGTCCTCGGCCTGGGGCAGGGGGAGCGCGCGGAGGGGCCGGAGGTCGGTGTTGGGAGCCAGCGCGCCGTCCAGGGGCATCGCCACCGACGGGGTCCAGGCGACCGGGTCGATGGGGGCCGGGCCGAACGTCAGGGCCAGCCCGATCAGGACCGCGACGGCGACACCGACGAGGCGCCTGGTGGACATGGCTGCCGAGGGTACCCCGGTCTCGATCGGGCCGCGCGCCGACGCGTCACACGCCGCGCCGAACCGTGGCGGCCCGGCCGACGTATCGGAACTGCCCGGGGGCGACGTCGTCGTACCGCCCGTCGAGGATGTCGGCGCAGTCGGCCAGCGCGGCCTCCGGGGGGACCACCTCACCGAGCATCCCGGTGAACGTCTCGGCCACCTCGAACGGCTGGGTCAGGTACCAGGCGAGGCGCCGGGAGCGGGCGCCCTCGACGCGTCCTGCGTCCTCCCCCGCGGTCAGCGCGTCGCGGGCCCGCTGGACCAGCGCGGCCGCCCCGTCGTCGAGCGTCACCCGCGACCAGCTGCGCAGCGGGTCGACCGCCGGCCAGCGCCCGGCCTCCGCCAGGGCGGGGGAGAGGGTGACCGTGGCGTCCAGCCGCCCCAGCCCCTCGGGCGGCAGCAGCTCGTCGGGCGCGGCGGCGTACTCGAACAGCACCGCGGTGACCGAGCCGACCCGCTCGTCGAACCCCGGCAGGCGGGCGAAGGCGTGGTCGACCAGGAGCAGGCCCCCGTCGGGGAGCTCGCCGAGCGCGGCGGTGACGGCGTCCAGCATCGCCTCCGGCCCGTCGCCGGTCGCCGCCTGGCGCAGCGGCACCCGGTCGACGAGGCCGACCTCGCGGAGCAGCCGCGGGAAGTCCTCGTCGTCCAGGAAGCGGTCGGCGAGGGCGACGAGCGCGACTCCGCGGTCCGCCTGTCGCTGGAGCAGCTCGGCGAGGAACACCAGCAGCCCCAGCCCCCAGCGCTCGGCGACGACGTGCACGCGCCCGCCCCGGGGCATCGGAGCGAAGAGGTCGACGACCTTGATGCCGGTGGCGACGAAGGCCCGGTCCGGCTCGGCGTGCCCCGCCCGGTCGGCCCGCTCCAGGACCGCGGCGACCTCCGCGTGGCCCTTCGCCCCGGCCCAGAAGGCGGGGGTCCGGCCGTCCCGGGCGGCCCGGGCCGGGTCCGCGCCGGCGCCCAGCAGCCGCTCGGCGAGGTCCCGTCGACCGAGGATCGCGGCGAAGTGCAGCGGCGTCAGCCCGTTGCGGTGGGTGGCGTCGACGTCGGCCCCGCCCTCGAGCAGCGCCGCGACGGCGTCGGCGTGGCCCATCTGCACGGCGACGTGGAGCGCCGACTGGCCCGCCGCGGTCCGCGCGTCGGGGTCCGCGCCGGCTTCGATGAGGGCGGTCAGCGCCGCGGCGTGACCCCCCTCGGCGGCCAGGTGCAGGGGGCGGCCTTCAGGGGTGGAGCCGACCAGGAGCCGGGACCGCGGGTCGGTCGGGTCCAGCGGCTCGGGGCGCTCGAGCAGGGTCGGGTCGGCGGCCAGCTGCTCGCGCAGCGCCTCGAGGTCGCCCGATCGGGCGGCGACGAGCAGGGCGATCTGGCGAGCCCGGCGATCGGTGGTGGGGGCGGGGGTGTGCATCCAGTCCTGGACCATGGTCTCGATCCCTCCGGTTCGGAGTCGGGCGCGGGCGTCGTGCAGGCGCTTCTTCGCCGCGCCGACGCTCACGCCCAGGTAGTCGGCGACCTGCCGCACGTCGCAGTCGGCGCCGTAGTGCAAGGCCACGGCGAGCCGCTGGCCGTCCGGCAGCGTGCGCAGCGCGGCGTCCACGCGGTCCGCCAACTGGGAGCGCTCCACCGGGTCTTCGGCCGGCGGGGCCGGCAACGGCTCCGTCAGCGGCACCAGGGGCAGCGCCTTGCGGCGGGTGACGCGGTCGCAGTGCTTGCGCACGATCCGGCGCAGCCAGGCCCCGAACGCTGCCGGCTCTCGAAGGGAGCGGAGGTGCAGCCAGGCGTCCAGGAAGGCCTCCTGGACGACCTCCTCGCAGCGGGGTCCGTCGCCGACTCGGCTCCGCGCCGCCGCGGCCGCCCGACGGGCGTAGCGCCGGGTCAGCTCCTCGAAGGCGCGGACGTCGCCGGCTCGGGCGGCCTCCACGAGCGGGGTCGTGTGCAGCATCGTCGTGTCCTCGAACGAGGGGACCCGGTCGAGCCCGCCGAGGTTACCGTCGAGCTCCGAGAAACTCGCGCGCCAGGGCCTGACCGCTCGATGTCGACGCACCGGTCCTCCCGATCGGTGGGCGTCGCGTTTGTCGCGCCACGCCGGGTTGAAAGGCCCGCTGATTCAGGCAGAATTCGCTGCCCTGCTACTTCGGAGGATGCCGTGCGCCGCTTCGCTCTCTCGCTCGCCCTGTTGACGCTGGTTCCCGCCCTCGCCCTGGGCGCCAAGGCCGTTCACCGGGCCGACCAGGCGCCGGGCACCGCCGATCAGGTGACCGCCGGCAAGGAGGCGTTCGTCGTGTGCGGCGGCTGCCACGGCCCCGCCGGCGCCGGCGTGCAGGGGCTCGCCCCCCGGCTCAACAGCCAGAACTGGCTCGCCACGGTCTCCAACGAGTTCCTCGCCACGACGATCCGCGAGGGCCGCTCCGGCTCGAACATGGTCCCGTGGGACGGCGGCCTGGGCGAGGACGCGATCGACAACATCGTCGCCTACATCCGCTCCTGGCAGACGATCGACGGGACGAAGCTGGACGAGTCTCCCCTGAAGGGAGACCTGGCGACGGGGGAGAAGCTGTTCCGGGATGTCTGCGCGAACTGCCACGGGGTGCGGGGGGCCGGCTACGCGGCGGGCGTCGACGGGATCGGCATCGGCCGCCGTGGGTTCCTGTCCGTCGCGACCGACGGGATGATCCGCGAGATGCTCCGGTCCGGGAAGGACGACACGCCGATGGAGTCGTTCACCGACGGCTCGGCGGTGGTGATCGACGACCTCAGCGACAAGGACGTGGACAGCGTCATCCTCTACCTGCGCTCGCAGGCCTGGTAGCGGCCGAAGTCAGCCAGCGATGATCGCGCGGTTGCGTCCGCGGGACTTCGCCGAATAGAGGGCCTTGTCGGCGCGGCCGACCAGATCGATCAGCACGTCTCCCGGCTCCGCGTGGGCGACCCCGAAGCTCGCGGTGACCCGACCCGCGACCGGGAACAGCGTTGAAGCGATGCTCGCTCGGAGGCGCTCGGCGAGGAGCGCGGCGTCCCGCAGCCGGGTGCGCCGGAGCACGATCAGGAACTCCTCGCCTCCCCATCGGCCGACGACGTCGCCGGTGCGGACCGTGCGCTCGAGGAGCTGGGAGAACGTGACGAGGACCTGGTCCCCCGCCGCGTGACCGTGCCGGTCGTTGATCGCCTTGAAGTGATCGATGTCCAGGAGGATGACCGACAGCGCCGCCGTGCCCGTGCCGGCCCGCTCGAGGTCGCGCAGGATCTCTTCCTCCAGGGCGCGTCGGTTCGCGACCCCGGTCAGCCGATCCGTCCTCGCCTCTCCCCACGCCCGAGTCGCCATCGCGGCCCGCCGTCGGGTCGCGGCGTACAGCTCCAGGAACACCAGGAACAGCCCGTGCCCGAGCAGGAACCACTCGGCGATGACGTATCGCTCCAGGGGCTCGATCTGCCGGCCGACGGTGCTGGCCAGGCCGATCGCGGCCAGGCCGACGAGGACGACCCAGAAGCCGACGTTGACCATGCGCGCCCGTCGCGCGGGCAGGCCGATCACCGACAGCAGGAACACCAGCGGGGCCCAGGCCGCGCAATGCGTCAGGTCCGCCCGGAGCGCCACGCGGTCGGGGGACGCCGCGGCGGCGTAGCCCGCGCGGAGCGAGAGGTAGACGGCCCCGCTGATGCAGAGCGTGGCGACGATCGGGGTCAGCAGGGCGGGAGAGCGCCACAAGAGGAGCGCGAGGCCCCCGAGCACCGGGACGGCGATCCCGAGGAGCAGCAGCTCGGCTGGTCGCCCGACGCCGACCGCGACGCGGTGCCCGACCGTCAGGCCGGCGGCGAGGCAAGCGAGGGCCAGCATCAGGGTCACGATGCGGGCGTCTCGGTGGGCGTGCTGCTCGGTCAAGATGTCTCCGCCGGCGGCCCATGGGGGCTCGCTCACCTAGAGGTTGGCGGAGCGGACGTCGCGTGGAATCTCCAATTGTCCTGATTCAGTTCGCAATGTCCCGAGGTGTCGCCACGGCGATAGGGTAGACCTGACCCTATTGGATGGCATCCCCCGATGGGGGGACTCGACGCGATCAGCCGGGGACGACCCGAACCTCGCAGGTCGCGACCGGATCGCCGACTCCGAGCACGGCCTCCAGCCGGACCCGGCCTTCGGTGCGGGCTACGAAGGTGCCGTCGTACCGCGCGGTGGACCAGGCGGACCCGGGCTGGGTCCGGGCCATCGTCCACGCTCCTGTCGCGCCGTCCAGCGGCTGGATCCGGAACGCGGGGCCGTCGAACGAGCGCAGGGGCGCCCGGTCGTGCCACGCCGTCACGCTGATCGCTTCGCCGGGGGTGACCGCCTCGGCGGCGCAGCGCAGGTGCACGTCGTCGTCAGCGCATCCCGGGAGGACGAGGAGCAGGGTCGACAGCGCGAGCAGGAGGCGAGCCATGCTCTCTTCATCGGCGGCTGCAGCCCGAGCTTCAGCGGCGGCTGCGGTCCGAGCCTCGTCGGCGCCGATCCCGGTCGCGTCGCTCGTCGGCGCGGTCTCGGCCGCCCCGGTCGCGCGCGGGTCTCCACCGGACGTCCGCCTCGGCGAGCAGGCTGTCGCCCTGGGCGCCGAGGCCGCGCAGCCGCAGGGTGCCGGGGTGGCCGAGCACCGCGATCGACGTCTGACCGCCGACCTCCTGCACCAGCTCGAGCTGCTCGCTCGAGAAGCGGTCGTGCAGGGCGAGGCCGGCCGCTACCGCGCGGCCGGAGCCCTTCGGATCGGAGGCCTCGAACGCGCCCAGAGAGACGACCGCCGAGCCCTCGTCGACCACCGCGGCGCCCGTGGCGCGGAGCTCGACCCGACCGCAGGCGCCCTGGACCTGGAAGGCGCGCAGCGCGACGACGAAGCCGTCCCCGTCCGGACGCAGATCGGCCGCCCTCAGCTGGAGCTCGCCGTCGGACGCGGGCTGTCCGCTGAGATCGACGCCGGACGGCAACACGCCGCCGCGCATCGCGCGGTCGACCAGCTCGGTGGAGCTGTGCGACGGCAGGGCGATGCCCAGGTCGTGCTCGCTCCAGAACGGCTTCACCCCGTCGCCGGCGGGCCAGTCCTTCGGATCCAGCCCGACGAACACGCCGTCGTCCGAGCCGTGCACGTCCGCTCGGCTCAGCTCGATGGCCTGGGAGCCCAGCGTCGGCAGCTCCACCCGCGCGAGCTCCCGCTCGCCGACGGTCGCGCGCACCGCCTCGGTGAGCGCCTGGGCGAGCCCGCCGCGGAGCTCCTCTTCCAGGGCCGCGAGGAGGGCCCGGCCCACCTCCGAGTCCAGGACCACGTCGGCGAGGCGGCCGGCGTCGCCGCCGGCCCGGCCCGCGAGCTGACCGGCCAGCTCCCGCAGACGGGCCCGCTCGATCCGAAGCCGCACGTCGCGCACCCGGGCGACCTCCGCCGTCAACACGAGGGTGCGACCGTCGGCGAGGGCCTCGACCCGAGCGTCGACCACGGCCTCGATGGAGACGTCGTTCAGGGTGGCTCGCCCCAGGTCGACGTCCGCCTCCGCGATCACCGCCAGGGCGAGGCAGCGATCGCAGGACGCGTCGGCGGCGACGGTGAGGCTGCGGACGGCGGAGGAGCCGGCCCCCCGGCGTCGCCCCGCTGGCGACGGCAGCGCGAGGTCGAGGTCGACGTGGCGGGGGAAGCCACGCCCGTCCTCGATGGACTGGGCGAAGACCCGGTCCAGGAGCGTACGGGAGGCCGACAGGCCGAGCGCGTAGCGGCCGTCGGGGAGGTCCGTCGCCCGCTCGGGGCGTTGATCGAGCTCCTGTCGAGCGTCGTCGCAGGTGTAGCGGCTGCACGCCGAGGCGGGCAGGACGAGGAGCAGGAGCAGGAGGAGGCGGAGCATGGGCGGTCCGAGTCTCGCCGGCCCGGGGGACGCTGTCGAGGGTGGGTCTGATACCGTCGGAGCCGGATGACGGGTGTTCGAACCTGGCGAGCGGTGGGGGTTGGCGCCTGCCTCGCCGCCCTGACCGCCACGTCGGCCCGCGCGGGCTGTGAAGAGGCCGTCGCGCGCCTGAGCCCGGTCGCCGCCGCGAAGGTCGAGTCTGCGTGCGCGGGCGGAGACGGCGCCCTGTTCGTCGGCGACCGCATCTCCCTCCGACCGGCCCAGGGGATCGCCTACAAGGCGTCGATGGACAGCCGGGAGTTCGACGTCGTCTGCTCGTCGGAGCAGGCGGGAGGGCTCGCCGTCACGGTGACGGCCGGGGCCCCCCTGGCGACGCTGGTCCCCGACGGTGGGGTGTGCGCCTGGGACGACCTGGGCACGCTCGCCTGCACCGTGGACGGCGCGCCGGCCTGGTCGTGCGCCGCGTTCGTCCCGGCGACCGACGACCCCGACGCGGCGCTGGGGGCCATCGCGGGGGCGTCGATCCGGGGCTCCGCCGACGCCGCGTACCCCGATCTGTTCGCGTCGGAGGAGGTGTCCGGGTGGAGGCGCGTCCACCGGGACGGGCCCGCGCTGGACCGCCTGCTCCGGGCCGAGCTGCTGGAGGCGCAGCCGCACCGGTTCGCGGCGTGGGTGTGGGCCGCGACCGCCGCCGGGGACGCGTCGCCTCCGGCCGGCGTGGGGGACGCGCGGCAGGTCCAGGCGGCGCTCGCGGACGGTCGGCTCGGGGAGCTCCCGGGCCTCTTCCCGGCCGGGCGGATCAAGACCGTGCAGGACCCCTTCGTGCTGCTCGTGGTCGCCCAGGCGGCCGTCGACGCGGGGCAGCCGGAGCTCGCCGTCCAGGCGATCGCCCGGCTCGACTGGCAGGTCACGCCCGACCTGTTGATGAGCGCGGTCGTGCTCCGGCGGGCGTTCGAGCAGCGGGCGGATCTGCGTCGTCGGTGGCGTTCGCAGGTGGACGCCGAGCCGAGGCTTCAGGGCGGCCTCGTGCAGGCCTGGCTGGAGGCGGCGGAGGCGGACGGCCCGGTGGCCGCCACCGAGGCGTGGCTGGCGGCGCGCCCCGACGACCCGATGGCCCGGGCGTGGCTGGCTCGGCTGGCCGATCGACCGCCGCCCGAATCGGCGGAGGCGGCGTGGCCCTTCGGCTCGCCGCTGGGCGCCTGGGAGGCGGCCGGCCCGTGAGGTGGCTGCGCCACCCCCTCCCGCTCCCCCCCCGTCCCTGGTGGTTGGGGGCGTGGGCGCTGGCGGCGCTCGCGGGCCTGGTCGTCGCGTCGACCGTCGGCCCCTCCCTCGACGCCTCCTGGCACGACCGGGCGGTCGCCGCCCACGCCCGCCCGGGCTGGGAGCACGTCGCCATCGTCGCCCTCGACGACGGGATCCCGGCCGACGTGGGGCGGGTGGCGATGCTCCCGCTGTGGGCGCGGGCGGCCGAGGCCGCGACCGGCGCGGGGGCGGTCGCGGTGTACCTGGACGCGGCGGTGATCCAGGAGGTCGACCCGGCCCAGCGGTTCGCGAAGTGCGTCGAGGCGGACGGCTCCGTCCGGCGCTCCCGCAGCGCCTGCGTCGAGGATCCCGAGTGGGGCTGTGGGCCGGGTGAGCTGGTGTCCGAGCCGCTGCGGCTGAGCGCCGAGGCGGCCGGCCGCTTCCACATGCTGCCGATGCTCGGCGGGCCCCACGGCTCGTCGGCCGCCTGCGCCGAGGACGTCCGCCTCGATCACGGCGCGGCCCGGCGCCTGCTCGGGGCTCGGGCGGGGGACGCGACGGTCTCCTGCGCCGACCTCCCCGCGGACGACGCGGTCATCCGACGCACCCCCGCGGTGCCCGGCCACGCCAGCGTGCAGCTCGCCTCGGCGCTGGGCGGGTCGGCGACGGGCGGCGAGGCCTGCACGGTGGCGGGGCGCGAGGTGACCTGCGCGCGCGTGAGGTTCTCGGAGCCGAGCGCGCGGCACGACGGCGACGCCCGGCCCGTGCTGCGTCTGTCGGAGGTGGCGCGGTGTGACGGTCCGTCCGAGGACCTGCGGGGGCTGCTCGCCGGCCGGGTGGTGTTGCTTCAGACGACCGCCTTCTCCGAGCGGGTGGACCTGTTCTCGACGCCGATGAGCCGTGGCCCCACGCCCCGGCTGACCCCCGGTCCCCAGATCCTCGCCGACGCCATCGAGACGCACCGGGCGGGGGACGGACCCCGTCCGATGGGCGCCGGCCCCGCCGGGCTCCTCGTGGCCCTCGCCGGCCTGCTGGGGCTCGCCGCCGGCGCACGATGGCGCCCGTGGGCGGCGCTGCTGACGCCGGTCGCGCTCGTCGCCGCGCTCCACGGGCTCGCGCTGGCGGGCGGCGCGCCGACGTTGCTGGCCCCCCTGTCGGCGGTCGGCGGCGCGGCGTTCGTCGGGCTGCTCTGCGGGGTCGGCGGCCACCTGGTGCTCGGCACCCGCCGCTCCCTGATCACGGCGCGCTACCTCCCCGCGCCGGTGCGCAAGCTCCTGCTGCAGGCGGGCGGGCCGGACCGGTTCCGCGACCGCAAGGTCTTCGCCACGGTGCTGATCAGCGACATCGCCGGCTACACGACGCTGACCGACGCGCTGGGAAGCCCGGCGGCGATCTTCGCGCTGCTCAACGACTACCTCGACTACACGACCCGCTTCATGCAGGACGAGCACGGCGCCTGGGTGGAGGGGTACGTCGGGGACGAGGTCTGCTTCTACTGGCCGGACGTCGACTCGGGGGGCGATCCCGACGCCGAGCGGGCGTGCGTCGCGCGGGCGCTGCAGGGCGCGGTCGCCCTGGCCGACGCGCAGCGGGCGTGGTTCGACTCCCTGGGCAGCCGGCCCATCGGAGGGGTGCGATCCGAGCGGCTCGCCGAGGTCGCTGGCCGGACCGGGGCGGGCATCGGTCTGGCCGCCGGGCCGGTGCTGATGGGCAACCAGGGGCCGCCGCGGGGGGTGCGCAAGTTCGGGATCCTCGGCGCCCCGCTCAACCTGGCGAGCCGGCTCGAGGGGCTGACCCGCCGCTTCGGGGGCTTGCTCATCGCCGACGGAGCCGTCGCCGAGGTCGCCCCCGAGCTCGGCTTGCAGACCCGCCTCATCGGCCGCATCCGCGTCAAGGGCCGCCTCGACGTGGTCGAGGTCCACGCGATCGGCCGCCCCGGCGACGACGGCTTCGCCACTGACGACCTGGCGGCCTGGGACCGGTGGCGTCTCGCCGTCGAGGCCGGCGCCGACCCGGGCCCGTCGCCTCCCGGCTTCGAGCGGGACGGGGCGACGCTGCTGGGTTGGCGCAGCGCGGGCCGCTGGGACGCCGAGGCGTCCTGCTGGGCCCCCCAGAGCAAGTAGCCGGTCGACTGTCCGGCGTAGCGGACAGCCCCTCGATGGGCGTCCGGTCTACAGGACGTGAGTCCGCCCTCACCTGACGCTGAAACGCGTGACGTCAGCCCATCGATCGACCTGGCACGGACCCTGCTCCCCGTTCCGGCACACACCGTTCCGGAGCCGCCATGACCCGCCTCAGCCACCTCGCCCTGTTCGTCACCCTGGCCGCCGCCCTGACCGGCTGCTGCGAGCTCTTCGGCGAGTGCCGCGAGTTCGACGACGACGACACCACCCACGAGTACACCTGGGAGCCGGGGGACTGGGAGGAGCAGGACGCCGACGGCTACCACACCCCCTGCTACGCGTGGGGCGCCGGAGGCAGCGGCGGCGGCCAGGGCTACCAGCCGAGCGACTACGTGATGTGGCGGCTGGACCAGACGCTGGCGCTGCTGAACATCAGCGCCCCCCAGGGCGGCATCTGGGAGACCCCGGGCGTACAGAACGCCTACTACAACCCCAACGGCGACGTCATCGCGTTCGACGGCTACTGGCTGATGGACCTGAACCAGATGGTCGCCAACATGGGCTACGGCAGCTACCTAGAGGGCGGCGACTCGGTCATCTATCACGAGATCGGCCACATGTGGGCGTTCAAGAGCGGCGCCGGCCAGGACATCGGATACGGCACCACGGAGCAGAACTGGGAGCAGGAGTTCACCGCGGACTGCGTCTCCGGCCACGTGCTCGCGCTGCTCGGCGGCAACCCGATCCCGTCGCAGACCATCTACGACACCGTGCTCAGCGGCTGGTCCGACTCCCACCCCCCCGGCTCGCAGCGGTCCGACGTCTTCATGCAGTGCTACGACGAAGCGGCCGCCACCGCGCGGGACGTCTCTTCGGATGAGCCCGAGGACCTCCAGTACGCCGACGCGCTCGAGAACCTGCGTCGCCTGGACGACGTGCGCGAGGACCTGCTCGCCATGGGGCTGAGCCCCTTCGACCCCGAGTCGGACGAGGTCTTCGCCGCGCTGTTCGTGCCCGTGGACTCCCACCCCGAGCTCTAGGAGCGCCGCCGGCTCAGCGCTCGGCGCAGAGCAGTTCGCGCTCGGCCGAGTCGCAGCCGACCACCCGCAGCGGCACCTCCAGGGTGCTCCAGCCGGTCTCCAGCTCGCCCGCGCCCCTCGTCTTCGGTCGCGTCCCGTCGAGGAACGGCTCCACCCAGAAGCCGAGGGGATCGCCGAGGCTCCGGGTCTGGGCCGGGAACCCGCGCTGCTTGTACGGCTCGGCGTCGAACGCCTTGCTCCGACGGGTCGCCTCCACGACGAACACCTTGAGGTAGTCGACCCCGCAGGGGGGCCCGACGCTGAGCACCCCCTCCAGGGGGATCGCCTCGCTGGAGGGGGCGAGCGCCTGGCTGGCGGCGTCGAAGGTCCGGGGCCAGATGCCGCCGTCGTTGGGGAGGTACACGACGGTCGCGTACACCGAGGCTCCGCCGATCGCCCGCAGGGAGCCGGTGAAGCGGTCTCCCGGGCAGAAGACGGCCTCCTCCGTCTCCGGGTGGACCGGTCGGTGGGGGATCACGGCCCGGCTCCCTCGCTTCGACTCGAACCGGATGAGCCCGAGCTCGACGAGCTCGCTTGCCTTGAAGTCGCCCTCGTTGGGGTTGCGGATGGCGAGGAAGCGCTCGTAGCCAGCGATCAGGCCGACCCGGTTCGTCACCAGCCGGGCCGCCGCTTCGAGCTCCTCGTCCGTGCCGCTCGGAGGCACGCACTCGACCGGGGCGTCCGGGTCGTCGACCCCCGGCGGCCAGGGGGTGAGTCCGCCCGAGATGACGAGGCACCCGCGCTCGTGCACGAAGATGCGCAGGTCCGGCGCCGCCTCGCCGCCAGCGGGGCGCAGCCGGACCAGGGGGGTCTCCTGCAGGCCGGCCTCGATCCGGGACCGGAGGGCCTGGGGCACGTCGTCGGACACCTGCACCGTGCGGAGTCGGAACGCCCCGCCCGGCACGGTCAGCACGACGGGGGCGCCCGGTGACACCGCTGCCCCAGCCTCCCCGAGCCTCTGGGCGGTCACTCGTCGGGCGCCCTGGTCGCTGACCTGCCAGCGGCCGAGCAGCCCCTCCCCACCGCGGAGCTGCTCGGTTCCGGGGGCGTAGACGGCCAGGATCGAGCCCTCCTCGAGCATCGCCGCCGCGGTCGCCGCGACCGTGATGGTAGCCCCCCCGTCGAGCACCCGCTCGACCGTGAAGTGCGGCTGCTCCGTGACCGGCGCCGTGCCGAACACCTCGGTCCGGAGATCGCCGGCGAACTGGGGGGTCTGGTGGTGCAGCCCCCGCGGCATGCCGGCCTGGATGACCGGGACCAGCTCGTCCCACGGGGCGCCGGGCCGCGCCTGCTCGAGGGCGCGGGCCAGCGCGTGGCTGAACGCGCCGTGCCGGCGGGTGATCCCGAACCCGACCGCGACGTCGCTCTCGGCCGCCTTCTGGTGATCCGCCGCCGCGGCGAGCAGCGTGAGCCCCTCGTGTCGGCCGAGGGCCCCGACCAGGCCGCCGCCATCCCCTCCGGCGCCGTCCCAGGGCGCCCCCGCCGGGGAGGCGTCGGGCGCCTTTCGGTAGTGGAAGACGCCGGCGGGGTCGTCCGCAGGGCCCCGGGTCCCCGAGCCCGAGTGGCACGCGTCGAACACGACCACCACGTGGGCGTCGGCGGCGAGCATGCGCTGCAGGACGTCGTGCACCTGGTCGTCGCGGATGTCGCCGGCGGTGTGCCGATCGTACGGACACAGCGTCTCGTCCCGGCCGTCGGGCTCTTCGCGCGCGTCCGGCTGGTCGGGCACCCAGGAGCCGTGGCCCGCGTACGCGAAGGTGAGCACCACCCCTTCGTCCGCCCGCTGCGCGAGCGCCTCCAGCCCTGCGATCAGCGACGCCCGGTCCGCGTCCGGCCCATGGAGGCGCAGGATGGTGGAGTCGGCGTGGCCGTACCGCTCGTCCTTGAGCACCGCGCAGAGCCGGTCCATGTCGTTGCGGGGCCCCGCGAGGGGCGGCATCGACGCTTCGGGGTACCGGTCGATCGAGGCGAGCAGCGCGAACTTGTCTCCCTCGGTCGCGAACTCGTCGAGGCCGACGCCGCACGGGGGCC
Organism: uncultured Rickettsiales bacterium; assembly: GCA_964416435.1. GTDB lineage: Bacteria > Myxococcota_A > UBA796 > UBA9615 > UBA9615 > CAYQEG01. Next base: position 20,016 of record CAYQEG010000009.1, read on the forward strand.
GCTCCTGGGCGGAGGAGACCGCCGCCGCCGTGACGGCGACGAGGAGCGGGAGCGGCAGCCAGCGCGCGCGAGACCTCCGGGGCATCGGGGAATTCTAAACGGCCCCTCACAATACTGAGGCCCTCCGCGCGGGTCTGGAGACCCGATTCCTGCGTCCCTCATCGGTCACGGGGGGCAAGCCCCGCTCCCTCTTCGGTCCTTGACCTCGGCCCTCCATCCTCCCCGCTCCCGGGGCCTCATAATCATGAGGGGCCGTTTAGCCCTGTCCGACCCGCCGGATCTCGCCGGTCCGCCCTGTCCGCCACGCCGGACACTTTCGCGGACGGGTGATGGAGCCCGAGTCAATAAATTCAGGAATTTCAATATGTTGGCTGGAGCGGACAGTTCTGGCACGCCCTTCGCTAACTCCCGGGGCAACAACCAAGGCCTCGCCCGGCCCCTCGGAGAGAAACCATGAACTTCCGCCTCGCCTCTGCCCTGACCGCCCTGACCCTCTGCGCCTCCGCCTCCGCCTCGGTCGCCGTCGCTGGACCGGCCGACCGCATTCGCTCCCTGTCCGAGCCCGGCGGGGGCAACGAGTGGGACACCCGCGTGACCCAGATCATGCTCGCCAACCACGACCTCGACGGGTCGGGCGCCATCGACAAGGCCCCCGAGGTCGACAGCATCTCCTGCGACACCTTCCGCGCCATGGACGAGGGCGTGAAGGAGGGCTGGAGCTACGGCCTGCGCATCATCTACGGCTTCCAGGCCGACAAGATCTGGATCGGAAACGCCGTCGGCTTCGACGAGCGGGTCCGCGCCTACGCCGACGCCGCCATCGAGCGCTGCACCACCGTCGCCCCCCGTCCGGTGCACGCCCAGATCCGCGACGCCGTGCCCGGCGGCGGCGGTCACGACGCCTGGGACAAGGAGGTCGCCTCCATCCTGCTGGCCAACTTCGACAGCAACGGCTCCCGCAGCATCGACTCCACCACCGAGCTGATGGCGATGTCCTGTGAGGTCTTCGGTGCCCTGGACGCCCGCGTCAAGGAGGGCTGGGGCTACGGGCTGCGCACCATCTACGGGTTCGAGGCGGACAAGATCTGGGTCGGCTACGCCCTCGGCTTCGACGAGTCCGTCCGCTCCGGCGCCGACCTGCGCATCGCCGGCTGCACGCAGACCCAGCGCAACCCCGCGAGCGAGGTCCGCGCCGTGCCCGACGGCGGCTCCAGCAGCTGGGACTCCGCCGTGCGCGACATCCTCGTCAACGCCTTCGACGCCGACGGCTCCGGCGCCATCGACACCCGCCGCGAGGTGGGCTCCATCCCCGCCGACGTCTGGGTCGCCATCGACCAGGGCGTCAAGCAGCGCTTCAGCTACGGCGTCCGCTACATCTACGGATTCGACGGCACCGCGTGGCTCGGCGACGCCCTCGGCTTCGACAAGCGCATCCGCGGCGCGGCCGACGCCGCGATGGCGAGCGCCGGTCTCTCCTAGGTCCTCCGAGGCGCCGGGGTGGCCCGGCGCAGCACGACGCAGCTCGGCCGACCGGCTGGGCTGCGTCGTCGCTTGGCCCGTGTTAGCGTCGCCGCCGCGCCTCGGGGAGGACCTCATTGGGGGGGCCCACGCCGTGGCCGGGAGGAGACCTGATGAGCATCAAGACCACCCTGGTGACCGTTCTCACCCTCGCGCTGCTCGGCCTGGGGGCCGGGTACGCAGTCGCCGGCGACGGCGAAGCGGACAGCGAGTACCCGGCGCCGAACCGCGCCGCCAAGGAGGGCGCCGGCGAAGAGGGCGGCCTCGCCGCCGACGCCGCGATGGCCGCGCAGCTCGTCCAGTGGGCCCGCGCCAACGGCTCGCCCGAGGGCCTGATCGCCGCCGCGCAGATCGCCGCCGCGACCCAGTCCCAGGAAGCCGAGGTCGAGAAGGCCGCCGAGGGCGGCGAAGAGGGCGAAGAGGGCGACGGCACCGCTCCGACGCTGGACGCCGACGCGCTGCTCGCCGAAGCCGACGCGCTGGCCAAGAGCTCGGGCGCCCGGCACCTCGGCAAGCACGTCAAGGCGCTGCAGAGCGCCGGCCTCTCCGCGGGCACCCGCGGTGACGTCACCGGCCCCAACCGGCACTACGACCGGGTGCTCTCCAACAGCACCGACGTCTACACGATCACGTTCAAGGGCGGCGCCCTGGCCGAGGTCGGCATCTCCGGCGACGGCGACACCGACCTCGACCTGTTCGTCTACGACGAGTACGGCAACCTGATCGAGTCCAGCACCAGCACCGGCGATGACGAGTACGTCTCCTGGTACCCCCGCTGGACGGGCAAGTTCACGATCCGGGTCAAGAACCTGGGCCGCGTCTACAACAACTACGTGATCCTGACCAACTAGGGCCGGATCCGCAGCGGTATCTCCAGAGCCCCCCATCCGCGGACGTCCGCGGGTGGGGGGCTTTGCCGTGCGAACCGCTCCGCCGCCCAGCCGGCGTTCGCCGCTCCGTCGCGCAGGGCGCCGCGCTGCAGGAACGGCTGGGGGTCGAACGGGCCGGTCACCTCGTCCCCCACGAAGACCTTGATGAAGTCGGTCCCGTAGGGAGGGCCGATCCGCAGCAGCGCTCCCAGGTCGACCCGCTGTCCGGCCAGCAGGGGCTGGGTCAGCTCGCCGGCGTTGAGGTCGATGATCCCGCCGTCGCCGGACAGGTAGACCACGGTGACGAAGAGCGGCTGGTCGGTGCGGTTGGTGTAGGCCAGGCCGAACCGGTCCTCCTCGTGCAGCGTCACGCTCGAGGGGTCGGCGGGGTCCGCGTTCGCGGCGACCCAGCCCCCGCCGTCGTCCCGGAGCACCTCCAGCTGCAGGGCCGCCGCGACGTCGAGCGCCCGGTCCCCCTCGTTGCGCAGCTCCAGGAAGCGGCGCCAGGCGGCGAACGCCGTGAGCGTCTCGCCGACCCGGTCGGCGTCGATCGGCTCTCCGGACGCCAGCCGGCAGCCCGCCGCGGGCCAGGGGGCTGGCCCCCCCACGATGGACGCGCAGCCTCCGTGGGACTCTCGCAGCACGACCGCCAGGGCGCCCGGACCGTCGGCGTCGAGGGTCAGCATCGGGTCCGCCTCGAGCGCGGCGAGCAGCGCCGTCGCCATCGGCCCGGGCAACGCCGGGTCGAGGCTCACCGACACCGGCGCGCGCGACGCCCCCAGGGACAGCAGCGTCGCGGCGTCGCCCGGCCCGGGCGAGGCCCCGTCGTCCCCGAGCCGCGTGGCGGTCGCGGAGGTCGCCCCGATCGAGGTCACCTCCCACAGCGACCCGGCGATCGAGAAGCGCGCGCCGACGTCCAGGCCCGCCATCTCCCCGGCGTCGAGTCGGACGGTGGCGGGGCGGCCGAAGCCGACCTTGAGGACCCGGTAGGTCGCCGACGTCCCCCCGGCCGCGCCGAACAGCCCGCGCCGCAGGTCCCCGACGAACACCGGGTGCTGCGCGGTGGTCAGGGTCATCACGTCCCCCCGGACCCGGGACGCGACGTCCTGCCAGGTCGCGCCGCGGGGCAGCCGCTGCAGGGCGTTGAGCAGCGCGTAGCTGAAGTAGCCCTGGTTTCGGGTCTCCCCCCGCCGCGCCAGCGGCTTCTCGAGCGCCATCTCGTCGTCCGAGGCGGCGGCGAGGGACAGGAAGCGGGCGCGCGTTTCCTCGGTGCGGGCGTCGAGTCGGTCCCGGAACGAGCCGTCGTAGGGCGCGCCCGCGGGGCTCGGCTCGGTCAGCCGCGCCCGGACCGAGGGGTCGGTGGCGCCGCCCCGCATCGACGAGCCCGAGTGGCACGAGTCGAGCAGCACCGTGACCCAGGCCCCGGTCCCGAGCCAGCCGGCGTACAGGTCCTCCAGGTGGTCGTCGCGGAGGTCGCCCGCGGTCGCGTGATCCCACGGGCAGAGCGTCTCGTCCTGGCCGTCGGGCTCCTCGTCCGGGTCCTGATCCGCGATGAAGGCGCCGTGCCCGGCGTACGCGAAGATCAGCTGTCCGTCCGCGGTGCCCCGCTGACGCAGCGCCTCGAAGCCGGCGAGCATCCCGGCGCGGGTCGCGTCCGGGCCGTGCAGCCGCAGCACGTGTCGCTCGGGGAGCCCGAACCGCCGGGTGAGCAGGCGGCAGAGCTCCTCCATGTCGTTCCCGGGGCCCAGCAGCGGGGCGTCCGAGCCCCCCTCGTACTCGTTGACGCTGACGATGAGGGCCCAGCGCTCGCCGGACTTCGCGAGGCGCTTCATCGACACCCCGCACTTCGGCTCGTAGACCGAGGAGGCGGCCGCCCCGCCGAGCACGGCCACCGCGAGCAGCAGCCCCGCGAGCTGGATCGGTCTCACGGTCACGGCGCCGGCCGCACGAGCCGCAGGCCCAGGTCCAGGTACCGCGCGGCGGGGTCGACCCAGAAGCGCGCGCCGATCCGGCACCACGCCGGGTCCGACGCCCACGAACCGCCCCGAGCGACCCAGGCGGTCTCCCGGGTCTGGTCGGGGTCGCGCACCCAGGACTCGTCGCACCAGTCGCGCACGTTGCCGGCGAGGCCGCGCACTCCGTAGATGCTGACGTCCGCCCGCACGGTCCCGATCGGCGCCTCCTGCCGCGACGCCACCGCGCTGTCCCGCATCACGCAGAACCCCGGCTCGAAGTCGTCGCCCCACGGGAAGGCGCGCAGGTCGGCGCCCCGGGCCGCCTTCTCCCACTCGGCCTCCGTCGGCAGCCGCCAGGGCAGCCCGTCCCGCGACCCCCGCCAGCGGGCGTAGGCCCGCGCCCCGTGCAGGTCGACCATCACGACCGGCGTGTCGTCCCCCCAGCCGGCGTGGGTGACGACGTCGGGGAGCACGTAGCGCCCGTCGGAGGAGCGTCGGTAGTACAGCGCCGGACCCTTGCCGCGGCCGAGGTCGGCGCGCTGCCGGGGGACCACGCGCTCCGCCTCGGCGTCCCGTCCGTCGTCGACCAGGGCGTTGACGAACTCGAGGTACTCCCGGTGGGTGACCGGGTCCTTGCGGATGACGAACGGCTCGACGAAGCAGCGCTCCCGCGGCCGTCCTCCGGGGGCCCGGAGGTCGCCCCCGAGCCAGGCCGGACCCGCCGGCACCCAGGCCTCCTGCTCGCCCACGGATCCGGGCTCGGGCAGGCGCAGCGTGGTCACGTCGTCGGCCGCCAGGGCGCCGGTCCAGTGGCCCAGCCGGGGGAGCCAGACGGGCACCCGCCAGGGCGCGGCGGCGCCGGGGGGGTGGATCTCGACGAGCCACGAGCCCGCGGCGAGCGCCAGCCCGGCGGTGGGTCCGGCAAGGACGTGGGCCGGCGGACCGGCGGTGAGCTGCCGGTCGACGAGGGCGAGCGGTCGGACCCGGACCTCTGCGTCCGTCGGCTCGAAGGCCAGGGTCAGAGCGCCGGGCCCGGACAGGTAGCGGGCGTGGGCGCCGCTGACGTCGTGTCGGCGGACCCGGCTCTCGGTCCAGCGGGCCAGGGCGGCGTCGCCCACGTCCTCCGCCCGGCGATGTCGGTCGAGGAACAGCGCCGCCAGGCCGTCGTGGGCCGCGGGCAGGTCCGGGGCCCGGTAGAGCGCCGACTGGAGCAGCGTCTCCACGTCGTCCTCCAGCTCCTCGAGGCGGCGCGTGAGCTCGTCCCGCGCCTCCTCCGCCGCCCAGACCGCCCGGGTCTGGTCGATCGGGGCGTCCCACGGCAGCCCCGACCGGGCGGCCGCCGCCGCGCTGGTCGCCTCCTCCAGCCGCTGGCGCAGCGCCTCCAGCTCCGGCCAGCGCTGTCGCGCGCGCTCGGCGAGGCCGGCGGCCCGGCGGCGCTCGGCGACCCCCTCGAGCCACTCCTTGACCGCTCGCCCCAGCTCCTCGGCGGTGGGGCGACGGGCCGGGTCCTTGTCCATCGCGGCGCCGGCGAGGGCGACGAGGTCCTCGGGGGCGGTGAGGTCGAAGCGACCGAGCGTCTCGGTCAGCGGCGCCGCCCCGCGGGATCCGAGCACCATGACCATCTGGTTCGGCTCCGCGTCCCACAGCCCGTGTTGGCCGCTGAGGATCTTGTAGAGCACCGCGCCGAGGGCGTAGACGTCCGACGCGGTGCTGGAGGCGCCCCACAGCTGCTCGGGCGCCATGTAGCTGATCGTGCCGGCCACGACCCCGTCGCTGGTCAGGGTGGTGTCGACGGGTTCGTCCGGGCGCCGGGGCAGGGGGCTGCTGCCCGACCGCTTGGCGAGCCCCCAGTCGACGACGAACACCTCGTCGTAGCCGCCGACCATGATGTTGGACGGCTTGAGGTCCCGGTGCAGGACCCCCTGGGAGTGGGCGTACGCGACCGTCGCGGCGGCTCGGGAGAACACCTCGACGAGGTTGTGGAGGGTCGGCCCGTCCAGGACCTCGGGGTCGTGGTGCGCACGCACCAGGTCGGACAGGGTCCGTCCCCGCACCTCGGTCATCGTGTAGTAGGGGCTGCCGTCGACGAGCAGCCCGAGCTCGTGCACCGGCACGACGCCGGGGTGCTGCAGCTGGGACGTCAGGCGCGCCTCCCGGATGAACCGCGCGGCCGCGAGGTCGTCGCCGGCCCGGTCGCCGCGCAGCGTCTTGAGGGCGACGGAGCGGCCCAGGTGGCCGTCGCCGACCAGCACGACGGTGCCCATGCCGCCGATCCCGAGGACCTGCATGGTCTCGTACCGGTTCATGGGGGGGCTCGCCAGCTCGGGCATGGGCGTCGCGTCGACGTCCTCATCGGCCAGCGACTCGCCCCAGAAGGAGGAGATCGGCACCGACTGTCCGGGCACCGAGGCGGCCTCGCCCGACGGGTCGTCGGTCTCCGCGAGGAGCCGTCGGAACTCGGTCTGCAGCTGTTCGAGCTCCAGCCCGGAGGCGACGAGCGCCTCGACCGCCGTCATCAGCTCCCGCCACTCCATCGCGCCCCTCGATCCCCTGGAGGTGGTGGGGCAGACTCTACCCAGCGGAGGGTGGATGAGCGAGCAGCTTGAAGACGTGGTCCGGGAGCGGGATCTGTTCCGACGGATCCTCCAGCTGGACGAGGGGGCCGAGCTGGAGGCGCTGCTCGGGGAGACGCTGGGCCTGCTGGTCCAGGCGGTCGGCGCGAACCACGGGTACATCGAGTTGCGGGACGCCGACGACGCCGCCGCGTGGGGCACCGCCCAGGGGCTGTCACCCCAGGAGGCGGCGCGGATCCGGGCCGAGATCAGCGGCGGCATCCTGGGCCACGCGATCCGGACCGGGGAGACCATCAACACCGCCTCGGCCATCGCGGACGCCCGGTTCTCCGACCAGCAGAGCGTCATGGAACACCGCATCCAGGCGGTCCTCTGCGCGCCCATTGGCCGGCCGCGGCCATTCGGCGCGGTCTACCTCCAGGGGAGGGCCGCCCTCGGCCCCTTCGACCCCGCCGACCAGGCCACCATCGAGCTGCTCGCCAGGCACCTCGGGCCGCTGCTCGGGCGGGCCCGAGCGAGCCGGCTGGAGGCGTCCGACCGCGACCCCACGCGGCCGCTGCGCGACCAGCTGAGCGGCGTCGACCGGATCGTGGGCCGCAGCCAGGCGCTCGCCGACGTGCTGCAGGTGGTCACCCTCGTCGCGCCGATCGACGTGGGGGTCCTCATCACCGGCCCGTCGGGCACCGGCAAGACCGAGATCGCGAGGGCGATCCACGCCAACCACCCGGCGCGAAGCGGCGGCCCGTTCGTCGAGCTGAACTGCGCCGCCATCCCCGAAGGGCTGGTCGAGAGCGAGCTGTTCGGCGCCGAGCGGGGCTCCCACGCGACCGCGACCCGGCGCATGGCGGGCAAGGTCGAGGCGGCCGAGGGCGGCACCCTGTTCCTGGACGAGGTGGGCGAACTGCCGCTGGCGGCGCAGGCCAAGCTGCTGCAGTTGCTCCAGTCGAAGACCTACTACTCGCTCGGATCCACCACGCCGAAGCAGGCCGACGCCCGGGTGCTCGCCGCGACCAACGTCGACCTCGACGCGGCGGTGCGGGAGAAGCGGTTCCGCGAGGACCTGCTGCACCGGCTGCGGGTGCTCCCCCTGCACGTGCCCGGCCTGGACGACCGGCGCGAGGACGTCGAGCCGCTCGCCCGGCACTTCTGTGTCGATGCCTGCGCTCGCTACGGCATGCCCCGCATGGAGCTGTCCCCGGGGGCGGTGATGGCGCTGGAGAGCGCGTCGTGGTCCGGGAACATCCGTCAGCTGCTCAACACCGTCGAGGCCGGCGTCATCCGGGCCCGCGGCGACGCGGCGGAGCTGATCGAGGCCCGCCACCTGTTCCCCGGCGACGCGGGCGAGGAGGAGGCTGCGACCTTCCAGGCGGCGACCCGGGCGTTCCAGCGTCGGCTCATCGCCAAGACCCTGGACGCCACCAACTGGAACGTCGCCCAGGCCGCGCGCGACCTCGACCTGGCGCGGTCCTACCTGTACGACCTGATCAACGCGTTCGGGCTGAAGCGCGGCTGAACCGACAGGTTCGAGTCAGTTGTTGGCGGCCTTGCTGGAGTTGGCCTCCCGGCGGGTCGGCTTCTGCTCGTCCGAGCTCGCTTCGGCGGTCAGGGCGGCCATGATCGCGGGGCGATCGAAGCCGACGATCTTCGCGTCGCCGATCACGATGAACGGGATCGCGCCGGTGCCCCCGTCGGCCTCGTACGCCTCGTGGGCGCCCGGCTCGGTGTCGATGTCCCGGTAGGTGAACGCGACGCCCTTGCTGCGCAGCCAGTCCTTCGCCGCGTGGCAGGGGCCGCACCACTCCGCCCCGTAGACGACCACTGCCGGGGCGTCCCCTGCGAACGACGACGGCGCCGCCACGGCGACCCAGGCGAGGGCGAGGACGACGGACAACTGGCGAGCGGTCATGGAGCTCCGGGGCGGGCGCGACTCGTAGCGTAGGACCGGGCGGGCGCTACTGCGAGCTCACGCAGCCCTCCAGGGCGCTGATCGCGTCGGCCTTCACCTTGCGGTCGAACCCCAGCCGGTCGCCGTACCAGTCGCCGCCGGTGAAGCCGTAGTCGATCAGGCTCCGGTCGTCCTCCTGGAGCACGAACTCGAGCGCGAGCCAGGTCCCGCAGGGCAGGGCCGACACCTCGGCCGCGTTGTCGATCCGACCGCTGCCGTTGAGGTCGAAGTCGGTCACCAGGTGGCGGAGGACCGCCCCCTCCCAGGTCGGCGTGCCCGCCTCGCCCGGGAGCCGGAGGACCTCCTCGGCGCCGGGCAGCGTGTCCGTGGAGGCCGACGCCTCTTCCCCCTCGGGGCGGGGCGGCTCGACGCCGAGGCAGCGGACGATCGCCTCGTCGGCCTGAACCCGGATCGACTCGCCGAACCCGAGGACCGTGCCGATGTAGCCGCCCCACTCGAACCCGTAGATCACCCGCAGGCCGTACCGCCAGCTCTCGTGGATCTCGTCGTCGAGCACCCGGTAGACGTCGCACGGGACCGCGGCCAGCTCGTCGGGCTGGTCGACCAACCCGCTGCCGTCGGTGTCGAACGCCGCGACGATCATGCGTCCCACCTCGGCGTCCCAGGCCCCCGACCCGCCCGCCGGCTCGACGCCCCGGATGTCGGAGATGAGGCCGGCGCCGGTGCGCGTCTCGGGGCTGGGCTGACGCTGGATGCCGGTGTGGGGAGCCGGGGTGGACTCCGGCGTGGGGTCGTCCGGCGGTGTGCTCAGCGTCGGCACGTCGTGCCGCGGCGTGTCGCTCAGGCGGCCCAGCGCGGCGACGAGCCGGGTCTCCTGGGCCCGCTCGGGGGCCATCTCGACGTAGAGATCGAGCAGCACCTGGGCCCGCCCGGTGTTGCCGAGGCGCTCGTGGGCGAGGCCCCGCAGCAGGAGGGCCTCGGTCAGGCCGGGGTTCTTCTGGATCGCCTGCACCCCGAGGTCCACCGCCTCCTCGTAGCGGCCCGTCTCGTAGGCGCTCCAGCCCGCGATGAGCAGCCCCTCGGGGCCCGACGAACGGTCACCGGGGTCCTTGTCGGCGGCCCCGATCGCGGGCAGCGCCTTCGGCACGAAGACGAAGTCTCCGACGCCCCAGATCGGGCGGAACACGGGCGTCTGCTTCTTGCCCTGCCGGCTGGCGTCGCCCAGCACCCGCGGCTTGATCCAGTGGCCGATCTCCTTGGCCGTGATGAAGTCCCGGGCGCCGGACAGCGCCTCCAGGAACCGCATCGTGAACACGGAGTGCGCCTCGCCGTCTGCCCCCGAGCCGCCGCCGTCCAGGACCTGCTGGTCCTCCTTGCCCGCGGTCAGCACGAGCACGGCGTGCTCCCCCGTGATCTCCTCGAGATACTCGGGGCTGTGCTGCGGGTCCATCGACTCCGCCTCGAGGTCCCTCGTCTCGGCGAAGAGCCCGCCGTAGCAGGCGTCGACCACCAGGAAGATGTGCTTGGCGCGCACCGACCGGAACACCGTGTCGCGCAGGTAGCCCATCGAGATGTTGCGCGAGAGCATGTCGACCCGGTTGCCGTCGTAGGGGACCAGGTAGCCCAGCTTGCCGAACCGGGAGTCCTCGACGATCCCGTGTCCGGCCCAGAAGATGAAGAGGGCGTCGTCCTTGCCCAGCTCCCGCGACGCCGTCGAGAAGACCTTCTCGATGCCGATCCGGGTCGCCTCCTGGTCGTACAGGGTCGTGATCGAGCTGAACTCGAAGCGCTCGCGGAGCGTCGCCTCGACCGCCTCGGCGTCGCGGACGGCGTACTCCAGCTGGTCGTCTTCGGACAGCTCCGGGTATCGGTCGATGCCGATGATGATCGCGTGGGTCTCCCGGTACAGCTGGACGTCACCGACGGTCGAGCTGTACGCGTCCTCTTCCTCTTCGGGGGCGCCGCCGCGGGTCTGGGTCAGCGCGGGCGTCGACAGGAGCAGGAGCGTGACCGCGGCGAACGCCGTCCGGGTTCCTCTCCTGGGTTCGCTCCACCCCACGAATGGACCATACACCCGACCTCGTCGGTGCGGTCACAGCTCGTCGGAGGACGGCGCGCTCATTTCAGCCGAAGTCGAGCAGCTGGCGGCAGGCCGGCACAGCGAGCTCGAGCTCGCCCGGGTCGTTGGCGAGGTACAGGCAGCGCAGGGTGAACGCGCGGTCGCCGTCGGCCCCGACCGCGGTGTAGGCGGTGCCGATGAGCCCGTCGCTGGAGCGGGCCTCGATGAAGCTGCACTTCGCCTCGGTCTCGCCGACGCGGCAGTAGGGGTTGCCCATCAGCAGGGCCTTGGCGCCCGCCTGGGAGAGCAGCTGGATGGTCTCCCGCTCCATCGAGTCCAGGTCCGACGGCGCGGCCGACGCATCCTGGAGCTCGACCAGCACCGAGGACTCGCGGCACCGGACCGTCAGCGTGGCGTCGTCCGACTGGGTGGCGCAGTCCGGCGGGAGCTGCAGCGCCCCGAGGGCGGCGGCGGCGACGGGGGCGTCACCGGCGAGCCACGAGGCGGGGGCGATGGCGGGGAGCGGCGCCTCGACCACCGCGGCGACGGGGGCGACGACCGGGGCCGGCTCGGGCTCGGCGACGGGCGACGTGTCGACCGGGGCGTGGGTGGAGGCGCACGCGGCGAGCGCGAGCAGGCTGGGGAGGAGGACCAGGCGGGCAGGTCGAAGCATCGACGGGCTCCAGAGGTCCCGCCCCCGCAGGACCTGTCAGCACTATCGGCGCAGCGCCGGGAAACTGAACCCGATTGACGGGTCGGATCGACCGGATCCGGGATCCCCCCAGAACGACGAAGGGCCGCTCCTGACGGGGCGGCCCTTCGATGGCTGTGGAATTGGTGCGAGAGGGGAGACTCGAACTCCCACGTCCTAGGGACACACGGACCTGAACCGTGCGCGTCTGCCAATTCCGCCACTCTCGCAGCGCGGGGATTCTATGAAGCCGCTTCGGCTTGTCAATCCACCACGGTCAAGAAGTTGAGGCGCGCTCGGCGGCGGGCATTCCCTCCGCCCGCGATCAGTCGGCCCGGGGGGCCAGCTCGTAGACCGACAGGGGGCCGTGGGAGAAGCGGCGGGTGGCGCAGCAGTCGAGCACCTCGTCGGTCAGCGCGAGGGGCCGGGTGAACGCCGCCTCGAAGTCGCCGGGCTCGATCATCGGGTACGCCTCGGCCTGGAAGTAGACGCGGCGATGCACCAGCCATCGCACGTCGAGCCGGTGCAGCTCGTCCCGCACCGCTTCGGGGGTGCCGAGCCTGACCAGGCGGGCGCGCAGCGGCGTGTACTCCTCCGCGCCGATCCAGATGACCCGCCCCGGCAGGCCCCAGGCGTGCCAGCCCCAGAACATGGCGACCGTCTCGTCCTCCGCGCCGTGATCCTCCAGCCAGCGCAGCACCCGCGCCGCCGGCAGCCGCTCCTCCGACCACTCCTGGGGGGACTCGCGCCCGCACGCGACGCCGGCCGCCTCCAGCTGGTCCGGCCACGGGGCCGCCACCTCGGCGGCCCCCACGAGCACGAGCGCGGCCCCCAGCGCGGCGCCGGCGGCCCGCCGCCAGGAGGGCGCCAGCGCGTCGACTAGGGCGGCCAGGCCTCCCGCCGTCAGCGCCGCGATGAGGGGCCACGCGGGCAGCAGGTAGACCACCCGGCGGAGCCCGACGGCCCAGGCGAGGAACATCAAGACGACCGCCGCGGCGAGGCCGCGAAGGGCCACCCGCTCCCGAAGCGCGATCAGGAGCCCCGGGATCGCCGCGAGCGGCCAGGGGTTGAGCCGGCCGAGGAACAGGCGCCGATCGAACTCCCGGCCCAGCACGAAGAGGTCCCACGGTGACCGGGCGACCGCCGCGCCGGCGCCTCCGGGGCCGTAGTTGCTCGTGAAGTTGAACGCCCACGCGTCGGGATCGCCGCCCGGCGGCGCCTCCAGCCCGAAGAACGGGAACAGCGGGTGGCCGAACGTCGCCGCGTTGCGCACCAGCCAGGGCAGCGCGAAGAGCAGGGGAAGCACCGCCGCGGCGGCGAGGCTCGCGACCAGGCGCCGCCGACCCGCCCGCGCCGCGGACACCGCTGCCACGACCACCAGGGGGCCGATGAACAGCGGCGCGGTGTACTTGATCGACAGCGCTGCGCCGCCGATCACGGCCAGCGACAGGGCCCGTCGGGGCGATCCGTCGGGGCGATCGTGCAGGTCCAGGACGACGATCGCGGCGACGCCGATCAGGGGGGCGAGCGCCAGGTCGGTGTTGAACGTCGGGAGCACCCGCAGCAGCGTCGCGGCGCCGCAGCCGACCGCCATCGTCCAGCCGGCGGCGACCGGCCCGAAGCGGCGAGCCGCGATGCGCTCCCCGGTCAGCAGCCCCGCCAAACCCAGCAGCCACCCGAGGGGACGGAGGGCGCCGAGGCCGCCGACGTGGGCAGCGAGCGCGCCCAGCGCGTGCATGCCCTGGGCGAAGCCCGACGGGCCGTCCTCGGCGTCGAGGTGGAAGCCGCCGGTCTGGAGCACGTGCTCGACCAGGCGTCGGTGGTACTGACCCTCGTCGGGGGCCAGCATGGGCGCGCCGATCTCCAGGATCGAGGGGAGCAGAAGCGCCCCTCCGACGAGCCACCAGGCGGGGCTCGCCCCCGCGGCCGGCGACGGACTGACCGCCTCCGGCTGCCGCCACCAGCGCATGGCCACGAGGGGCGCGACCAGCAGGAGCACCGCGACCGGGCGGCTCAAGACGCCCGCGAGGCCGAGCAGGACCGCCGCAGTCTGCAGGACTGCGAGCCCGAGCGCCAGGGCGACCAGGTCTCGCGTGATCGCATCCCCCGAAGCGACCCCCGGCGTGAGCCGCTCGACCAGCGGTCGCCCCCAGAGCACCGCAGAGCAGACGACGAGCGCGGCGGCGCCGAGCCCCGGGCCCGTGTGCAGCAGCCAGCCGAGCACCGAGTGCAGCGGGCGGGCCCCGAGCCCCGACGCGACGAGCACGCCGATCGCCCACGCCAGCCCGATCAGCGCGAGGGAGCGGCGGCTCACCGCAGCTCCCATCGGACCAGCTCGCCGATGTGCCCGGGGGTCCGCTCCCAGGTCGTGAAGGTGGCGCCGGCGGAGCCGCGCAGCTCGGTCAGCCGAGAGCCGGCGCGCGCCACCTCGCCGGTCGCCAGGTGCACGACGGCGAGGCCCCCGCCCCGGGCCGCGACGACGAGGTCGTCCCCGAGCAGCGCGGTCGGCCCCGAGCCGGCGGCGACCTCCACGTCCACCCGACGCCCGTCCCGCAGGTCCAGCGCGTGCACGCCTCGGGCGCTGGACCACGCCAGCCACCGCTCCGACAGCACCGGATCGTGGGGCCGCCGCGCGCCGTCGACCGCGATCTCGGCGCGCAGGTCCAGGTGGAGCAGCCGCAGCCGCTCGTCGCCCAGGTCGCCTTCGACGACGGCGAGCCAGGGTCCGGCGACCGCGACGGGCGCGTCGACCTCGCTCGGCCGGGCGGGGAGCTGGACCCGGGCCGACTCCGTGAAGTTGCCCACCTCGACGCGGTCGGCGCGAGCGAAGGCGTAGCGCTCCGCCGACGCGGCCGGTCGGCCCCGGCGGTCGCGCCGCCCCAGGGGGCGGCCCTCGGCCCCCTCGTCGGGCCCCCAGAAGACCAGCCGATCGCCGACGACGACGAGGCGGGGCGCCCCCGCGGCCGAGGCCGCCGCGGCGGGTTGCAGCGGCGGCGGCGGGCCGGAGGAGCGGGATGGGGGAGGGGAGATCGGGATCGGCGCGCCGCCGGGGGGCAGCCACCGGTCCAGCCGACCGGGCTCGGAGCAGCCGACGTGCCCCGCGCCGACCTGCCCCGGGAACGCCAGGTCCTCACACCCGTCCGGCTCCAGCGGGACGAGCCCGACGCGCACGGGGAGCCGCGGGGGCGAGGTCGCGGCCCCCGGACGCGCGACTGCGGTGGCGAGCACCGCGCTCCCCCGGATCAACGACGCGGTCACCGTCCAGGCCTCGTCCGTCGGCCGGAGGGTCGCGCTCACCCCCGCCGGCTCGAGCAGGCCACCGTCCGCGGACCAGGCGACGCGCACGCCGTCCAGGCTCCCCGCCGGGGTCGCCGTCAACGTGACGACGCCGTCCTCCCGCACCTCGACCAGCGGGGTCGGGAACAGGAAGTCGCGCGCGGGGCGAGCCGCCTGAGGCGAGGGGGAGGGGAGGTCCGGGGTGGGGTTCAGCCCCAGGCGCGTCGCGCGCGAGGGCAACGGACGGGCGTCGGCGCAGCCGAGCACCAGCAGGAGCAGCAGGAGGATCGGGGCGCCCCGCACAGCGGGGAGGTTACCGGTTCGAGCGCGGTCGGCGTCAGCTGCCGCCGCAGTCGTAGACGACCGTGATCAGGCCGGTGGCGCTGTCACCCACGCAGTCGGTCGCGGTGACCTCGACCTGCACCTGGTGGGTGTTGACCGAGGAGCTGCAGGAGCCGGGGGGGCCCGGCACGGTCAGCTGGTTGGTGAAGCCGTCGACCTCGGCCAGCTGCGTGTTGGCGGGGCCGGTGACGATGTCCCAGCTCACGTGCACGGTGTCGCCGTCCGGGTCGGTGGTCGACAGCGCGTCCATGTCCACCACGATGCTGCCGCAGTTGGGGCAGGAGGTGCAGTTGCCGTAGCTGTCCATCGAGCAGGTGGGGGACGGCGAGTGGTAGTAGGCGTCCGGCGACGTGCCGACCAGGGGCGGCTCGTTCACCGTCGTCAGCTCGACCGAGACGTCCAGGAACACCGGCGTGCTGTAGTCCTCGCCGTCGTTGACGACGAGCTGCACCGTGTAGTCACCCTCCACGTCGGCGTAGAAGCTCGGCTGCTCGGCGTGGGAGTCGTCGAACGCGGAGTCGCCCAGCGGGACGGTGCTGCCCGGCGGGACCACCAGGACGTCCCAGGAGTACCCGAGCTCGTCGTTCTCGGGGTCCGTCGAGGCGGCGCCCGAGAGCACGATGAAGTCACACGAGGCGGCGGCCACGATGTCCGCGGCGGCGGTCGGGCCCTGGTTGGTGGAGCCGGCCGCGACGAACGCGAAGTCGGGCTCGCTGTCCACCAGCCCGTTGTCGACGGTCAGCGCGACGGCGTAGGTGCCCGGCGCGTCGGGCTCGAAGCAGGCCTCCGCCTCGCTCGCGACCAGGTCGGTGGTCGTCACGGCGGACTCTTCGGGGACCGACACGAGGGACCAGTCGAAGATCAGCTCGGCGCCGCCCGGATCGTGGGAGTTGCTGCCGTCGAGGCAGACCTCCGAGCCCTCGAGCGCGGTTACGTTGGGCCCCGCGTCCGCCACCGGCGGCTCCAGGCCGGAGTTGGCCTCGACCACGACGAAGTCGGTGTTGGAGATCGCGCCGTCGGGGTCCTGGACGACCAGGCCGAAGATGTAGACGCCTTCGACGTCCAGCGTCACGGTGACGACGGCGGCGTTTCGGTCCTCGTTGGCGGAGAAGGGGTTCTCACCCAGCTGGCTCGCCTCCGGCGTCGTGTCGACCGACCAGATGAAGATGATCTCGTCGCCGTCGGGGTCGTACGAGGCGCTGCCGTCGAGGGTCAGCGGGGCGCCGACCGCGCTCTCGCCACCGTCGCCGGCGCGGGCCACGGGGGCCGTGTTGTTGAGCGCGGCGATCAGGTTCTGATTGGGGGTGACGGGGGCGCCACACTGGCTGACCAGCGGGGCGAGCAGCGCCAACGACGCGGCGGTGAGCAGACCCGACTTGAGGAGGTGCGACGACGGAAGGCTGAAGGTCATCTAGTTGCTCCCGCTGCACACGAAGGTGACGGTCACGGTGTCGTCGTCCGCCGCCCGGCAGTCGAAGACCGTCAGGCTGAGCGTCACCACGTTGGTCGACGTGCCGTTGTACGAGACCGGCAGCTCCGGCAGCTCGACCTCCAGCTCGTTGGACTCCACGCCGAGCACGTCCGCTTCGCCGCTCTGCACGTCCCACTGGAAGTTCAGCGGGTCGTTGTCCGGGTCCCAGGAGCCGGTGGCGCTGACGACCACGCTGCGGGAGCCGCAGGGGTTGCAGTTGCCGCCGCTGTAGGGGTTGGGGGTGCACGCCGCCGTCGCTTCGACCAGCAGGTCGTCGCCGGCGTCCGCGATGGGGGCGCCGTTGGGCAGGCTCGGCACCGCCTGGACGGCGACGTAGTCGGGCTCGCTGTCCAGCGTGCCGTCGCTGACGCGCAGCTCCAGGGTGTAGATGCCGGGCACGTCCCAGTTGAAGCTGGGCGAGGCGCTGTACTGGCCGTTGAGGAACGCATCGCTCACGTCCGAGCCGTTGGGCACGGAGGTGAAGTGCCACTCGAACTCCAGCGGCTGGCCCTCCGGGTCGTAGGAGGCGGAGGCGTCCATGTCCACCTGCGTCGGCGCGCAGGGGGTGAGGACCTGGCTGTTGCCGGCGTCGGCCACCGGCGGCTGGTTGCCGTTGCTCGCCTGCACGGTGATGTAGTCCGGCAGGGACGTGCAGAGGCCGTCGTCGGTCCGCAGCTGGAGGATGTAGGTGCCGGCCACGTCCGGGATGAACACCGGGTGGGCGGTGCCCTGATAGAAGATGCTGGCGTCCTCCACCGTCGAGTCGGCGGGGACCAGGCTGAAGTGCCAGTTGTAGGTCAACTCCTGCTCGTCCGCCTCTTCGTCGCCGCTGATGTCCGCGTCGGAGCTGGCCGAGCCGTCGAGCGTGACCGGCACGCCGGTCTGGGCGATGAGGTCGACGCCCGCGTCGGCCACGGGGCAGCTGTTGCCGCCGCCGACCGAGATGAGCACGTGGGCGACATCGGAGACCCGGGTGCCGTCGGAGACCTGCAGCGTGATGCCGTAGAGCCCCTGGACGTCCGGGGTGAACTGGACCCGCGCCTCCGCGGGCGCCTCGTCGTCGTCGTCGTCGTCGTCGTCGTCGCCGGGGTTCGCGGAGTCGTCGTCGTCATCACCGAGCGGGGTGTCGCCCAGCGGCACGATGTCGTCGTCGATGAGCAGCGAGTCGGTCGGGGCGGAGTCGATCGCCCAGAAGTACGTCAGGGTCAGGCCGAGGGTGTCGGTGTTCTCACCGAGGCGGCTGGCTTCGCCGGACAGGCCGACGACGGAGCCGAGCTCCACTTCGGTGTCGCCGAGCACCTCGATGGAGGCGATGGGGTTGGTGGCCGGCTCGATCGTGGTCACCACGGGGCCGCACTGGACGAACGCGAGAGCCGCGGCGAGTCCGACAACCGTCAGGGCGACTCGCGCGGCGGTCCGTGGTTCGGTCTGCTTCATCCCGTGCTCTCCCGTCGCGCGATCGCGCTCACGCGCGCAACTGATCTCCGCGCGAGTTGCCGGTTTGATATCACACCGCCATCCCGCAAGCCAAACGCTGCGTGCCCGTCTTCGTTCGCCCGGGAACGTTACACCGTCCCAGATCCAGAAGGCCTCTTGCCTTCGCGGCCGCG
This sequence comes from uncultured Rickettsiales bacterium, assembly GCA_964416435.1. GTDB lineage: Bacteria > Myxococcota_A > UBA796 > UBA9615 > UBA9615 > CAYQEG01. Next base: position 38,286 of record CAYQEG010000009.1, read on the forward strand.
ATGACCACAATACCGACCGTCCGCCGGAAGCGACCCGGGCACGAGGAGTCCCGACGATGGCCCTGAAGAACCTGTTGAGCAGCTTCTCCGCTGAGGCGCGCAAGCAGCGCCAGTTCGACAAGGCGGTCTCCAAGCTCGTCTCGCGGAACTACCAGCACGAAGATCGGATGTTCGTCATCGAGCAGCTGGCCGAGCTGGACACCCCCCAGGCGATCGCCGCGCTGTTCCGGCGCTGGGACATGATCGCGGACAAGAAGCGCGAGGACGTCGCGGAGAAGGAGTACCTCGCGGACGTGCTCGCGGCGAAGGGGGAGCGGGTGCTCGAAGCGCTCCGCAACCACAACGACCGATCGCTCAACATCACCCGCCCCATCGGCGTGCTCGCTCGCATCGTCGACGAGGAGGCCGTCGTCACGGAGCTGATCCGCATCCTCGAGACCGAGCAGGCGCGGCTCGCGGCGTTCAAGCCGGGCAAGAAGCTGCGGATCATCGAGCTGCTGGGCGACTACCTGGACGATCCCCGGCTCACCGCCGCCCTGGTCCCCTCGCTGGACGACTTCGACGCGGACGTGCGCTTCGAGTGCGCCCGGCTCCTGGGCAAGGTCGGCTCGGACGAGGCGCGAGATCCGCTGATCTCCCGCCTGACCCACGAGGACGAGGACTCGGCCCGGGTCAAGGAGGCCGTGCTCGAGGCGATCAAGGCCCGCGGCTGGAAGGTCACCGACCGCAAGGACGACCTCGGCGAGCTGGGCGACGCGCTCCGGATCGGCCCCAAGGGCAACCTGATCGACGCCGACTGATTGCGCCTCAGGCCGCGCCGACGCGGGACCGCAGCATCCACTTGGCGAACTGCAGGCCGAGCCTCGCTCGAGGCGCGAGTGTGCCCGAGCGCTGGGCCCGGAGCGCCTGGCGGGCGACGTAGCCGGGCCGCAGGTAGAAGCCGCCGTAGAGCTTGCGCAGCGTCCGGTCGAGGTCGCGCTCGGTCCAGCCGGGCGGCAGGAGCGTCGCCCGGCGCTCCTCGGCGTCGACCGGGTTGCGGACCGCGCTGGAGCGATACCAACCGCGCTCCATCGCCAGGTCGAACAGCTCGGTTCCTTCGAAGGGCGACAGCGTCGAGAACTGGATGAAGTCGACCTGCTGCTCCCGGGCGAAGCGCAGCGTCTCCAGGGCCTCCCGGGGTGACTCTCCGGGGATGCCGATCAGCACGTAGGCGACGGTCTCGATGCCGGCCTGCCGACAGGCCGCGATCGCGGCGGCCGCCTGTTCCACGGTCTGGTCCTTGCGCAGGAAGTCCAGGCTCGCCTGGTTGCCGGACTCCACACCGAACGCCACCGTCTTGCAGCCCGCGCGCGCCATCAGCGTCGCCAGGTCCGGTGTCACGCCGTCGACGCGCGCCTCGCACTTCCAGTCGACGTCCAGTCCGCGCCGCAGGATCTCCTCGCAGATCGCGACCACCCGCTTGCGACGCAGCGTGAAGTTGTCGTCGAAGATGCAGATCGAGCCGACCCCGAAGTCGGTCGCGACCGCCTCCATCTCGTCGACCACGTCCCCGGCGGAGCGCGCCCGCCAGCCGTCGCCCGACACCGTCTTGTCGCAGAAGTTGCAGCGGAACGGACAGCCCCGGCTGCTGATCATCGTGGTGAACCCCGGGCGGGTCTGGAACACGTAGCCGTAGCGGTGGCGGGGCACCAGGTGGCGGGCGGGCCGACGCAGCGCGTCCAGGTCGGCCGGCGGCGTCGCCGGCCGGTACGGCAGCCCGCGGGCGAGCACCCCGGGGGGCGGGTCGCCGCGCTCGCCCCCATCCCACCAGGACACCAGGGCGGGGGCGATCTCCTCGCCTTCCCCGACGACCAGCGCGTCGAGCCCCGGCATGTCGTCGAGCACGGCGCCCCGGTGTCGCGTCGCGTGCACCCCGCCGAGCACCACCCGCTCGGCGAGCGGGCGCACGACGGCCAGGTCCCGGGCGATCCGGTCCTTCATCGGGGTCATGCCCGACAGCCCGACGACCGGCGCTCCCAGCATGCGAACCCGACGCAGGAAGCCCCCCTCGTCCAGCCCCTCGCCCGGGGCGTCCACGACGGCGACGTTCCAGCCGGCCGCCTCCAGGGCAGACGCGACGTACAGCAGCCCCAGCGGCGGCAGCGGCACCGACGGGTGCCGGTCCGGTCCCCGCACGAGGGCGACGTCGACGCTCACGCCGTCCGCCCGCTCACCACGTGAGCTCCAGGAGCCGCCGCTTGATCAGCTGCACGTCCCGGTGGTGGGGGTCGATCAGGTCGAGGAAGCGGCCGTAGTGCTCCGCCGCCTTGGCCCGGTTGGGCAGGCGGTCGTAGTAGATGTGGCCGAGCCCCAGGTGCGCCAGGGGGTTGTTGGGGTTGCACTGGAGGCTGGTGTCGTACAGGTCGACGGCGCCGCTGATGTCGCTCCGGCGGGCCCGCAGCGTCGCCAGGTTGTTCAACGACGGCGTGTGGCAGGGCGCCACCTCCAGGGTCGATCGGAGAGCCCGCTCGGCCTCGGCCATCCGGCCCGCCCGCGCCAGCACCATGCCCCGCGAGCCGCGGGCGGCGATGTTGCCCGGATCGGCGCGCACCGCCTCGGCGTAGGCGTCCGCCGCGTCGTCCAGGCGGCCCTCGAGGGTGAACAGGTCGCCCAGGTTGCGCCACGCCTCGGTCGCGTCCGGGTTGACGCGCACGGCGTGGGTCCAGAGCACCTCCTCGTCCTGCCACAGCAGGTCGTAGGAGACGTGCAGCACGGCCCATCCGGTCAGCACGCCGGCGAGCAGGGCGGCGGCGGCCGCCGCCGGGATCTTGCGGGGCAGCGCCGCGCCGAACGCCCAGGCGATGATGAACGCCCCCCCGACGCTCGGCAGGTAGGTGCGGTGCTCGACCATCGTCTCCTTGAGCGCGAACACCGACGAGGTGGGCGCCACCGCCACCGCGGCGACGAGCACCCCGAACGCGAGCGCGGGGGCGCGGCCGGCCAGCCGGGCCGCGCCGACGACGGCGGCGATGAGGGCCGCCGCGACGAGCCAGGTGCTCAGGTCGCCCGGCGGGGGCACCTCCGCGTACTCATGGAAGATGCTCTGGGGCCAGGGCACGGCGGCGAGCCGCACGTAGTGGCCGACCACCTCGAACTGCGTCAGCAGGTTGGTCGTCCAGGGCCGGATGAAGACCGGCGACGCGACGTAGCCGTAGGCCGCCGCTCGGAGCACCACGAGGAACGCGGGGATCGCGAAGAAGGGGAACAAGCGGCCCCGCAGGGCGCCGAAGGCGGCGCGCCAGGACCGGGTCCAGACAGTCCCCTCGAGCACGAACAGCAGCGCCGGCAGGACCGCCGCGATCTCCTTGGTGAGGCAGCCCGCCACGAAGGCGGCCCATGACAGCGTCCAGGCGCGGGTGGCGGCGAGCGCCATCGGGGGGCGCGCCGGCACCGCGTCGTTGGCCTCCCGCCAGCGGGGGGCCAGCCCCGCCGCCGCGATCACGAGCAGCACGCCCGCGCCACCGAGCCCGAAGGTCACAGCGCGACGCCCGTCGAGCGTGCCGGCCGAGGCCATCATCGCCACCGGTAGACCGGCGAGCAGCCCGGCCCCCAGGATCGTTCCGACGGCCAGGTTGGTCCGGCGGGCGACCGCGGCCTGCCAGGCCGCGATGTCCGGCTGCTCGGAGAGCTCGCGGTAGCGGACCCACGACAGGATCGAGGCGAGCACGAACAGCGTGGCGAGGCTGGAGCTGCGACCCGAGACGTAGGTGACCGACTCGATGGCGAGGGGGTGGACCGCGAAGGCCAGCGTGCCGGCGGCCACGAAGAGCCGCTGCGAGGCGATTCGGTCGCCGAGCCGGGCGCCGAGCCGGTCCAGCAGCGACAGGATCATCGCGACGTTGGCCGCGTGCACCGCGATGTTGACCGCCCGGAACCCCGCCGGCCGGTCGATGCCCCAGGCCCAGAGATCCGCCGCGAACGTGTAGAGCAGCAGGACCCGGAAGGGGTTGTAGCGGACCATCTCGCGCAGGTCGCCGGGGTGCCGGATGACGCGGTTGCGCAGGATCTCGACCTTGTCGTCGTATTCCCACGGTACGCCGAGGAACGGAAGGTAGAGCGCCCCGACGGCGACCAGGGCGACGCCGAGGAGGATGCGGCGGCTGCGGGCGTCCAGCCGCCCGGCCGTCGCCTCAGTCATCGTCCTGCTCCAGGTCGGCGAGGCGCTTGGCCGAGCGGGCCAGCTGCTGGGCGAGGTTCTTGTTCTGGTTGGCGAGGCGGCTCACCTTCGTCGACAGGTCCAGGCAGACGAGGACCAGGAACAGCAGCCCGGCGGCCAGCGCACCCCCCTCGGCGTCGGTGCCGAGCAGGCGGCCGAGCCCTTCGCGAGCCGCCTCCCACAGCGACAGGACCAGCGCCCCCGTCGCCCCGCAGACCCAGATCCAGGAGAACTCCTCGCGGAGGCGGCGGCGGCGGACGAGGTCGATCACCGCCAGCGCGAGCGCCAGCGACGCGACGAGGGGGAGGACCTTCAAGGCGCCTCGGGATCGGCGCCCTGTCGGCCGGAGACGGCGGTCAGGGCGAGGCTGAGGAGCAGCTTGTAGACGTAGTAGATCGGCCTCAAGCCGCGGTGCATCGACTTGCCGGGAGGGCCGCCGAGCATCGTGACGCCGACCTCGCGGAACCGCAGCCCGGCGTAGTGGACCCGCAGGAGCATGTCCGCGTCGGGGTAGTCCCAGGGATAGAAGTCCTGCTGGTAGAAGGCCAGGACTTCCCGGTTCATCGCCTGCAGCCCCGACGTGGGGTCGGTGACCCGCCTCGCCACCAGCCAGCTGGTCAGCCGGCTGAACAGCCCGATCCCCACCCGGCGCAGCCAGGGGATGCGGTACGCCGCGCGGCCCAGGAACCGGGAGCCGACCACCAGGTCGGTCTCGGGATCGTCGAGGTGCCTCAGGAGCGCCGAGATCTCCTCCGGCGGGTGCTGGCCGTCGCCGTCCATCTGCACGAGGCGCTGGTAGCCCTGCTCCAGGGCGTACTTGTAGCCGGTCTGCAGGGCGGCGCCGTACCCCAGGTTGTAGGGGAGCTGGAGGACCTCCGCCCCCGCCGCGGCGGCCTGCTCGGCGGTGTCGTCGGTGGAGCCGTCGTCGACCACCAGGACCGTGACCGTGGGGTGCAGTTCGCGGATCCGTCGCACCAGCGAGCCGATGCGCGGGCCTTCGTCCAGGCAGGGGATCAGCACGAGCGTCGGCGGGCCGACGAGGCGCAGCCGTGGCTCTCCCGCGGACGCGGGTGAGGGGAGCGCTGAGCTGGGCGGTGCGGTGGCAGGCATCAGGAAGGGGCCACCCGAAAAGGTTGCCGCCCGGGGGCCGGCTGTCAAATCGGGAGGCTCGGAGGGGCGACCCGCTTCGGCAGGTCCCCCAGGGACGTGCGTGAGCGACGCGGCTATCCTGCGCGGCCGTGTCGCGTCGTGTCTTGATGGTGGTCCCCTACTTCTACCCGGCCTGGGCGTACGGCGGGATCCCCCGCCTGGCGTACGGACTGGCGCGCGCGCTCGCGGACTCCGGCGACCGCGTCACGGTGGTGACGACCGACGCCCTGGACCGGGACGCTCGCCTGCCGTCGGGCCAGACGGACCTGGGCGGGGTCGAAGTCCACCGCCTGCGCAACCTGAGCAACCGGCTCGCCTACGACCACCAACTGTTCGCGCCGCCGGCGGCGCCCCGGCTGCTCGATCGCCTGGTCGCGGAGTCCGACGTCGTGCACCTGCACGGCTTCTGGCACCTGCTCAACAACGCCGCCACGGCCGCCGCCCGCCGACACGGCGTGCCGGTCGTGATGACGCCCAACGGCACGCTGCTCGCCCTCGAGCGCAAGCAGCGGCTCAAGGCGCTGTGGTTCCGAGCTCTCGGGCAGCCGGTGGTCGACGCCGTCGACCGTTGGATCGCGGTCAGCCGCGCCGAGCTCAACCAGTTCGCGCGAGCGGGGATCGACAGCGAGCGGGTCCACCTCGTCTACAACGGGCTGGACCTCGGTGAGTTCGAGCGGCTGCCCGATCGCGGCCGGTTCCGCGCCGAGCAGGGGCTCGGCGAGCGGCCGATGGTGCTGTACCTCGGCAAGCTGACGCCCCGGAAGGGGGTCGACCACCTGCTCGCGGCGACGGCCCGCCTCGGCGAGGACGCGGTGCTCGTCGTGGCCGGGAACGACATGGGGGTCCAGGAGGCGCTGGAGCGGCAGGCGGAGGACCTCGCCCTGGGCGGCAAGGTCCGCTTCGTGGGGCTGCTCACGGGGGAAGCCCGGCTGGCGGCCCTCGCTGACGCGGACCTGCTCGTCTACCCGAGCAGCGACGAGATCTTCGGCCTGGTGCCGTTCGAAGGGCTGCTCTGCGGGACCCCCGCGGTGGTGTCGGATGATTGTGGGTGCGGGCAGCTGGTCGCCCAGGCCCGGGCCGGCGAGCTGGTCCGCTACGGCGACCCCGCGTCGCTCGCCCGCGCGATCGACCGGCTGCTCGCCCAACCGGACCGCCGTCGGCGCATGGTGGCCCGGGGTCGGGCGTTCATCGAGCGGCACTTCGCGTGGCCGACGATCGCCGCGCAGACGAACGCCGTGTACGAGGCCGCTTGCCGCGATGTGGCCGCGGCTGTATAGAATCCGCGTCCATGCAGCGCAAAGCCCTCCGCCTGTTGTCCTGCCTTGGCCTGTTGGCCTCGGTCCTGTTCGTCGCTGGTTGCCAGCAGTACACGTGCGAGGGGGCTTGCTCGCAGTACTACTCGGCGGACGGCTGCGGCCGTCCCTCCGTGCTGTCGGACGGCACCACCTCGGAGGACGCCGAGAAGAACTGCGCCCGGGACTGCACCGAAGCGCTGTACACGACCACGGGCAGCCAGGGGGGCAGCGACGATCGCAACTACCGCGTCCTGAACAACCAGGACGACGCCCTCAGCTTCATCGACTGCGTCATCGAGCAGGACTACAGCGACGCTGCGTTCAACGCCACGTGCGAAGACCTGCAGCACGCCTGTGCCTGGTTCCGCTGGTAGTCGTGCCCGCCGCGACCCGCCGCCTTCTCCTCCTGTTCATCGCAGCCTGCACCCTGGCCGGGTGTCGGCCGAACTGCCGTGACGCCTGCCGGCACATGCTCGAGGACTGCGGCGTGGAGCGGACCGACTGGGGGATCGAGGACTGCACGGTCGGCTGCGAGCGCTACCTCGACCACTACGAGGACGACTGGCAGAAGGAAGAGTCGCGAGCCGCGGTTCGCTGTGTGCGCAACGCTTCGTGCGACGAACTCAAGGGTGGAATCTCTTGCTACGACGAGGCCGTCTACGTCTGGTAGCGGTCGCCCTGGGCGCCGCGCTCCTGCTGTCCGGCTGCTCCCGGTGGGCGACCGAGGAGGAGGGGACCGACGTCGAGACCGCGCCTCACGGCCGCGTGCTCGACGGGCAGGACCTCCTCTCGTCCGGTGACCCCGAGGGGGCCGCCCTCCTGTTCGAAGAACTGCTGCGGGAGCACCCCCGGTCGCGGATGGCGATGCGGGGACTGCAGGACTGCGAGCGGGCTCGGCTGTCCCCGGACGCGTTCCGGGCGCGGTGGCAGGCGGAGGTCGAAGCGAAGCCCGACGACGCCGACGTCTGGTACCTGTACGGCCGCTCCCAGATCGAGCAGCCCGAGGCGGCCGCGGCGGCCTTCAGCGAGGCGATCGAGCTGGACCCGCGTCACCCCTGGGCGGTCGCCGGGCTGGCGTACCTGTCCTACCGACGGGGTGATCTCTTCGGCGCGATCCAGGTCTACGAAGAGGGCGTGCGCAAGGCCCCCCGCTCGACCCGCATGAGGCTCCTGCTCGCCAACCAGTACATGGAGCTGGCGCTGTTCCAGCACGCGCGTCGGCACCTGGACGTCGCGATCCGCCTGGACGCGGATGACGTGGAGGTGCGGGCGGCCCTGGGCAAGACCCTCGCCGAGACCGGCGAGGAGGCGCGGGCGCAGGAGCTCCTGGAGGGGGTCCTGGAGGAGGAGCCCCGCCTCGCCCACGCCGCCCCGTCGCTCGCCGCGATCTACCTCGACCAGGATCGCCCCCACGACGCCGACGCGCTGTACCGCGCGGCCCTGGAGCGGGGGCTGCCGCCGCGGGACGAGCTCGCCGCCGAGATCCGGGCGGCGCTGGTGCTCGCGGAGATCCGAGCGGGTCGGTAGGCGTCAGCCGACGAAGCCACGAATCCCGGCGACCCCGAACGCTCCGAGTCGGCGCGCCTCCTCGAGGTCCTCCGGCCCGACGCCCCCCAGGGCGAACACCGGCAGCCGGGTGGTTCGCGCCAGCGCCTCGAACCGGTCCCACCCCAGGGGCGCCCCCTTGCCCGGCGAAGCGAGCACGGGGGACAGGGTCACGAAGTCGACTCCCGCCGCCTCGGCGCGGGCCAGCTCGGCCTGGTCGTGGCAGGAGCAGCCCACGAGCAGCCCGGGGTGCGGCGTCGGAGCGAGCGCGGCGGGCAGGTGGACCCCGTCGGCCCCGACCGCGCGGGCGAGCGCCACGTCGCCGCCCCCGATGAACAGCAGCGCCCCGGCCGCGCGGGTCACGGCCCGCAGCCGCTCCGCTTCGGCCCGCCGGGACCCCGGCTCGAGGTCCTTGTCACGGAGCTGCACCGCGGCCGCGCCGGCCTCCTGGCGGCGCAGGAACGGGGCTACGTCCCCGACCTGGCGGGCGGTGATCGCGTACCGCCGGAAGGACACCCGCGGGAGCGTGGTCACTCGCCAGCGAAGGTGACGACGCCGGACGTCGGCGAGGACGCCGTCGCGTACAGCTTGCGCGGGATTCGGCCCGCCTCCCAGGCGAGGCGTCCGCCCTCGACGGCGAGGCGCATCGCCCGGGCCATCTTGACGGCGTCGTCGGCCCCGGCGATCGCGGTGTTCATCAGCACCCCCGAGCAGCCCAACTCCATCGCGACCGCGGCGTCGCTGGCGGTGCCGACGCCGGCGTCCACGATGACCGGCACGTCCAGCGTCTCGAGGATGATCTGCAGGTTGGTCCGGTTGCGGATCCCCTGGCCCGAGCCGATCGGGGCGGCCAGGGGCATCACCACCGGGCAGCCGGCGTCCACCAGCTTGCGGCAGCCGACGGGATCGTCCAGGCAGTACGGCATCACGGTGAAGCCGTCCTTCACCAGGATCTTCGCGGCGGCGATGGTCTGCTCGTTGTCGGGGAACAGCGTGCGCTCGTCGCCGATGACCTCGAGTTTGACCAGGTCGGTGCCGAGCGCCTCCCGGGCCAGCCGGGCGGCGAGCACCGCGTCGTCCGCCGTGAAGCAGCCCGCGGTGTTGGGGAGGAGCCGGTAGCGCGACCGATCGATGTGGTCGAGCAGGCCGTGCCCCGGCGCTGCGTCCAGGCGGATGCGTCGCAGCGCGACCGTCACGAGGTCGGCCCCCGAGGCGTCCAGCGCCGCGACCATCGTCTCGAAGTCGGCGTACCGACCGGTGCCGACGATCAGACGGGACGTGAACTGATGCTCTCCGACCGACCAGGTCATGGGGCCTCCAGGCGCGGAGTTCTACCAGCGCCCCGTCGGCTCAGCCACCGCCGACGGCGGCCACCACGTCGATCCGGTCTCCGTCGCTCAGCCGGCGACGGGCGAGGTCCTGCTTCGGGACCACCTCGAGGTTGACCGCCACGGCGACCGACTCGACGTCCGGGTCGCGGCCCAGCCGGCGGAGCAGCGCCGCGACGTCCAGGCCGTCGGGCAGCTCGACGTCGTCCCCGTTGACCCGCAGCTTCATCGACGGACGGGCCGCCGGGCGCCGGTGGTCGTCTGCACGGTCTGGTCTTCGGTGACGCTGCTGAACAGGTCGGGATCGCCCGAGGCTTCGATGGCCGCCTCCCGCGTCACCTCGCCGCGCAGCGCCAGCTCGATCAGGTGATCGCCGAGGGTGCGCATGCCCGAGCCCTTGCTCGCCTGCATCAGCGACGGGATCTGGAAGACCTTGTTCTCGCGGATGAGGTTCCGGATGCCGTACGTGACGATCATGATCTCGCACGCGGCGACGCGGCCCTTGCCGCGGGCCTTCTTCATCAGGGTCTGCGAGACGACCGCCTGCAAGGAGCCGGAGAGCATGGTCCGGACCTGGGCCTGCTGCTCGGGGGGGAACACGTCGATGATCCGGTCGATCGTGTCCTTGGCGCCCTTGGTGTGCAGCGTGCCGAACACCAGGTGGCCGGTCTCCGCCGCCGTGAGCGCCAGCTGGATGGTCTCCAGGTCGCGCATCTCGCCGACCAGGATGACGTCCGGGTCCTCGCGGAGGGCGGCGCGCAGCGCGTTGTTGAACGACTTGGTCTGCGCCCCCAGCTCGCGCTGGTTGATGATGCACTTGTCCGGCGTGTGCACGAACTCGACCGGATCCTCGATCGTCAGGATGTGCTCGCGTCGGCTCCGGTTGATGTGGTCCAGGACGCCCGCCAGCGTGGTCGACTTGCCCGAGCCGGTGGGCCCCGTGACGAGCACCAGGCCGCGCTTGTAGTTGGCGATCTCGACCACCACCTTGGGCAGGTTCAGCTTCTCCAGCGGGATCACCTTGTTGGGGATCATCCGGAAGACCGCGCCGATGCCGCGGCCCTGGTAGAAGACGTTGACCCGGAACCGGGCGACCCCTTCGAGGCCGACGGAGAAGTCGGCCTCCAGCTCCTCCTCGAACTTCGACTTCTGGCGCTCGTTCATGATCGAGAAGAGCAACCGCTTGCAGTCGTCTCCGCCGATGGGCGGCGCGTTGATGCGGTGGATCTCGCCGTGCAACCGCAGCGCGGGAGCTTCGCCGGCGGAGATGTGCAGGTCACTGGCGCCCTGCTTCACCGCGTACATCAACAGTTCGTGGATGTGCATCACCCACCATTGTACCGGGCCGCGAAGATGAGTCCGGAGTGGGTCTTCCGCGATCGCTGGCTCGGCGTGGTCCACAAGCCGCCCCGCGTGCCGGTGCAGCGGACCCGCCGCGGCATCGCGGGCACCCTCGAGGCGTGGCTGGCCGCCGAGCCCGACGTGCACTACTCGGCGCTGCACCACCGCCTGGACGCCGCCGCGCAGGGACTCGTCGCGATCGCCCTCCACCCCCACGCCAACAAGGGGCTCGCCGCGGCGTTCCGGGAGCGCACCGCGGAGCGCCTGTATCGCGTGCTCGTACACCGGGGACCGAAGGGCGAGAGCGGGACCTGGGAGCACGCCGAGGGGACCGAGCGGGGTCAGCGGATCGCCCTGCCTCCCGACGCTCCCGGCGCCGGTCGGGCGATGAAGTCATCCTGGCGGCTGGTCGAGCGGCGTCGCACGAAGGCGCTGCTGGAGGTGAGGCTGCACACCGGGCGGACCCACCAGATCCGGCTGCAGGCGGCGGCCGAAGGCTGCCCGGTGGTCGGCGACGTCCCGTACGGGTTCGGCGAGGCGGGCGGGCTCCGGCTGCAGGCGTACCGGCTGGCGCTGGAGCACCCGGTCACGGGTGGCCCGCTGAGCTTCGAGCTGCCCGAGCCCCAGGGCTGGTAGCGGCCCGGCGGCAAGACGACCGCAGCGAGCCGTAACCCCGGTGCCGGTGGGACCCCGGCGCGCGCCCGAGAGAGGAGCTGCCATGCGGATCGCCGCCTGGATCGTCGTCGTTCTGTTCTCGCTCCCCCCCTCCACCCTCGCCGCCCCGCGGTGGAGCGCGGACGAGGACCGCCTCCGGGTCCGCGAGCTCGCCCGCGGCAGCCACGCCGAAGCGATGGACCAGCTGAAGCACGTCCTCCAGATGCACGGCGCGAAGATGGACCCCGACGTGCGCGGGGAGGCGCTGTTCCGTCTCGCCGACCTGCAATGGGCGGAGTCCCGCTACCTCCTCGAGGAGGCGATGGCCGACCTCGACGAGCGCTACGAGCGCTGGCTCGACCTCCCCCCCGAGCAGCAGACGCCCCAGACCGAGCCGACCCTCGACGATGCCGAGGTGCGCCGGTGGGTGCGGAGGGCGGGGGAGACCTGGCGGTCGCTCGCCACGAACCAGCCGAACCACGCCCGGGCCCCCGAGGCGCAGTTCCTCCTGTCGATGTGCCTGGACCAGCTCGAGCAACCGGGTCCGGCTCGAGAACTCCGCGAGCAGTTCGTCGCCCGGTGGCCCGACCACCCCCTCGTGGCCGAGGCGCTCACCGGGATCGGCGAGTACTGGTTCTGGAACGACAACCCCTACAAGGCGCTGCCCATCTACCGGCGCGCGGCCGAGCACACCGAGTCGCGCTCCCACCCGCTCGTCCTGTTCCGCATCGCCTGGTGCCTCGCCCAGGTCGGTCAGACCGAGGACGCCAAGGAGGCGTTCGTCGCCGTGCTGGAGCAGGCTGCCCGGGATCGTGCGGCGCAGCGCCGCGGCGCCTTCGACCTGCAGGACGAGTCGCTCGCCGCCCTCGCCGGGCTGTACGCCGAAACGGGGGACGTCGAGGGCGCGCGGGCCGTGTTCTGTCGGCTGGACCCCGACCGCTGCCGGCAGCACCTGGCCGCGGTCGGCGTCGGCCTGTTGGACATCGGCGAGACCGACCGCGCGATCGAGGTGTGGCGACGGCTCATCGAGGACGCCCCGCTGGCGCCGGACAACCCGTCGCTCCACGGCCGCGTGATCTCGGCCCTGTGGTCCTCCCAGCGGTTCGACCAGGCGACCGAGGCGACCGCCGAGCTGGCGGACCGGTACGGCTCGGACAGCCGCTGGGCCCGGGCCAACGGGGGCGACACGACGCTGCGGGGCGAGGTCACGGCGCTCGTGGAGGTCCACCTGAGGCAGACCGCCACGCGGGTGCACCGGGCGGCGCTCACCGACCGCTCCGAGCACCTGCTCGCCCTCGCGGAGCGGAGCTACGCCCGGTACCTGGAGCTGTACCCGGCCACCGAGGCCGCCTACGAGCTGCGGTTCTGGCACGCCGAGGCGCTGTTCAAGCTGGGCCGCTACGACCGCGCGGCCGACGAGTACGAGCGGGTCGTCGCCGCCGATCCCGACGGGCGCTACCTCGCCGAGGCGGCGGAGGGCTCGATCTACGCGATCGAGAAGCACCTCGAGCAGCTGGGCATCGACGTGCCGTGACCGACCCGGTCACGTCAGAGGGTCGGCAGCAGCCAGTTGACGATCCGGTCCCCCTCGATCCAGGCGATCAGCGCCCCGGCGCAGAGGTAGGGACCGAACGGCAGCTTCGCCGCTCGATCCCGGCCGCGCAGGACGATCGACGCGATGCCGACGACGCTTCCGATCAGCGCGCCGCCGAAGATCGTCAGCAGCAGCGCAGGGTGCAGCCCCTGCCACGCGCCGACGGCGGCGACGAGCTTGACGTCGCCCATGCCCATCGCCTCGCGGCCGAACGCGATCCGCCCGACCCCCGCGATCGCCAGCATCACCCCGGCCCCCGCGACCGCGCCGAACACCGAGTCGACGAACCCGACTCCGCCGCGTAGATCGGCGACCTCCAGGAGCGCCGCGACGGTGATCCCGATCGGCACCAGCGGCAGCGAGATCCCGTCGGGCACGATGAAGTGGTCCGCGTCGATGAGGCTGACGGCGAGCAGCGCGCTGAAATAGGCGCCGTACAGGAGCACCGGGAGCAGGTCCTCCAGCGCCGTGAGCGCGGTCGGGGAGGGGGCCGCGGCCAGGAACAACACCCCCCACAGGGCGGCCCCCATGAGCTCGACCATCGGGTAGCGGGCCGAGATCGGCTCACTGCAGTCCCGGCACTTCGCGCGCAGGACCATCCACGACAGCACCGGCACGTTGTCGTACGGACGGATCGGGTGGTGGCAATGGGGACAGGCCGAGGGCGGCGTCGCCACGCTGCGACCCTCCGGGAGCCGGCCCGCGACGACGTTCAGGAACGAGCCGACGCACGCCCCGATGAAGACGCTGAACCCCAGCAGCGTCCACCAGGTCGCGACGGCCCCGCCGTTCATCCCAGGGCGGCCCGCAAGGCCTGCACGACCTCGTCCTGCTGGGCTTCGCTCAGCTCGGGGAAGATCGGCAGCGCCAGAACCTCGCCCGTCGCCTGCTCGGAGACCGGCATCGAGCCCGGTCCCAGCCCCAGGTGCGCGTAGCACTCCTGCTGGTGCAGGGCGAGCGGGTAGTAGACGGCGCAGCCGATGCCGCGCTCCTTGAGCACCGCCATCACGTCGTCCCGGTTGGGGACGCGCACCACGCACTGGTGGTAGACCGGCACCCGGCCGGCGGGCACCTCCTGGAATCGCACCCGGTCGGCGAGGCCCGCCTCGCGCACCATCGCCTGGTAGGTCGCCACCCGCTCCCGACGGGCCGCGCCCCAGTCATCCAGGTGGCGCAGCTTGACCCTCAGCACCGCGGCCTGGAGCGCGTCCAGCCTCGAGTTGCAGCCGATGCGGGCGTGGAAGTACTTCTTGGGCCAGTTGCCGTGGGACCGGAGCGAGCGGACCACCTGGGACAGGTCGTCCCGGCCGGTGGTGACCATGCCGCCGTCGCCCCAGCAGCCCAGGTTCTTGCTCGGGAAGAAGGAGAAGCAGCCGACGTCGCCGATGGTGCCGGTCTGCCGCCCGTCGAACGTGGCGCCGATCGACTGCGCCGCGTCCTCCACCACGAACAGGCCGTGTCGCTCGGCCACCGCGCCGATCGCGTCCATGTCGGCGGCGAGCCCGAACAGGTGCACCGGAAGGATGCCGACCGTGCGGTCGGTGACAGCCGCCGCGATGGCGTCGGGGTCGATGTTGAACGTGCCGGGCTTGATGTCGACGAACACCGGCGTCGCGCCCAGACGCGAGATCGAGCCCGCCGTCGCGAAGAACGTGAACGGCGTGGTGATGATCTCGTCACCCGGCTTCACGCCCAGCGCCCACAGCGCCAGCAACAACGCGTCGCTGCCCGAGGCGCAGCCGATCGCGTCTCCGGCGCCCAGGTAGGCGGCGGCCTCCTCCTCGAACGCGGCCACGTTCGGCCCGCCGATGAAGTACTGGCTCTCCACCACGCCGGCCACCGCCGCGTCGAACTCGTCCTCGAGCGCGCGGTACTGACCCTTGAGGTCCAACAACGGAACAGACATCAGCTTCCTCCTCAGGCCAGCGCCACGCCGAGCACCCACAGCCCATAACCGAGCGCCGAGACCATGCCCCAACGCCACACCAGTCGCCATCGAATCGCCGCCGCGCCGTGGGACGGCAGCCCCTGGGTGATGGCCATCGCGGCCGCCCCCAGCCAGACCAGGTAGCCCAGCCCCATCAGCAGGACCCACCCCAACTTCGGGTCTTCCCGGGCCGCCAGCGCGTCCCGGACCGCCGCCTCCCGGTCAGCCTCGGACAGCGAGGGGTCGGGCCAGGCGCCCCGTTCGTCAGCGAGCATCAAGCGCACCAGCCGCTCCTCCGCCTGGGCGATCAGCGGCTTGCCGGGCTGCCACATCGACCGCGTCGCGAGGAAGCCGCTGCGCAGCTCCTCGAGGCAGAAGCGGGCCTGCAGGGGCTCGCCTCGCGCCTCGGCGTCGTCGGCGAGCTGGAGCAGGGCGCGGCCGGCGCGCCGGCCGATGGGGGAGAGCGGCACGTACTGGTGGATCGCCCGGCCGTGGTGCACGCAGGCCTGGTGCCAACGCTCCTCGCCCTCGGCCGCGACGGCGCGGCGCTCCTCGGACATCGCCCCCAGGGTGACCCGGAGGACCACGACCACCACGCACAGGCCGAGGAGGACCAGCGCGCGCCGCAGCCCGGGGCTCATCGGAAGTCGCGGAACTGGAAGACCAGGGTGGCGAGCAGCATCAGGACCGCGCCCCACACGAGGCCGTAGCCGGTCGCGTAGGCGACGTACTCCCACTCCCAGGGTCGGTTGTAGGCGGCCTCGGCGCGCAGGTCGAAGGTCTGCAGGTCGGGGAGGAGGTGATACACGACGCCGGCGAAGCGCTGCAGGGGCTCACTGTCCGATGCGTCCGCGAACGCCTTGAGGGGGGCGGTCAGCCGGCCGATGAGCACGAACCCGATGGTGAACAAGGCGGACAGCGACGGCGTCGAGAAGCAGCTGAACACGATCGCGATGGCGGTCACGACGAGCAGCTCGATCCAGGTCAGCCAGATCGCCGGCAGGGCGTGCCACGCGCCGCTCGCCCCGGCGAACCAGAGCATCGCGACGAAGCCCAGCCCCATCACCGCGAGCTCGACGGCGAGGGTGCCGCTGAGCCCCAGGTACTTGCCGAGCAGGAACTGCCAGCGGGCGATCGGCTTGCTGGCGATGGTGTAGATGGTCTTGCGCTCGATCTCCTTGTAGACGAGCCCGATGCCCACGAAGATCGCGATCACCACGCCGAACAGGTTGATCGAGGCGAGCCCCAGGTCCCTCAGGATCTTCTCGTACTCGCCGACCGTCAGCTCCGCGACGAGGAGCGAGGCGGCGATCATCGCCAGCGCGAAGAACAGCAGCGTGTACAGGATCTTGTCCCGCACGGCCTCCCGGAAGGTGTTCAGCGCGATCGCCCAGATCTTGATCATCAGAACAGCGGCTTCTCTTTGGCGACGCGCTCGACGGCGGTCATCTCGTCGATGAAGAGCGACTCCAGGGACTCGCGACGCGGGGTGACCCGCAGGACCAGCGCGCCCGCCGCGACCGCCTTGGAGACGAGCGCGGTCGCCGCCGCGTGGTCGTCGACCACGAACGTCGCGCGCCGACCATGCTGGAGGGTCGGCGTGCCGAAGCCGAGCGCCTCGGGCTCGTCGATGTGGTCGAGCGCGACCTCGACCCCCTCCAGCCCCTGACCGACGATCTCGGAGACGGCCGCGAGCTGCTGCAGCTCGCCCCCGGCGAGGATCGCCACCCGGTCGCAGACCTCCTCCACGTCCGCGAGGATGTGGGAGGACAGCAGGATCGTCGTGCCCTTGCGCTTCAACTCCAGGATCACGTCGCGGATCAGGATCCGGCCCATGGGGTCGAGGCCGGAGCTCGGCTCGTCCAGGACCACCAGGTCGGGCTCGCCCATCAGCGCCTGGGCCAGCCCCACCCGCTGGAGCATGCCCTTGCTGAACTTGCGCAGCTGGGCGTCCCGCGCCCGCTCCATGTGCACCCGGGGGAGCAGCTCATCGATCCGCCGCGTCCGCGTCGCCTTGTCCAGGCCGAGCAGCTGACCGTAGAAGTGCAGGAACTCCGCGGCCGTCAGGTAGTCGTAGAAGTAGGGTCGCTCCGGCAGGAACCCGACCCGGCTGCGGGCGGCCAGGCTGCCGACCGGGTGGCCGAAGATCTCGGCCTTGCCCGACGTCGGGAAGTTCAGCCCCATGAGCAGCTTGATGGTGGTCGTCTTGCCGGCGCCGTTGGGGCCGATCAGCCCGAAGCACTCGCCCTGCTGCACCTCCAGGCTGAGTCCGGCCAGGCCGACGTACTTCTTGCGCATGAAGCCGGCGACGTAGACCTTGCGCAGGTCGTGGGCGGCGATCGCGGGGGTGCTCACGCCTCACCCCTGAGCCGCAGCACTTTCGCCGGCACGCCCGCGGCGACCGCGAAGTCCGGAAGATCGTCGGCGACGACCGCGCCGGCGCCGACCTGCACGCCCCGACCGATCGTCACGCCCGGCAGGATGACCGCCCCGACGCCCAGGTCGGTGCCGTCGCCCACGCTCACCGGGGCGAACCGGATCGGACCCTCCATGATCGGCCGGCCCACGCCGGGATCGTCGTGGGTCGACGTCAGGATGCGCACCCCCGGCCCGATGCCGACGGCCTCTCCGATGGTGATCCCGCCGGCGCTGTGGAAGAAGCACTGCTGCCCGATCCACGTGTCCTGCCCCACGCTCATCCCCGGACCCTTGAAGTACCCCTTGAGGATCGCGTTGTGGCCGATGTACACGTTGTCGCCGAGCGAGATCGTCTCCGGGTGGAACACCAGCGCGCCCGCCTCGAAGACCACGCCGTCGCCCAGGGCGCGGAAGTCGCTGGGGGAGAACTCCCCGGTTCCATGGCTGGCGAAACGCTTCATTGGCCGGGAATCCTACTGGATCGCGCGCGCGAGAGCGTCCACCACGCGGTCCATGTCGTCGTCGCTCAGCGCCGGCGGCACCGGCAGGGCGACCGCGCGGGCGAAGGCGTCCGCGGTGCCGGGCATGGGCCGCTGGCAGCCGTCGAGGTCTCGGTACGCGGGCTCCAGGTGGAGCGCCTGGGCGCCGGTCGTGGCCTGCACGCCCCCCTCGCCCAGCGCGGCGATCACGTCCAGGGCGGCGCGGCCCACGGGCGTTCGCACGACGAACGACTGCCAGGTCGGCGTCGCCCCGTCGGGGACCCGCGGCAGCTCCAGGCCTCGGCCGGTGAGGTCCTGCAGTCGCTCCCGGTAGCCGGCCGCGATCCGCCGCCGGTCGGCCAGCAGCTCCGGGAGGCGCTGCATCTGCACGATCCCGATCGCCGCGTGCAGCTCCGACATCCGGAAGTTCCAGCCCGCGAGGGCGAACGATCGGCTGCCGTCGTCGTTGCGGGTCATCCCGTGGTTGCGTAGGAGCTCCAGGCGATCGGCCAGCGCCTCGTCGTCGGTGCTGACCGCGCCGCCTTCGCCCGTGGTGATGATCTTGCGGGGGTGGAAGCTGAAGCAGCCCATCGCCCCCATCGTGCCCGCGGTCCGCTCCCCCAGCCGCGCCCCCAGCGCGCAGGCCGCGTCCTCGACCGTCGGCTTGCGGTCGGCGAGCCCGTCGATGGGGGAGGGGAGGCCGAACTGGTGGACCGGCATCACCAGGTCCACGTCCGGGAGCACGCGCTCGAGGTCGGCGGGATCGAGGTTGTAGGTGCTGGGGTCGATGTCGACGAGCACCGGCTCGAGGCCCGCGAGGAGCACCGAGTTGATGGTGGCCGGGAACGTGTAGGCGGGCACCGCGACGCTGGAGCCCGCCGGGGCGTCGAGGGCCGCGAGGGCCAGCTGCAGCGCCGCGGTCCCCGAGCTGCAGGCGATCACCCGCCGGGCGCCGATCTCCTCCGCGAGGAGGCGCTCGAACTCGGCGACCTTCGGCCCCTGGACCAGCCACCCGCTGCGCAGGACCTCCGCGACGGCGGCCTCCTCGCGCTCGTCCAGCAGGGGGCGGGCCAGGCGGATCACCCGGGCTCCTGGTCACGGAACCACTCGATGGTCCGTCGCAGCCCCTCCCGGAGCGAGACGCTCGGCTCGAACCCCATCAGGCGCTTCGCCTTGTCGACGTTCGGGACCCGGAGCTCGACGTCCGGGCCGGAGCGGTGGACGTGGCCGACGGGGGAGTCGCTCCCGGCGACCCGGACGACCTCGTGGGCGAGCTCACGCACGGTGATCGCGGCGGCGGGGTTGCCGACGTTGAACGACTCCCCGATCGCCTCGGGGGCCACCAACGCTCGACAGAGGGCCTCGACCATGTCGTCAACGTAGCACCAGGCTCGGACCTGGCTGCCGTCGCCGTAGATGTGGAGCGGCTTGCCGCGCACCGCCTGCTTGATGAAGTGGTGGATCGCCCCTTCGCCGACCTGGCGGGGGCCGTACACGTTGAACGGCCGGAGGCAGACCGTCGGGAGGTCGTACTCGGCGTGATACGCGTGGGCCATGTGCTCGGTCGCCAGCTTGCTCGCGGCGTAGGTCCAGCGCGTCTCGCCGGGGGGCGCCACGGTCGTGGCGTCCGCTTCGCTGACCTTCCAGGCGTGCTGGCCGAAGACCTCGCTGGTGGAGAAGTCGATGAACCGGCGGATCCCGCCGGCGGCGACCGCGGCCTCGAGCACCCGCCAGGTGCCGACCACGTTGACGGTCATCGTGCGGGTGGGGTGGGTGCCGACGCTGTCGATCCCGGCGACGGCGGCGCAATGCACCACGAGCGTCGCGCCGTCCATCGCCCCGGCGACCGCGGCCGGATCGAGCACCGAGCCCCGGACGATCCGCAGGTTGGGGTGCTCCTCCAGGCCGGGGTGGAAGCGCAGCGCGTTCCGCCCGAACGTGTCCAGGATCACGATCTGGTTGTCGTCGATGATCCGCCGGACGAGCGTGCTGCCGATGAAGCCGGCGCCGCCGGTGACCAGGATGTTCTCGCCGCTGGGCTGCATGGATCTCCGCCTCTGGTGCAGCGCCGCATCCTACTGGAGCGGCCTCAGAGGGGCTTGGCCACCCGCTGATTCGACCGGATCTGCAGCTCCTGCAGGAGCTCGCCGAAGCGCTGCTCGTCGGCCGCGCTCAGGAAGTGGAGGATCCGCACCCCGAACCCCATCGGCCGCTCGTCCGTCGGCAGCGGGTTGGCCCAGGTCACCTTGCCGGCGATCCGGAGGTTGGGGCGGCCGCTCCCTTCGACCAGCTCCAGCCGCACGAGGCGGTCCTTGTCCGGCGGGTCGGAGCAGCGCACCTGCAGGCCGCTGTGGCTGATGTCCGACAGCGTGCCCATGCTGTCCCGCCGGCCCGAGCTGAAGAACAGCACCTTGAGGGCCGGCGTGGCGAACCGCGCCGCCCTCATCTGCTGGGGCCGCTTCGTCGTCGCGGTGGGGATGCGAGAGCCCGGCGTCGACGCCGCGCGCAGAGCCTCAGCCGCCCGAATCTGCGCCTCCGCCCGGGCCTTCGCTTCGGCGGCCGCCTTCGCCTTGGCGGCGGCGAGCGCCTGGGCCTGGAGCCGCTCGGTCTGGACCGGCTCGGGCTTGGGGAACGTGCCCGACGTCAGGTCCGGCTCCTCCTCGAGGTCACTGAGCGTGTCGAGCAGGGCCAGCCCGAGCCCCGCTTCGGGGCCGCCGCGGGCGCCGGACGCGATCCGTCGCATCACGACGGCGCGGGCGGTGACGGTCTCGTCGGTCCAGGGGTGGCGGAACCGGACCTGGACCTTGGTCCCCTCCTGCACGGGTCTGCGGGTCGCGAGGTAGCCGCCGTTGTTCGAGATGTTGACGAGGGTGCCCTCGTAGATCTTCGCGCCCAGCCGAAGCCAGGCGGAAATCAGACACGGCTCTCGCGCAAATCGGCGCCGGTCGCCACTGACCACGGCGTCTCCTCTACCCCCCTGCTCCAAAGTCCAGGGGGAAGGGACCCTGGACTCCTCGATCATACGAAAGTCGAGGGGAACAACCAACGTCGAATGGGGAGTTCACCCAGGAAGATGGGGTGGGTCAGTCCCGATCCGGGAGGTCCCAACGGCGACGGTAGCGGCTCAGGACCTCGTCCTCGCCGGTCCGCTCGAGGTAGGCGATGACCTTGTCGTGGGGCATCGCGCCGGCCGAGCGCCAGTTGCATCCGCCGCAGTAGGGGCCGCTCTCCGCGTAGCGATCGAGGCAGTGAGCGACCCGCCAGCCGTGGTTGGTCGGGCCGTTCCAGATCTCGTCGAACGGCTTCTCGGTCAGGTTGCCCAGGGCGTTGTCGAGGTGCTGGTCGAGGCAGCAGGTGGTGACCTCGCCGTCGACGTAGACCATCGGCGTGTTCCACAGGCCCGAGCAGGGACGCCGGTCGTCGCCGTGGGTGCTCATCTAGAACGAGTCCTCGACGAAGTCGCCCGCCTCGTCCAGGCCGAGGATGCCGAGGCGGTCGAGCACGATCCGGTGCAGCCGGTCCGCCGCCGGCTGGTCGGCCTGGTGCAGGCGCCGGAAGTAGAGGTTGTCGATCACGCGGCTGGGCCAGTCGTAGAACGTCGTCCACTCCAGGCCGAGCCGATCGAACTGGTGGGCCCAGAAGTCGCGGTACCAGCCGGCCTCGTGCTGGTTCTCCGGCATCACGATGAACGCGTTGGTCACCAGGGGGTAGCGCAGCCCGCGCTCGGTGCGCCGCTCCAGGAGCCTCACGATGTTCTTGTAGACCCGCTCTCCGTAGTCGTACTTCTTGATGCGCTCGTAGACCGCCGGGGTGTAGGCGTCGACGGAGAAGTGCACGAAGCGGAACGTGTCCTCCGCCATGCCCGGCATGTTGGCGCAGTCCAGCAGCGTGTCGATCCGGCCGTCCGGCAGCAGCGACCCGTTGGTGTGCAGCTTGAAGTGCCGGAAGAGCCGGTTGCCCTCGTTGTGCTCGAAGGCGTAGCGCACGAACCGGTCGAACTGCGGGTGCAGCGTCGGCTCCCCGAGCCAGTGGGGGCACAGCGACACCTCGTCCGTGTAGTCGGCCAGGGCGTCGATCGACGCCTTCCAGACCTCCCACTTCATGAACGAGTTGGGCTGCAGGTTGTGGACCTTGGGGTTGTCCGCCTGGCCGCACATCTTGCACTTGATGTTGCACAGGTCGGTCAGCTCGAGGTTGAGGTTGATCGGCTGACCGGTGCCGGGGGGCCGAGCCCGACCGGGATCCCGCGCGTAGACCGACGGATCGAGCGCGACGCTCACTGGAGGTACTCCCGGATGTAGTCGTTGCGGCTGATGATGCTGATCGTGCAGTTCCGGCACAGGTCCGTCATCCGCTTGTCGACCATGTCCGCCCGGAGATCGCCGAAGAAGGTGCCGGCGCCGCCGTCCCAGACCCCCTTGAGGCCGCCGCGCACGTCGTCGCCGACCCCGGGGATGACGCAGCACGGCGACGTCTTCCCGTCCGGGTGCACGACCAGGTAGTACCAGGGGTTCAGGCAGGGAGCGTTCGCCGCGTCGCGGGCTCCCGCCTGGGAGAACTCCATCGACCCGCGGTCCAGCGTGGCGGGCTGCAGGAAGTGCTCCAGCGTGGTGTCGATCCCGAGCTCCTCCGCGACCGGGATCGCCTCCCGGACCGACTCCAGCAGCTCCGCCTTCTCGTCCTCGTCGACCTTGAGGGCGTGCTGCTCGGGGCGGTAGGCGATGATGTAGTCGAAGTTGACGCGGAACGCCCCCACCGCGTGGGCGAAGCGGACCATGTCGGCGAACATCTTGTGGTTCTTGTTCGTCACTACGGCGTGCAGGAGCATGCGCGGCGCGTCCCTCGGCCCCAGGCCGTGCCGGAAGTGCTTGCGGCCGTGGATGCGGCACATCGTCTTGGCGACCTTCTCGAACACGCCGTTGCGGCCCCGCAGGTAGTCGGCGACCGTCGGATCGGGGGCGTCGAGGGAGAAGTGGATCTCGTCCCAGCGGGTGTCGATGACCTGGTCGATCAGCGCGTCGTCGAACAACGTGCCGTTGGTGGCGATGTGACCCTCGATGCCGCGGTCCTTGATCCGGCGCATCAGCTCGGGGGTGACGTCCTTGCGGACCAGCGGTTCGCCGCCGCCCAGGATGAACACCCGCTGGACGCCCATCTCCGTCGCGTCGTCGAGGATCCGCCAGTACTCGTCGGCCGACAGCTCGCCCGACTGCTTCCCCTTGCGATACGTCGTATCGCAGAAGACGCAGTCGATGTTGCAGGTCATCGTCGGGTACAGCTCCATGGTGTACGGGCCCCGGATCTCGCCCTCGTCGAAGCGGCGGAGGCGGGCGGCGATGACCTGGCCTTCGTTCAGGCCCTGCTCGTCCTGGAGGATGGGGAGCGACACGGCCAGAAAGGTAGCACCGAGGTCGCGGGGTCGCCTCCGGGCGGACTCGCCTGAAGGATGGAGCTTCGTCGAGCGTCTTCCCGGAGGGGGCTGCTAAGGTCACCCCGTCACCGGAGGGCTCCGTTGCGTCGTCTCCTGCTGTTGCTCGCCCTTTTGTCTCCCATGCTCCTGCCTTCGTCGGCGGTCGCCTACGCCCAGGGCTCGTCCCGGGACGGCCTCGAGAACGTGCCCATGGAGCCGCTCCGCGACGCGATGCGATCGTGGGACGGGCTCGCCCAGGCGTGGTTCCGGCTCCGGGCCGGTGACGCCGAGGGGGCCCGACTCGAGGCCCGGCGCCTGCTCCAGGAGCGGCCTCGGAACGCCGACGCGCTGCACGTCCTGGGGATCGCCGCTTCCGCCTCGGGGCGGGACCTGCAGGCGCGCCGCGCCCTGACCCGAAGCCTGCGGATCCGGCCCGACGGCTGGGTCGGCGTCCAGCTCGTCAACCTGCACCTCGACGCCGGCCGGATCGACGCCGCGGACAAGGTGGTGCGCGACCTGGAGCGCACCCTGGCCCACCACCCCGAGGTGCGCCGCGCCCGGGCGTACGTGTTGATCGCGCGCGGGGACCTGGAGGGGGCGCGGGTCGCGCTGGAGAACCTCGAGCAGGTGCAGCCCAGCGCCGAGGTCGCCCATCAGCTCGCCGTGCTGCTCGCCGAGCTCGGGGAGGACCGGGCGGCGCTCAAGGCGGCTCGCCGGGCGGTCGAGCGCGAGCCGGAGAACGGCGCCTGGCGTCGCGAGCTGTTCCAGCGGATGGAGGCGGCGGGCGACTGGACGGACCTCGTCGCCGCGACGTCGGAGGCCGGCGCAGCGTCGGCCGGCGGCGGGCTCGACCTCTACTACCGGGGCCTCGCGCTGTCGCGGCTGGGCCGGGGGCCGGAGGCGATCACCGCGCTGTCCGGCGTCGCCGAGCACGGGGAGCCGTCGCCGGCCGCGCTCGCGGCCAGCGCCGGCCACCTGCTGCAGCTCGGCGCCTACGAGCCCGCGGAGCGGGCGGCCCGGGCCGCCCTCGTCGGGCGCGACGACGAGGCGTCCCTGCACCACCTGCTCGCCATGGTGCTCAGTCGCCAGGGGCGCGAGTCCGAGGCGCTCGCCCACTACCGCCGCGCCGCCGAGGTGCGGGGGGACGACGCGACCTGGCGCTTCGACCTGCTCATGTCGCTCTGCTCCCTGCAGCGGGGAGCGGAGCTGGAGGACGCGCTGCAGCGCGCCCGCCGTGACTTCCCCGAGGACCCGCGCTTCGAAGCGTTGGCCGACCGGTGCCCCGACCAGCCCAGCTCCTGATCGCCGCGGCCGCCTGCTCCGCCGTCGCCTGCTCGGGCGGCGGGGGGGAGGCGCCCACGCCCGCCGAGCCGGCCGAGCCCCCCGGGCGCTTCGTGGTGCTCGGGTTCGACGGCGTCGACCCCGACCTGGTCGAGCAGATGTGGCTCCAGGGGGAGCTCCCCGAGCTGAAGGCGCTGGCGACCAGCGGCACGTTCAGTCGCCTCCGGTCGACCACCCCGCCGCAGTCTCCGGTCGCCTGGGCCACCTTCGCGACCGGGGTCCTGCCGGGGGAGCACGGCGTCTTCGACTTCATCGCCCGGGACCCCTTCGCGCTGGTCCCGAAGATGGGCTTCGTGGAGTACCAGTCGCCCACCTTCGACGTGTACGGCGAGCCGGTCGGCACGCTGCAGGGGCGAAACCTGCGCCGCGGGGACAGCTTCTGGTCGATCGCCAGCGCGGCCGGGGTCGAGGTCCGCGTCATCAACGTCCCGTACACCTGGCCGCCGGAGCCGGTGCCCCACGGGGGCGTCGCGTCGGGGCTGGGGCTGCCCGATCTGCGGCCGACCAACTCGACCTCGACCGTCTTCTCGACCGACTTCCCGACGCCGGCCCCCAGCTTCGGCGGCGTCAGGGCGGTCCCCCTGACGGTGAGCGGCGGGACGGCCCGCGGCACGCTGGAGGGGCCCCACCGCAAGTCGGGCGGCCGCTCGACCTGCGACGTCGGGTTCCGGTTGGACGACAGCAAGCCGGGGCTGCTGCACATCACCACCTCGACCGCCGCGCTCGCGGTCCAGGAGGGGACCTGGAGCGAGTGGATCCTGATCGACCTGCCGGTCGGGGCGACCCGGGTGGTCAAGGGGCAGGTCCGGTTCTTCGTGGAGGCGGCGTCGGCCGATCGCCTGCACGTCTACGCCGCCCCCGTCAGCTCCGACCCGGCCGATCCCTGGGTGCCTCTGTCACACCCGCCCGCGCTCGCGCGTGAGCTGATGGCCGATGCCGGCCGCTACAAGACGGTCGGCTGGGAGGAGGACACGCAGGTCCTGAACGTCGAACTGCTCGGCGAGGAGGCCTGGCTGCAGGACGTGCACACGATCATGGAGCAGCGCACCGCGATGGCGCTCGCCGCGCTGGATCGGGGGGCGCCGCCGCTGTTCATCTCGGTCTGGACCGGCCCCGATCGGGTCTCCCACATGCTCTGGCGGCTGACCGACCCGGCCTCGCCCCGCTACGACGCGGCTCTCGCGGCGACGTATGGCGAAGCCATCCGCGACACCTACCGGGAGATGGACCGGATCGTCGGAGAGGTCCGCAGCCGGCTCGCAGACGGGACGACGCTGATCGTGCTGAGCGACCACGGCTTCCACGCCTGGCACCAGCAGGTGCACGTCAACCGCTGGCTGATCGACAACGGCTACCTGGTCATGAAGCCGGGGCAGACGTCGGTGCTGATGGGGGCCGACTGGTCCCAGACTCGGGCCTACGCCCTGGGCACCGGGCAGATCTATCTGAACCTGCAAGGGCGCGAGCGGGGGGGGATCGTGAGCTTCGGCCAGCCGCGACAGGAGCTGCTCTCGACGCTCCAGGCCGAGCTGCTCGCCCTGACCGACCCCGTGACCGGCGCGCCCGTGCTCAGCGCCGTCGAGCTGGGCGAACAGGCCTACAGCGGCGCCGGCACCGCCGGCGCGCCGGACCTCGTGCTCGGCTTCGCGCCCGGCTACCAGTCGTCCTGGGCGACCCGCCTTGGGGGGGTCGGCGACACCGTCTTCGAGGACAACGGCAAGAAGTGGAGCGGAGATCACGCCGCCTCGGACGCTTCGGTGACCCGGGGTGTCCTCTTCGTCAGCACCCCTGTGTCGGCCGAGGAGCCCGGCATCGAGGACATCGCCCCGACGGTCTTGAAGGGGCTGGGGCTGCCGCTGCCGAACGGGCTGGACGGGCGTCCGCTGCTCTGACCGCGGCAGGACTCCGAAGGGCCGCATGCCGGGAAGCGGCGCGCCCCGAAGGGGCCGGACCCCGGCAACTCTTGTGACCGCTTCGCTTGCCATCTTCGTCTGTGACTGGTATTCCCCCGCCCGAGTAGAGGAGCGCCCCGCCGTCACGGCCCGATGGTGGAGCGAGCGGCAGCGGCTCGGGACCGGCCCCAAGCCTTTCAAGACATGGAGCAATTAGTAATGCGGAACCTCATGCGGATCGTTGCGGTCATGGCCATCGCGGGTGGCGTGACCCTGGTCTCGGCACCTCGCGATGCGGGCGCCGTCTCCCTGAACCTGATCAACACCTGGGAGATGGGCGATCACATCGTCAACAACTACGCCAACCACCTGACGGGCGCGAACGGTACGACGCTCGCCCAGGGTCCGGCGTGGAGCAAGGGCGGTCTGCCGACCCCCGGCATCAACCTGCACTTCGGCGTCGGCTTCGGCCGCGGCGACCAGGTCGTGCCGTTCCTCGGCCTCGCGCTCGTGCGGACGTCCTACAACTTCGACTACGCCCCCGAGGACGACGAAGAGGACCTGATCGAGAACGACACCGGCGCCGCGCTGCAGTTCGGCCTGGAGATCGGTGGCAAGTTCTTCTTCATCGAGCGCGCCAAGGGCAAGGCCCCGCCGTTCCTGATGATCAGCTTCTACAAGTACTTCGGCAGCATCTCCGAGGACGTCGACTACGAAGGCCCCGGCCTCGCGTCGGCCGACCCGGACAGCGATGACGAAGACGCCATCGACTACAACATCTACGACAACCAGCTCCTGTCGCCCCTGGGCTTCAAGCTGGCTTTCGGCGCCGAGTACTACTTCAACGACAACTTCGCCCTCGGTGGCGAGTTCTTCGGCCTGAAGTTCGCCTACGCGCGGGCGACCAACCCGACGCACTTCGACAACATCACCACGGTGACGCAGTTCAGCCTCTACACCGGGCTGACCCTGACCTACCGGTTCAGCTTCACCGTGCGTGCCTCCGTCCAGTTCGAGTCGGACTACGACTACGAGGACTAGGCACTACGCGCAAGCGCCCGATTGAAACGGCCCGCCTCGGCGGGCCGTTTCTCCTTGGGGCGGGCGCGACCCCCCGGTCCGGCGGGTACACTCCGCGGCGATGAACGCAGGACAGGACGAACATCTGGCCACATCGGTCCGCCCCGTCGGCGCGGGTCGACAGCTCGTGGAGGAGCGCGACCTGCGCTCGCGGCTGCTCCTGGCGGCCAAGGTCCCGGTGCTGGGGGGGCTGCTCGCGGGCACCTTCGTCGGCGTCGCCGAGTCGACCTACATCACCTTCCTGGGGTACGGGACCAAGGACTACTCCGGCCAGGTCTACGCGGTCCTGCTGTACGGAGCCCTCGGGGTCGCCATGGGGGCGGGGCTGGGGCTGCTGGCCGCGCTGTTCGCGCTCGCGCGCGGCAACCCACCGGAGGAGGCGCGATCGTGGACGGTCTCGTTCCTGGCCGTGGCGGGGTCCCTCGGGTTGGTGATCGGCCGCTTCTGCCTGAAGCGGGACTACGCCGCGGAGGGTGAGCTGGCGCTCGCCCCCCAGGTCGTGCTGGTGGCGGTCATCGGGGTGCTGTCGGTCCTCTTCTACGTGCTCGTCCGCAACGCGTTGGCCAAGACGCTGTTCTCGTTCTTCGTGCACGCCCGGGGCTCGGCCGCCGTCTACCTGCTGATCCTCGCGTTCTGGCTGCTGCTCGGCATCGGCACCTGCATGGACAACCGAGCGGCGTCCCAGATCACCGTGCGCCCGGTCCCCCCGGCGCTGGAGGACAAGCCGAACATCCTGCTCGTGGTGGTGGACACCCTGCGCGCCGACGCGCTCGGCTCCTACGGCGCCCCCGACGACCCGACGCCCCACACCGACGCCCTGGCGGCCGAGGGGCTGGTGTTCGAGCAGGCGGTGGCGTCGGCGCCCTGGACCCGGCCGTCCTTCGCTTCGCTCTTCACGTCGACCGCGCCCTGCTCCCACCAGACGTTCCGCAAGGCCGACTCGCTCCCGGACGAGCTGGAGACCCTGGCCGAGCAGCTGCAGCTGCACGGCTACACGACCGGCGCGATCATCAACAACATCAACGTGACCGCCTCCTGGGGGTTCCACCAGGGGTACGATACGTTCGAGTTCCTGCGGCCGGCGTACCCGCTCCGGGCGTCCGAGGCGTCGTTCCAGCTGACCGTCTACCAGGGCGTCCGCCGGGTCTGGGAGCGGCTGGTGCAGCGCAAGGTGGTGCAGCGCTACTACCGCGACGCGGAAGAGGTGACCGCCGAAGCCGAGGCCTGGCTGCTCCGGCACGGCAGCTCGCGCTGGTTCCTCACGGTCCACTACATGGACCCCCACGACCCCTACTTCCGCCACCCCTATGACGGCACCGCCTACGGTCGCGCCGAGCACCCACGCCCCGATCCGGCGGAGGCCGGCGCGCTCGAGCAGCTGTACGCCGGTGAGGTGACCTACTACGACGAGCACTTCGGCGACCTGCTCGACTGGCTGGAGGAGCAGGGCCTGGCCGACAACACCGTCGTGGTGGTCACGTCGGATCACGGCGAGGAGTTCGGCGAGCACGGCGGCTTCTGGCACGGCAACCGGCTGTACGACGAGACGATGCGGGTCCCGCTGATCCTCAAGGTCCCCGACCGCACCCCCCGGCACGTCACCGACCAGGTCCGGCTGCTCGACGTCGCCCCGACCCTCGCCGACCTCGCCGGCGCCCCGCACGGTCGGCACTGGCAGGGCTTCTCGCTGCTGCGCGAGTACGACCTGCGCGAGGAGCGGGATCGGCTGGCGCTCCTCGAGGCCGACTTCGAGGGCTACCAGCTTCGGGCGGTGCGGGACCTCGAGTGGAAGTTGATCGAGAACCAGCACGGGCCGCCGGGCCAGAGCCGCCCGGCCGCCGAGTTGTTCCACCTCGCCTCCGATCCCGACGAGCAGGAGGACCTCGCCGACTCCTCCAGCGCCCGCTACGCGCTGGAGCCGCGGGCGGCCCGCCTGAGCGCGCTGCAGACCGCGGCCTGTACCGGGGCGGTGACCCCCAGCCAGCGCCCCGAGGGGGCGTCCGCCGCCGACTGCGAGCTGCTCCGCTCCCTGGGGTACGTCGACATCGCCGAGGGCCTGTGCGGGGGCTGACGGGGGCGCTGCCCAGGACCCTGATCGTCGGTCTGGACGGGGCCACCCCCGAGCTGCTCTTCGAGGGCATCGCGCGCGGGGAGCTGCCCACGCTCGCGGACCTGCAGCGTCGCGCCGCGTGGGGGCCGCTGCGCTCCACGCTGCCTCCGATGACGCTGCCGGCGTGGTCGTCGTTCCTGACGGGGTGCCCCCCCGACGTGCACGGGATCTTCGACTTCGTTCGTCGCGAGCGGGGCACCGGGCGGCTGCGTCGGGTCGACGCGGGCGATCGAGCGGTGCCGACGATCCCCCGCCAGCTGTCCGACCGGGGGCTGCGGGTGGGCACCTTCCTGTTCCCGACGACCTGGCCGCCGGAGCCGCTGACCGGGGGGCAGATCTCGGGGTTCGACTCGCCCGTCGCCACCCGGGTGCCGCGCGAGGCCTGCTCGCCGCGGTCGCTGCACGACCTGGTGCGAGCGACCCTGGGGCGGGACCTGGCGTACGCCGACTTCTCGGAGCTGCGCAAGGGGTCGCGCTGGGAGGAGCGGGCGACTGCGGCGCTCCTGTCCGGCATCGCCGACAAGGAGCGGGTGGCTCGGGCGCTGCTCGCAGACGGCCCGCCGTACGACGTGTTCGCGCTCCTGTTCGGGGAGTCGGACACCGTCAGCCATCACTTCTGGCACCTGATGGACACGGCCTCGCCGCGCCACCTGCCGGAGCTCGCGGCGCGGCACGGCGACGCTGTGCGCGCCGTCTACCGTCGCCTCGACGCGGCGGTCGGCGCCCTGGTCGCGGCGGACGATTGGGACGCCGTGATCATCGCGTCGGACCACGGCTTCGGGGGCGCCTCCGACCGGGCCCTGCACGTCAACGCGTTCCTGGCCGACCAGGGGTTCCTGACGTTCGAGCCGTCGCGGCGCGCCGCCGGTCGGTGGCCGCACCGGCTGGCCGGCGCGCTGCCCCCGGCCTGGCTGGAGCGGCTCGTCCGAGCGGCCCCCGACCGCGTCGTCGACCGGCTCGACGAACGCTCCCGCTGGGGCTCGGTGGACCTGCGCCGGAGCTTCGCGTTCTGCGACGAGCTCGACTACTGCCCGGCGATCCGGCTGAACCTGCAGGGGCGGGACCCGCACGGTCCGGTGCCCGCCGAGCCGGCCGCCCGCGAGGCCCTGGTCCGCGGCATCGAGCGGGCGCTCCTGGGCTGGCGCGATCCCTTCGACGGCGGGCCGGTGGTCGAGGCGGTGCACCGGGCGTCGGTTCTGTACCCCGGACCCCTGGGCGATCGGGCCCCCGATCTGCTCCTGGAGCTTCGCTGCCCCGGGGGGTACTCCTACACCCTGGCCCGCAGCCGGCCGGGCGACGCGTCGGTGGTCCGGCTGGGCCGGGCCGCGTGGCGCGGAGCGAAGGGGGCGGGCATGCCCGGCTCCCATCGCCGTGACGGCATCTTCCTGCTCGCGGGGCCGGGGGTGCAGCCGGGTCGGGCCGCGATGGAGATCGCCGATCTGCTCCCCGCCTGGCTGGCCGCCGCCGGCGTGCAGCTGGGCCCCCGGCCGCCTGCCTGGCGCCCTGCCGAGGTCGCCGACGCCGACCCCGCCGCGCTCCAGCAACGGCTGCGCAGCCTGGGGTACCTGCGGTGAGCCGGGCCTTCCGGGTGGTGATGGTGGCCGCCTGCCCGTACCCCACCACCCAGGGCACCCAGGTCTACATCCGCGGCCTCGTCCGGGCGATGGTCCGGCGTGGCCACGAGGTCCACCTGGTGACCTACCACCACGGAGAGGACCTGCCGTCCGAGGGCGAGATCCTCCACCGCATCCCCGCCGTTGCGGGGTACGACAAGCTCCGGGCCGGGCCGTCGTGGGGCAAGCCGCGGTTGGACGCCCTGCTGCTGCGGGAGTTGGACCGGGTGGTGCGCCGGGTCAAGCCCGACCTGATCCACGCCCACAACTACGAGGCGCCGCTGGCCGCCTACGCAGTGCGTCGGGTGCGTCGGGTGCCGGTGCTGTACCACTCCCACAACCTGATGAGCGACGAGCTGCACCTGTACGTCGACGGCGGCGTGACGGCGCAGCTGGCACGGAGCGTCGCCGGCGTACTCGATCGGCAGGTGCCCCGCCGGGCTGACCGGGTCATCGTCATCTCGGAGGCGGCGGTGGAGGCGCACCGGGAGCTCGGCGTGCCGGCGGACCGGCTGCACCATCTCCCCCCCGCGCTCCACCCAGAGGACTTCGAAGGCGCCGCCGCGGCGACCACCGCGCCGCCGACGGTGGTCTACGCGGGCAACCCGGACCGCTACCAGGACCTGACGCTGCTGCTCCGGGCGATGGCCCGGGTCGTCCATCGCCGCCCGGACGCGAAGCTGCGGGTCGTCTCCAGCGCGACGCTGGAGGACGTGGCGGAGCTGGCGTGGGAGGTCGAGCTGTCCGACGCCAACCTGGAGTTGGTGACGGAGCGCCGCTGGGAGCGGGTACGCGACCTGCTTTCGAGCAGCCGCGTCGCCGCCCTGCCGCGCACGGTCTGTCGTGGGTTCCCGATCAAGCTGCTCAACTACATGGCCCTGGGGCTGCCGGTCGTCGCGTCCGCCGGCTCGGCGATGATCGTGCGTGACGGCGTGCACGGGCGGGTGATCCCCGATGGCGACGACCGCGCGTTCGCGGACGCCCTGCTGCAGCTCCTGGACGATGATGAGGCGGCGATTCGAATGGGAGCGGCCGCTCGATCGTCGGTGTTGGCAGAGCACACGTGGGAGCGGCGAGCGGCCGATCTCGAGGCCATCTGGCGGCTCACCGCGGCGTGATCGCACCGACCGGGTCTGATGACCCGGAGATCGAAAGGTCCCCGGGTCCGAGGTCCAGGAGCGACGAGGGCGCACGGTCGCTCCCGTGTAACCGAGGAGCGACGCCGAGATCGGGCCCCGGGGGGCGAGGAGATCGGGTCAGGTAACCCGGTCGGTGCGATGACTCTTCTTGCATGGGACACGTGCCTGCTGTAGATGGTCGCCCCGGATGAGTATGTCTTCACCGCGATTGCTCTTGCTCCTCGCCCTGCTGGTCACGCCGGCCGCATCGTTCGCTGGCGATGACGAAGAGACCGCCCCGGCCGGCGACGAGGTCGACCTGCTCCGCGGCACCGCGGACGCACCCGAGGCGCCGCTGAGCCTCGACGGCCTGCCGGAGCTGAGCCCCCTGCCGTCGACGGAGAGCGTCGCGGGGGTCGAAGCGGTTCGGCTGCTCAGCGACGCCCTCGATCGCATCGCGGCCCTGGAGATCCTCCTGGCCTCGTCGGCCGACGGCGTCGACCGGGACCAGGCCCTGGTGGAGCTGGCCGAGGTCCGACGCAGCCTGCACAGCGCCCTCGTCGAGGTCGGCCGCCTCAAGGAGGACGGTGACCTGCGGGCCTGGCTGCTCGCCGAGGGGCTGCTCACCGCCCCGGTCGAGGAGCCGGAGGTCGTCGCGGAGACCGAGGCGCCCGCGGAGCCGGGGCTGCCGTCCGAGCGCTTCGTCGCCATCGTCGCCACGATCGAAGGGGTCTCCTTCACCGAGGGCAAGATGCAGGTCCTGACCCGAGAGTTGGAGCAGGAGACAGTCACGTCCGAGCAGGCCGCCGCGCTGGTGGAGCTGTTCAGCTTCTCCCGGGATCGGGTCGACGCCCTGGTGTTCCTGCACCCCCGCCTCGTCGACCAGGAGAACTTCGAGCAGCTGCTCTCGTCCCTCAAGTTCGAGTCGGATCGAGAGACCGTGCGAAACACGCTGGGCCTCGAAGGTTGAGGGCGCCTCCCCTCGGCGCTACGGTCGGGGGCGATGCACGTCTCGCGCAAAGCTGACTACGCCGTCCGCGCCATGTCCTACCTGGCGACCCACCCCGATCGGCGCGTGCTGATCAGCGAGGTCGCGCGGGAGATGGCGATCCCTCGCGCGTTCCTGTCCAAGATCCTCAAGGAGCTCGCCGACGGCGCCCTCGTCGACTCCCGGGTCGGCCCGGGCGGCGGCTACGTGCTGGCCCGTTCGGCGAGGGAGATCACCTTCCGCGAGATCCTGGAGGTCGTCGAAGGGCCGTGGTCCCTCGTGCCCTGTCAGGGCGACAGCGGCGAGCAGAGCTGCCAGCTCCACACCGAGTGCACGCAGGTGAGCGTGTGGGACGAGATCCGAGCGCAGATGCTCGAGATCCTGGCTGGCTATACGCTCGAAGAGGTCAAGAGCCGGGGGCTCACCGCGCCGGGCCAGGTCGCCCAGCAGCTGGTGTCGCTCAGCGGCGCCGCCGGCTGATCAGCAGCAACGGGACCAGGAACGACAGCACGCTCCAGGCGTTGAGCCGCCAGCCGCGGGAGCCGACGCCGCAGCTGCCGCAGTCTCCGCCTTCTTCGCCGCTGCAGCCGCCGCAGCCGCCGTCTTCGCCGCTGCAGCCGCCCTCGCCGCCGCAGCCGCTCTCCTCGCCCAGGCAGCCGTCTTCGCTCTCGCAGCCCGGCACGACGATCTCGCCGCCGTCGCCGGTGTCGCCGCAGCCCACGCCGGACAGCTCGATGGGGCCGATTTCGATGGGCGTCGCCGCGTCGGGGTCGATCCAGGCGTAGACGCCCAGGTAGTCCTGCTCGGCGCCGACGGCGCGCATGTCCAGGTCCGACAGGGTGATGCCGTAGATGGCGGGGATGGCGATCGTGGGCACGAGCGCGTCGAGGTCCAGCGCGGCGGACACCAGGTCCGGGATCAGCGACGCGAACCCCTCGGGGATGCTCGACGGCAGGAACTCGTTGTAGGCGACCGTGATCCCGAGGTGCGACTCGAGGTCGAAGTCGAGGTCGATGATCAGCTCGCCGTCCTCGAGCTCCAGGCCGACGCCGGCGTCGGCGTACACGCCGTTGCTCCACAGGCGGGTCGCCCGGTCGAGCTCGTCACCGTAGACGTCGAGGGCCAGCTCCGCGGTCAGGCCGGGGCCGGAGCCGAAGTCGACCACCGGGGGGCCGTTGGGTACCGTGCGCACGTCCAGCGGAATGGGCTCGGGCCACAGCTCCGCCACGGCCTCCTCTTCGACCAGCGACAGGTAGTCGGTGGTCAGCTCGAGGTCGACCAGGTCCGCGACCCGAAGGCACAGCAGGCCGCCCTGCCAGGCCGCGTACAGCGCCTGGTTGAGGAGGTCCTCGTTGACCACGATGCCCATGTGGTACGGCACGGTGGTCGACGGGATGAGGCCGGTGATCGCCGGCGGGTCGTGGGACGACGCGAGGTACGGGCCGGCCTGGGGGACGCAGGTCCCGTAGGCCGGGGTGCTGAAGGACGACTCGAACACGAGGGTCACGCCCGAGTTGGAGACCTCCAGGTCCGTGGCGGCGAGCTCGTAGCTGAGCGTCGTACCCATGACCTCCAGGTCGTCGGCCAGGGTCAGCGCGCCGGCGAGCCCGCCGATCGCCTCTTCGAGCTGCACTTCGAGCTCGGCGATCTGCTCGTCCAGCACCGTGTCGAGGATCTCGCCGAGCAGGTCGATGCCGTAGCCGTTGAGCGTCTCGAGGGCGTCGCCGAGGATGCAGCCGGTCTCGATCGGGTTGCCGAACTCGCCGTGGCTGAACCACAGGTGGTCGACCTGGGCGTTGATCTCGCCCTGCTCGAGCACGAGGTCGATGCCGAGGTCGACGTCGAGCCAGGTCGGCGGGAGCGCGAGGGTGCACGCCTCGTCCATGTCGAAGAGGCAGGTGCCCTCGACGTTGATGGCGGCGGGGTCGCTCCAGATGGTCATCCGGAGCGCGACGTTCAAGGTGCCGTCCTCGGGCGTGATCTCCGCCGCTTCGGTGGACAGCTTGATGATGATGTCGTCGGCCGAGTAGGTGAGGACGCCCTCTTCCTCCTCGTCACAGTCGAACTCTCCCGAGAGGCCGGTGACGGCGATCTCGGTCGGCAGCACGCCGGAGATGGCGGTCCCCAGCGACTCCAGTCCCGTCGGAGACAGGTGGATGATCGCGGCGGGGTCCACCGGGAAGGGGTTCGGCGGGACGTCGTCTCCTCCGGCGAACGCAAGGCCGGGGAGAAGGGCGACCGATGCAAGGAGGGCACGGTACATCGCGCGCAAACTAGAGCAATCGCCCCGCACCGACAAGGGCATCCCCAACGGTGCCCTGATACATTCCCGCCGCTATGGACATGGACACCATCCGACGAGAGCTCCGACAACTCGCCAGCCGCCCCGAGCACGCGGAAGAAGCGGCGGGGAACATCGAGCGCTGGCTCAGCGGGGCCGAGTTCGCCCGCTACCGCTCCCTGCTCGTCGCGCTGATCGAGCAGGGCAGCTGGGACACGCTGCTCGATTCCTTCTACCGGGTGCTCCCGTTCGGGACCGGCGGCCGCCGCGGCCCCGTCGGCCTGGGGCCCAACCGGATGAACCCCTGGTCCGTCGGCACCTCGGTGCAGGGCAACATCGCGTTCATGCGCGACCGCTTCGGCGCCGACGCCGCCCTGTCGGTGGTGGTGGCGTCGGACGTCCGGGTGTTCCGCGACCTCCGCGGCGCGTTCCCCGCCGGCGCCGACAACCCCCTGCTGGGCATGACGTCGGTCGACCTGGCTCGGGAGTCGGCGGCCATCTACGTGGCCAACGGCTGCACCGTGCACATGCTCGAGCCGGGCACCGACCGCTACCTCGCGACCCCCGAGCTGTCGTTCCTGATCCGCCGGCTCGGCGCCCAGGGCGGCCTGAACGTCTCCGCGTCGCACAACCACCCGGACGACAACGGCGGCAAGTTCTACACGGAGCACGGCGCGCAGGAGGTCCCCCCGTTCGACGAGGCGATGGTCCGCCAGGTCGAGGCGGTGACCGAGGTGCGCACCATGTCGTGGGAGGACGCGCTCGCCACCGGGCGCATCCACTTCGTCGGCGCCGACCTCCACGACGCCTACCTCGCCGAGTCGTCCCAGGTGTTGCGCGGGAGCAGCCGGTCGGCCCGGGTGGTGTTCACGAACCTGCACGGGGTGGGCGACGACTCGGTCGGCGACGCGCTGGAGCGGGCCGGCTTCGAGGTGCACTACGTGGCCTCCCAGCGGGCCCACGACGGGCTGTTCCCGGGGGTGCCGTTCCGAGCTCCCAACCCCGAGTACCCGTCCGCCCTGGAGGCGGCGGTGGAGCTCGCCCGTGAGGTGGACGCCGACCTGATCCTGGCCACGGATCCGGACGCCGACCGGATCGGCGGCATGGCGCCGACCGGTGACGGCAACACCTGGCGCTTCATGACGGGCAACGAGCTGAGCTGCCTGGTGGCCGAGGCGCGGTTCGCGGGGCAGCCCCCCGGCAAGATCGCGATCAAGACCGAGGTGACGACGCAGCTGTTCTCCCGGATCGTGCGCGCTCACGGCGGGCAGGTCGTCGAGCACCTCCTCGTCGGCTGCAAGTACATCGCCGGCGTGATGCGCGACCTGGAGACGACCGGCCGGTCCGGCGACGTGAGCGGCAGCCTGGACGACGTGTTGATCGGCACCGAGGAGAGCCACGGCTTCCTGTTGACCGGCGACATCCGGGACAAGGACGCGATCGCCCCGGCCCTCGTGCTCGCGGAGCTCGCCTCGGAGCGCAAGGACGCCGGCTCGTCCCTGCTCGCCGCCCTGGAGGGGATCTACGCTCGCCACGGGGCCGTCGCCAACATCCAGATGCCGCTGGTGATGGCCGGCGCGGTCGGCCGGCAGCGCATCCTGGCGATCCAGGAGGGGCTGCGGGCGACGCCCCCGAGCGAGATCGGCGGGCGGCCCGTCACGCGGTTCGACGATCGTCGGGACGAGGCGGGGGTGTTCGGGCCGATCGTCTCGGACACCGACCGCTCGTCGCGCGACGTGCTCGCCTTCCAGTTGGGCGCCGACCACCGGCTCGTCATCCGGCCCTCGGGGACCGAGCCCAAGACGAAGATCTACGCCGAGGCGATCGTGCCGGCGGGCGATGACCTGGAGGCCTCCCTGGAGCGCGCCCGGGGCGAAGCGACCGCCATGGCGACCGCGTTCGTCGCGCTCGCGCTGGACATCGTCGGGCTGCAGATGCCCCCCGCGGGGCTGCATTGCTCGCCCCTGATGGGGGTGGACGATCGCCTCGCGTTCGCGGACGAGGTGCTGCCCGCCGTGGTCCGTGCGGCCGAGGCGGGGGAGGGGGCCGACGCGATCGCCGCGCTCGTCACCGGCCGACTGGGGGACGACGGCGTCGCGCTCACGGCCGGCGGCTTCCGCTGGTGGCGACGGCGCAACGAAGGCCCGCAGTTCGCCGCGCTGGACGAGCTCTGGCTTGGCTGAGCGGGTCTACGGCAGCGACCTCGGCGCGCTGCTCTGCGGAGACAGCCGCCCGTGGCTGGAGTCGCTGGACGCCGGCTCGGTGCGCCTCGTCGTCGCGGACCCCCCGTACGGCATCGCCAAGGCGTGGTGGGACACCTGGAAGAGCCGCCGGGAGTACGTCGACTGGTCCCGGGCCTGGCTGGAGCAGGTGGCGCGGCTCCTGGACGCAGACGGCAGCGCCTACGTCATGGGCTTCAGCGAGGTCCTGGCCGATCTGAAGTGGGCGTGCGGGGACCTGTTCGCCGGCTGCCGCTGGCTCGTCTGGGCGTACCGCAACAAGGGCAACATGGCCAACGACTGGGGCCGCAGTCACGAGTCGATCCTGCACCTGCGCAAGTCCCGCCGGTTCACGATGAACCTGGACGCCGTGCGGGTGCCCTACAACGCCCACACCAAGCGGTACCCCGAGCGGCCCCAGGGCGACACGTCCCACTTCGGAGGCGGCGGCAAGCGCTGGACCCCGCACCCGCTGGGGGCTCGGCCGCGGGACGTGATCGAGGTGCCGATCCTCAGCAACGCGATGGCCGAGCGCACCAGCCACCCGACCCAGAAGCCGGAGGAGCTGATCCGACGGCTCGTCGAGGCCTCCTCCGACGAGGGCGACCTCGTGCTCGATCCCTTCGGGGGCAGCGGCACGACCGCGGTGGTCGCCGAGCTGCTGGGTCGCCGCTGGCTCGTCTGCGAGCGGGAGGAGGACTACGTCCGACAGGCGCGGGAGCGGCTGGAGCAGGTGGCGCGCGGCGAGCACACGCTGGAGCGGCTGCGGGCCGGCGAGGCGGCCCGTCACGCGAACCGCTCCAAGGTCAGGGGCTGAACCCCAGCACGCGCTCGACGACCTCGCCGAAGTGGTCCACGGCCACGCAGTCGGCCGGCCGATCGAGGTGTATCCCGCCCCACGAGCACCACAGAGACGGCATGCCGGCGGCCCGAGCGGCGTCGACGTCCACGTCGGAGTCGCCGACGTACAGGCAGCGATCCGGGCTCACGCCGAGGCGCTCGGCGGCGAACAGCAGCCCGCCCGGGCCCGGCTTCCGCTCGGGTACGGCGCCCGAGCCGAGCACCACGGCGAACCAGCGCTCGAGGTCGAGCGCCCGCACCATCTCGACCGTCGGCTCGTGGGGCTTGTTGCTCAGCACGCCCATCGGGACCCCGGCGTCGTGCAGCGTCGCGAGGCCGGCGACCACGTCGTCGAACGGCCGGGTGGTCGCGAGCATGACCGCCGTGTAGTGCCCCAGGAAGCGGCGAAGCACGTCGTCGCCCCGGGAGACGCGGACCTCGGGGTCGACGCGGTCGAGCGCCCCGCGGCCCCCCCCCCGGGCGCCGCGCCCGACGAAGGTCATCAGCTCGGCGGTCTCGAGGGTCGTCAGGCCCAGCTCGGTGAGCAGGCGGTTGGCGCCGGCGGCGAGGTCCTCTCGGCTGTCGATGAGGGTGCCGTCCAGGTCGAACAGCACCCCGTCGAGGACGGACGAGCCGCGCACTACATCTGGTGGAGGTGGCGCTCGAACACGACGATCTTCTCCATCATCTCACTCTCGGCGTCGCCCGGGAGCAGGTCCTTGGCGTCGTACAGGTGGGAGAAGATCAGCTCGTACAGGCCCTGGTGGAGCAGCGCGGCGTAGTCGCCGGGGGGGCACAGCGCGAGGTTGTTGATCAGCGGCCCCGGGCTGACGGAGCCGTCGTCGTCGACCCGGAGATCCTTGAACAGCTCGGGGTACTGGCGCTGGCCGCTCCCCAGCAGGGCGTTGAAGCGTTGGAGCGACTTGTCCTTGCCGATGTGCTCGGCGAACGTCGCGAAGATCACCCGGAAGATGTTGTTGAAGACCTGGATGCGGGTCTCGAAGTCGTTGAGCTGCTCGCGGTCGAAGGGGGTGTTGGACAGCTCGACGGTCGCGGTGCCGCCCGCGTCGACGTCCTCCTCCTCGACCACCGCCGCGGCGCCGGCGTCTTCATCGTCGTCTCCGAAGATGTCGAAGTCGTCCTCGCCGATCTCGATGTCGCCCGACGGCTCGTCGCCCTCCAGGACCCGCACCGGCATGTCCGGCCGGGTCGTGCGGAGCGGCGAGACCTGGGTCGGCTCGTCGACGTCCTCGTCGTCGAACTCCTCCTCCTCGAGCGCCTCGATGTCCGCCTCGTCGTGATCGTCGTGGTCGTCCTCGTCCAGGGCGACCGCCTCGATCGCTTCGAGGCTCACCGCGGAGGGGACCTGCGCCTCCTCCCCGGTGCCGATGATGTCGACGCCCTGGAGGTCGACCTTGTCGAGCACCTCGTAGGACTTCACGAAGCCGCCCCGAGCGGCCTTGCTGTAGTCGTCTTCTTCGGTCTCGACGAGGGCGCCCTCGGCGATCCAGCCGGCCGCGGCGGTCAGCGCGTCGATCCGGGGCGGGCCGACGATGGCGATGACGTTCGCCATGACGTGGGGGGCCCGGAGCTGCTCCCAGATGACGGCGGGGGCGGTGGCCGGGGCCTCGTCCGTGCCGGCGGCCCAGAAACGCTCCGGGTCGACCAGGGCGGCGATGGACGACGCGGCGCCGTCCGCCCAGGCGCCGACTCCGTCGAGGAGCTCGGCCCGGTCGAGGCCGAGCTGCATGTTCGGCGGGAAGACGCTGTCCAGGGCCTCGAACTCGGCGGTGCGATCGGGCAGGCCGGTGGCGTATCCGAGGTTGTCGTGGAAGAGGACGGACTGCGCCGCCATCATGCGATCGGGCGGCACCACGCCGCCGGTCACGAGCAGGTCCACGAGATCTTCGTCGGGGCCCGCGGAGTCGCGTACGGCGGCGAGATCGCCGGGTGAGATGACGCCGTCGGAGACCAGGATCAGCCGAAGGTGTTCGCCGTCGTCGGGACTGCTGCACGCGATGATGTCACCGAGCATCAAGAAGACGTCGACGTCCCCCGCGGATCCGGACGTATGGAGGACCCCCGTCGCGCCGTCCTCGCCGAGCTTGGCGAGTTGTGCGAGCGGGCCCTTGTCGGATGCCTTCTTGCGCGACTTCTTGGCCGAGCCCATCCAGTCCTCGTCGACTGCCGCGTGACAGCGAAACCCGATCCTACGTGAGCGGACCGACCCCCCTCAAGGGGGGGGGCTGGATCAGAGGCCCTCGGTCTCGAGGTAGTGGACCGCCATCTCGAACATCGGGTCGACCGCGCCGGCCTCGTTCGGGTCGCCCGCGGGGTCGCTCCAGAAGGGCTGATCGGGGAGCACCCCGCGGCCTTCCCAGGACCGCCCGGTGGGCGAGAAGAGGCGGACGGACTCGAGCCGGAGCACCAGCTCGTGGCCCAGATCGATCAGGGTCTCGGTGTGCGCCGACCCCATCGTCGGTTCGCCGATCACGTACGCCCGGTGGTGCTCCTGGAGGGCGGTCGCGACCGCCTCGGCAGAGCCCCGGGTCCAGGCGTTGACCAACACGACGAGGCTCCGCTCCTCGGCCTGGGGCTCGGTGGCGAGCAGGTCGCGCTCACCCACGCCGGGTTCGACGACGCGCCCCAGCACCGTCCCCTCCGGCAGGAACAGGTCCGCCACCCCGGCGGCGCCGATGAGATCTCCGCCCAGGGAGTCCCGCAGGTCGAGGACGATCCGATCGGCCCCGAGCTCCCGGAGCCGCTGGAGGGCGTCGCCGACCTCGCGCGGGGTGTTGCGGTGGAAGCCGAAGACGCGGATGTACCCGACGCCGCCGGCCCGCAGCTCGTCGGACACGGAGCGCACGGCGAAGGCCTTGCGCTCGACGGTGAGCACGAAGCTGGCCGTCGCCATGCCGACGCCGCGCTGCAGCTGAAGGGCGACCCGGCTGCCCGCTTCGCCCTGGAGCATGCGGAGGACCTCGGGGAGGGTGCGACCGACGAAGCCGAGGCCGTCGAGCGCGACGATGCGATCGCCGATGAGGATGCCGGCCTGGTCGGCCGGGCTCTCGGGCAGCACCCGGGAGACGACGAGGATGCCGGGGCGGGAGAGGAGCTGGAACTCGACCCCGATGCCGGTCATCGAGCCCCGCATGCCTTCGGCGAGGCGGCCGGCGCCGGCGGCGTCGAGCACCATGCCGGCGTCGGGGAGGGCGGCCTCGGTCCGGCTCGCGTCCTCTCGGGACTCCCGGTTGACGACGTCGATCATCCCCTGGACGGCGCCGAGCCAGAGGTCGGCCTCGGACACCTCGTCGTCGCCGAGTCGCTCGATGAGCAGCGCGCGGACCTGGGCGAACAGGGCGGCCGCCTCGGCGTCATCCAGGTCGGCCCCCAGCAGCCGTTCGATGTCGGCCGGGGCGGGCGGGAGATCGCCGACCAGGGGCTCGGTGGCGAGGCCGTTGGTCGTCGCGAAGATCACGACCAGGAGGCTCCCGGCGAAGCGGGAGAGGAGGCGGGGGAGGGGATGCATGGTGGTGGGGAGCGGCGGCGCTCTAGTGCACGATCCGAGGGGACTCGCTGACCCGGTAGCTGGCCGGCACGGTGGTGCCGTAGACGGTCGAGCCGGGCAGGGAGCTGGCGGGGGCGAGCCCCGTCGGCCCGACGCCGGCGGGGAGGAACACGACGTTCGGCTCGGCCGCGTCGTCGGCCATCACCGGGACCGCCGCGGGGTTGACGGAGCGGGACTCGGCGAGCCGGACCCGCAGGGTGTCCAGCAGCTGGTCGCGCTGCTGCACGGCGACCTCCAGGTCGCGGACGTTCTGGTGGTTGAGCAGGATGCCTCCGCCGAGGAGCACGACGACGCCCATGTAGGCGGCGACGAGGGCGACGGGGACCCGGACCGGTCGGCGCAGCGAAGCTCCCCAGCCGACGGCGGCCTGCAGCTCCTCGTCTTCGTCGGTCGCGAGGGAGGCGGCGATGCGCTCGGCCAGGCAGGCGTCGAACCGCTCGAAGAGCGGGCGCTCCAGCTCGGAGTCGAGCTGCAAGGCGGGGAACGGCGGGAGCCGCTCGACCGACTCGACCATCTCAGCGCACACCGGGCACTCCTCCAGGTGGCTCGCGACGGCGTCCGTCTCGGCCTCTGGAAGTTCCCCGTCGAGGAAAGGAGCGACGAGGTTGCTGACACGCCAGCAGTTCATGCGGTCTGGGCCTCCAGGACCTGGGACAGACGGACCTTGGCTCGGCTGAGGCGGCTCATCACGGTGCCCAGCTTGATCTGGAGCGTGTCCGCGATCTCCTTGTAGGAGAGGTCGTCGAAGTAGCGGAGCAGCAGGATCGTCTTGTGCTCCGGGCTGAGCTTGTCCATCGCGGTGGCCATCGAGGCGCTCAACTCCTTGGCGACGACGGAGTCGATCGCCTTGTGATGCTCGACCAGCGCCTGCTTCTGCTTGCCGACGCGCTCGAGGATGGCGCCGCGGCGGTTCCGGTCACGCACGATGTTGTAGCAACGATTCGTGCAGACCCGGAAGAGCCACGCCTTGGCCCGGAACCCGTCGTTGAACAGGCGGGGCTCGTGGTAGGCGCGGACGAAGACGTCTTGAGCGACGTCGAACGCCTCTTCGCTGTCCTTGGTGATGTACAGCGCGTGGTAGTAGATCCGGTCGCGGTACTTGCGGACGAGCATGTCGAACGCGCGGTCGCGATCGGATCGCGCCGTCTCCGAGATCTGCTCATCGGACGGATTGGGGGGGTTGCTCTGAGGTACCAGCTTCAACGTCGGTCGACCCATTCGTTGCGGCTCCGCGCGTGGGGTGTTGTCGCTACTACACCCGGCTGCTCACCCGCATTCCCGCGGATCGCTCAGTAGGACCGATCTTCGAGGATCTCCAGGACGTAACGCTTCTTTCGCTTGCCGCCGGCGGCCGCGATGATCGTGCGGAGGGCCTGCGCGTGCGCGCCCTTCTTGCCGATCACCTTGCCGATGTCTTCCTTGGCGACCTTGAGCTCGATCACGCTGGAGTGGGTGCCCTCGACCTCGGTCACTTCGACATCTTCGGGTCGATCGACCAAGGCCTTGACCATCATCTCCACGAGCTCTTTCACCGCGATCTCCTCAGCGTCCACCTGACAAGGATAGCCCACGGGGGGTCGAGATACGACCTGCACCCGCATAGTTTCAATTTGAAACGTTTCAAGTTGAAACACAGGGGGGTTCAAAATGAAATGATCCGTGGACATCCGGGGTGTCAGAGGCCGGCGTCCCGGAGCTGATCGAACGACTGCGGCCCGATCGATCTTTTTCTCGAAGGCTGGCACGAGGCGTGCAGATTCTCGGGGTGTCTTTGACAAGTAAACGAGTCCCGGGCTGCCGCCGCAAGGCGCTGGCAACCCCCTCCCCCTCACAGCCAGAGGCCGGGGACTCGACCGTGGCACGGCTCCCGCTCTCGATACGAGACGGCAACCCCTCCTCCCCCTCATGGCCGAGGGAGCCGCACCACACCCGCCTTGAGCGGCTGGTGGATCCCCCTCCTCCTCAGTCGCCAGAGCGCTCAAGGAACGAAGAACGCCCCTCGACTCCCCGTCGAGGGGCGTTTTTCGTTCGAAGACCCCGACCGCCCCTCGACTCCCCGTCGAGGGGCGTTTTTCGTTCGAAGACCCGGAACGCCCGCCGCCAATCAGCGCCGAGACGGGTCATCTCACCGCTGGATGGCGGTCCACCCCGC